>CARTIQ010000002.1 GCA_949068525.1 uncultured Eubacteriales bacterium | reverse complement strand
GGTGATCCAGCCGCACCTTCCGATACGGCTACCTTGTTACGACTTCACCCCAGTCGCCAATCCTACCTTCGGCAGCGCCCTCCTTGCGGTTAGGCTACTGACTTCGGGTATTACCGGCTCCCATGGTGTGACGGGCGGTGTGTACAAGGCCCGGGAACGTATTCACCGCAGCATTCTGATCTGCGATTACTAGCAATTCCGACTTCATGCAGGCGAGTTGCAGCCTGCAATCTGAACTGAGACCGCTTTTGGGGGTTGGCTCCACCTCGCGGCTTTGCTTCCCTCTGTTTACGGCCATTGTAGTACGTGTGTAGCCCAGGTCATAAGGGGCATGATGATTTGACGTCGTCCCCACCTTCCTCCGTTTTGTCAACGGCAGTCCTGCTAGAGTGCTCTTGCGTAGCAACTAACAGTAAGGGTTGCGCTCGTTGCGGGACTTAACCCAACATCTCACGACACGAGCTGACGACAACCATGCACCACCTGTCTCCAGTGTCCCGAAGGAAAACGGACATTGCTCCGCTGTCACCGGGATGTCAAGGCCAGGTAAGGTTCTTCGCGTTGCTTCGAATTAAACCACATGCTCCACCGCTTGTGCGGGCCCCCGTCAATTCCTTTGAGTTTCAACCTTGCGGTCGTACTCCCCAGGTGGATTACTTATTGTGTTAACTCCGGCACGGATGGGGTCAGTCCCCCCACACCTAGTAATCATCGTTTACGGCATGGACTACCAGGGTATCTAATCCTGTTTGCTACCCATGCTTTCGTGCCTCAGCGTCAGTTAAAGCCCAGCAGGCCGCCTTCGCCACTGGTGTTCCTCCCGATCTCTACGCATTTCACCGCTACACCGGGAATTCCGCCTACCTCTACTTCACTCAAGATAAACAGTTTCAAACGCACTCTATCAGTTAAGCCGATAGTTTTCACGCCTGACTTGCTTACCCGCCTACGCACCCTTTACACCCAGTAATTCCGGACAACGCTCGCTCCCTACGTATTACCGCGGCTGCTGGCACGTAGTTAGCCGGAGCTTCCTCCCAGGTTACCGTCATTATCTTCACCTAGGACAGAGGTTTACAATCCGAAAACCTTCTTCCCTCACGCGGCGTTGCTGCATCAGGGTTTCCCCCATTGTGCAATATCCCCCACTGCTGCCTCCCGTAGGAGTCTGGGCCGTGTCTCAGTCCCAATGTGGCCGTTCAACCTCTCAGTCCGGCTACCGATCGTCGCCTTGGTGGGCCATTACCCCTCCAACTAGCTAATCGGACGCGAGTCCATCTTTCTGCGGATTGCTCCTTTGATATCGATACCATGCGATTTCAATATTTTATGCGGTATTAGCTCCGGTTTCCCGGTGTTATCCCCCTCAAAAAGGCAGGTTGCTCACGCGTTACTCACCCGTCCGCCACTATCCAGCATTCAAGCAAGCTCAAATGCTAAATCGTTCGACTTGCATGTGTTAGGCACGCCGCCAGCGTTCGTCCTGAGCCAGGATCAAACTCTCTAATATATTGCTTTAAAAAGCCAAACGGCCGTTTAAACAAAAATAATAGAGCTTTTTCTGCTCATTGTTCGACGCTTTGCGTCTGACGTTTTTTGTTCGTCACTCTTTAAAAATAACTTTTTGAGTTGTTCGGTTCTTTTTTTCTGTTTCAGAAATTCAAAAACTTTCTTCTCAAGAAATTACGGGTCTTTTTGTCTTCGTTGTTTAATTTTCAAGGTCCTTCGTTGCCTCAATCCTCAACTTTTCTCCATCCGCGGCAACGTGATTATTATTTTACCACTCCTTCTCCCCTTTGTCAACTAATTTTTCAAAATTTTTTTATTATTTTTTCAGGCCATTCTAAGCTCGCCAAACACCTCTATCGCAAAACAAATAAAATTATCAGGTTTTGTCGGTTAATTGTGTGCTAGCCCCCAGCAAGCTCTGCCCAAACCTTTTCTCTTCTATACAAGAAGCCGCCATCTAGGCAACCTTCCTCAACAAAAAATAGCTAACCACAAAATGTGATTAGCCTTATAACCAGGCCTATAAGCCGAGTTCTGTCAAGAACAATTATCTATCTTGGCTGAATGTTGCCATTGCAGCTCGGTGCCACCTTTTTGAGAAACATCGGGCCAATGCATAAATCTCGATTCGGTGTTGCTCCAGATAGGGTTTGCAGAGCCGCACAGTCCCCTGCGCGCTGGTGAGCTCTTACCTCGCCGTTCCATCCTTACCAAAAAGCAAATTAAAACCTACTTTAAGGCGGTATATTTCTGTTGCACTTTCCCTAGGGTCGCCCCCGGCGGCCGTTAGCCGTTATCCTGCCCTGTGGAGCTCGGACTTTCCTCGGGCACATTCTTTCGAATTCGTGTCCGCAATTGTTCAGCCTGCTTATAAAATTATTTTAGCACAAAAATCCGTAACCGTCAATTATGGTTTCAAAAGCCACTCAGGTCAATTATTAAAATATACGTTGTACCACGTCAAAAAGGTGTAGATCGCCCAGATTTTGCGGCTGTTATCCTCCTTGCCGGCAAAGTGTTTATCCAAATAATCAATCAAAACTTCGGTGCTGAAAAATTCTTCCGCCGACGGAGACCTAAACATATTTTTAACGATGTTATAATATTTCTCCTGACGCAGCCAAACCCTAATGGGAACCGGGAATCCTAGTTTTTTCTTCTTTGCAGTAAATAAAGGCAAATGCTTAAGCGCGGCTTTGCGGAGCGCATACTTAGTGTTTTCATTGTTTACCTTTAAGTCTAGTGGGATTCTCTTTGCGACTTCAAAAACTTCTTTGTCTAAAAAGGGCACCCGCAGCTCCAAAGAGTTTGCCATACTCATTCTGTCAGCTTTCAAAAGGATATCCCCCACCATCCACATGTTTATATCTAGGTATTGCATTCGAGTCACGTCGTCATAGCTTTTAGACTTCTGGTAAAATTTCTCGCACTCTTTTTGCGGCGCTGTTGCCATTTTTGCCTCTTTTAAAAGTGCCATTTTTTCTTTGTGAGAAAATATAAAGGCATTTCCAATAAACCTTTCGGGCAGCGACTTTGCCCCACGGATCAGAAAATTTTTGCCTTTAAAGTTTATCGGAATCATCTCCGCTAAATAAGCCAGCAGCCGGCGCAAAGCTTGAGGAAGCTTCTGATATTTGCACAGCGACAAAGGCTCATTATATATGTTGTATCCGCCAAAAAGTTCGTCTGCTCCCTCTCCAGAGAGCACAACCGTAACGCCGTTTTCTTTGGCAAGCTTCGAGACAAAAAATAAGGCAACACAAGAAGGATCAGCCAAAGGTTGGTCCAACATATACTGAACCAGCGGGATGCTCGCCCAAAAATCCTCAGCAGAAATCACTCTAGAGTGATGCTCCAACCCTATTTCTTGCGCAAACCTTTTTGCAAATCCGATCTCATTATATTTTTCATCCTCGCCAAAGCCCACAGTAAAGGCTTTTTGCCCCACAAAATAGCTAGAAATATAGCTGGAGTCTACCCCGCTAGACAAAAAGCAGCCCTCTTCCACGTCGCTTTCTTTATGAATCTGCACTGATTTTTCAAAAACGGTTTCGATCTTTTGAACAGCTTCATCAAGTGTTAAAGATTTATCCGGCTCGAATTTTGGCTCAAAATATCGATTGATCTCTAGCTTGCCCTCTTTATACCACAGATAATGTCCTGGCTGCAGGCAATAAATGCCCTCAAAAAAGGTCTCTGGAGGGACAGAATACTGAAACGACAAATATTTATCGAGAGCCTGCTTATTGAGCTTTTTTTCTATTTTAGGGAATTGTAAAATGCTTTTTATCTCAGAGGCATAAACCAAATGGCCCTCTACAATCGCATAATGCAACGGTTTGATGCCAAAAAAATCTCGTGCCACAAAAAGAGACTTATCCGACGTGTTAAAAATGGCAAACGCAAACATACCGCGGACTTTATCCAACAGCTTTTCTTTCCACTGTTCAAACCCGTGCACTAGAACTTCTGAATCTGTATTGGTGCAGAATTTATGTCCGCTTGCAACAAGCTCTTCCCGCAACTCTTTATAATTGTAAATCTCGCCGTTAAAAGTCAACACCAATGTTTTGGCCTCGTTATACATCGGCTGATTGCTTCTCTCCGTCACGTCTATAATACTCAGGCGCCGAAATCCCATAGAAATCTCGCTCGAAAAATAAAACCCCTCACTATTGGGGCCTCTATGGATTAACTTATCTGTCATACTTTTTAAAACTTGCTCTTTATCCAAAATTTCTCCAGTAAAGCCACAAATTCCACACATAAAATTACGTCCTTTTAATTAATTTATATAATTATATCAAAACACCGGCGTTGGTTCAAGTTTTTTATGCTACAAAAATGATTAAATTACAAAAAGTTTCACCTTTTAAATGCAACTAATAATATTAAATTGCGATGATACATAAATTTATTAAAAAATCCCACGTATTTAAGCCACTCGCGCGTTGCAAAACTTACCTGTTCGCTCGTCTTTACAGCTTGTAATAAAAGTGATAAAATCTAAAAGATACACTGAGATTTGATTGTAAATTATAAAAAGAGGAAAATTCATGTTAAAAAGAAAATTTGAAACTATAGATGGCAACACGGCCGCAGCGCTTGTTGCGTATGCTTTTACCGAAGTTGCAGTTATTTACCCTATTACACCGTCTTCTGCTATGGCCGACGAGACCGACAAATACTCTGTTGCCGGAAGAAAAAATCTTTTTGGTCAACCAGTAAAGGTCACTCAAATGCAGTCGGAGGCTGGAGCTGCTGGTGCTGTCCACGGAGCACTATCTGCCGGGACTTTGACGACTACATACACGGCCTCACAAGGGCTTTTGCTGATGATTCCTAACATGTACAAAATGGCGGGCGAGTTGCTCCCTAGCGTTATACACGTTGCTGCCAGGACTGTTGCTACACATGCACTTTCTATTCTGGGCGATCATTCTGACATTTATGCATGCCGCCAGACGGGGTATGCTATGTTGTGCTCGAATAATCCGCAAGAAGTTATGGACTTGGGCGCGGTTGCGCATTTGGCAGCTATTAGAGGGCGTGTCCCATTTTTGCACTTCTTTGATGGCTTTCGGACTTCGCATGAAATCCAGAAGGTAGCTGTTTGGGATTATGAAACTCTTGGCAAAATGCTAGATTGGTCAGCAGTGGATGAATTTAAAATGCGGGCACTTAGCCCAGAGCACCCTGTGCTACGCGGATCCGCCCAAAACGATGATATATTCTTTCAGCAACGAGAGGCTTGCAATGTCTTCTACGATAGGCTGCCGCAGTTAGTCGCAACATACATGGATGAAGTTAACAAGCTCTCGGGTTCAAGTTATCGGCCGTTTAACTACTATGGTGCTACGGATGCTGAGAGAATCATCGTTGCTATGGGGTCGGTCTGCGAAACTGTTGAAGAAGTCGTGGATTATTTAAACGCAAGCGGCGAGAAAGTTGGGCTCATAAAAGTGCGACTATATCGGCCTTTTTCGCCAGAGTTTTTATTGAGCGAGATTCCTAAAACAGTACAGAAAATTTCTGTTTTGGACAGGACAAAAGAGTCTGGTTCAATCGGAGAGCCACTTTATTTGGATATATTGGCTGCATTAGCGGACTCGGGGTTTGAGAATATACAAGTTTTTGCCGGCAGATATGGCCTGGCCTCAAAGGATACTACTCCTGCAGACATTATTGCGGTTTTTCGAAATATGAACGATATTGGTGGGAAAAAGCGCTTTACGGTTGGCATTGTGGACGATGTTACGAATTTATCGCTACAAACCTTCGAGAACCCCGATACCGCAGGCCTTGACATTATGTCTTGTAAGTTTTGGGGCTTTGGGTCAGACGGCACAATTAGTGCTAACAAGAATACGATTAAGATTATTGGCGATAAGACGGATCTTTTTGTGCAGGGCTACTTTGCTCATGATTCTAAAAAGTCCGGCGGGTTGACGATTTCTCATTTAAGGTTTGGCAAAACTCCGATAAAATCAACCTATTACATAAATAAAGCTGATTTTGTTGCCTGCCATAACCCAACTTATATTGGCAAATACAGGATTATTCCGGACCTAAAGCCGGGCGGAAGTTTTCTTTTGAATTGCCCATGGACCGGTGCCGAACTTGACATCAATTTGCCAGCAGATGTAAAGAATTATATTGCGAAAAATGGAATTAAATTTTATACCATAGATGCCACAAAAATCGCGAAAGAAATCGGTTTGCACGGCAGAATAAGCACGATCCTTCAGGCTGCCTTCTTCAAGATTACTGGAATTCTGCCGGAAGACGAGGCTATTGCTTACATGAATGAGGCCGCCGAGCAGTCATATGGCAAAAAAGGTGCGGATATTGTCGAGATGAACTACCATGCAATTAAAAGCGGAATGCTAAACTTGCAGCAAGTAGAGGTTCCGAAAGAATGGGAAGCTGCCATGTACTATGAAGCCGATTCTGATGGGCGTGACGAAAAAGCCCCCCTTGCACGGTACGTAGACAAACTCTTGAGACCAATTGATGCTAACAAAGGTAACGAGTTGCCGGTTTCTGCTTTTGTACCATATGTAGGCGGGACTTTTCCACAGGGTGCTGCTGCCTTTGAAAAGCGCGGAGTCGCTAATTTTGTGCCTTGCTGGTGCCCAGAAAACTGCATTCAATGCAACTTGTGTGCGCTTGTTTGCCCTCACGCTGTAATCCGCCCTGTTGCCATCAGCGATGAGGAGTTAGGCCGTTCACCTGCGGGAATGAAGTCTGCAGATATGACGGGTATTCCTGGCATGAAGTTTGCTATAACCGTCTCTCCACTGGACTGCACCGGATGCGGCATTTGTGTAAATATTTGCCCTGGGAAAAGAGGGCAGAAGGCGCTTTCTATGCAGCCTCGTGAAACTCAAAAAAGCGAGCAAAAAGTATTTGATTACGCTTCAAAATTGACTTCAAAAGAGACTGTTTTAGAAAAATTTAAGGAATCTACTGTAAAAGGATGCCAATTTAAACAGCCGTTGCTTGAATTTTCGGGCGCTTGTGCGGGATGTGGAGAAACTCCTTATGCAAAATTAGCGACTCAGCTGTTTGGCGACAGAATGTACATCGCTAACGCAACCGGGTGCTCGTCAATTTGGGGCGGGTCTATTCCTGCTACTCCTTACACTGTTAACCATGAAGGCAAAGGCCCCGCTTGGCACAACTCTTTGTTTGAAGACAATGCGGAATTTGGCTACGGAATTGCTATGGCTCAAAAAACTATGAGAACTCGCGTAAAAGAATACGTAACAAAGCTTGCTGCAACGGCAATAAATGATACCATAAAGTCTGCCTGTGACGAATTCTTTGCTACTTTTGACGATGCTTGCAAGAACAAGCTGGCAGCTAATGTGCTTGTAAAAGAACTTGAAATGGCTTTGCCTAGCAACGAAGAAGCCTCTATCCTCATACAAAAAATCTTGAAAAACAAAGATTTTCTTAGTAAAAAATCTATTTGGATTTTTGGCGGTGACGGATGGGCTTATGACATCGGCTTTGGCGGGCTTGACCATGTTATGGCCTCTTTGGAGGACGTGAATATCTTGGTTTTTGACACAGAGGTTTATTCCAACACCGGCGGGCAGGTTTCTAAGGCGACTCAGACTGGTTCTGTTGCAAAGTTTGCCTCCGACGGTAAATCCGCAAAGAAAAAGGACCTAGCCGCTATTGCCATGAGTTACGGCCATGTATATGTTGCACAAGTGGCAATGGGAGCCGATTATAATCAGTGCATTAAGTCTTTTGTTGAGGCTGAAAGCTATGCTGGACCCTCAATAATCATTGCGTACGCGCCGTGTATCGCTCATGGAATTAAAAGAGGCCTTGGCTTTGCTCCTTTTGAACAAAAAAGAGCGGTAGACGCTGGCTACTGGAACTTATTTCGGTTTAATCCTAGATTAAAATTTGAAGGAAAAAATCCGTTTTTGCTAGATAGCCCCGCTCCTTCGCTTAATTATCGCGACTTCATTATGAATGAGGGTCGGTATACTTCTCTTGCTGAGTCGGATCCTGAACGAGCTAAAAGACTCTTTGCTGCAGCAGAAACTCAGGCTAAAAATAAATATGAGCACTTGCTAAAGCTCTCTAAGTCTAATAATTAATTAAATAACTGCTTATTATACCCCATCTGTTAGAATTTTTGATTTTTATTCTAACCAGTGGGGAATTTTTTATATTTAAGGGATATTTTATGTCTTATTAACCATAAATTAATTTTTTTCACAACATACAAAACTTCAACCTATTGGCTTTGTTCGCTTTTTATAAAAAACTATATTAACCACAAAATTCGACAAATTATTTCATATTATCAACATATCATATGAGTTATAAGCTTTACTAATTTTATTTTTATATATTTTTAGAATAATTCATAGAAAGGACTTCTTTTGTGGAAATAAAAAGAATAACTGTAGGTTTTTTATATTAATAGTTTGTTTTTTGTAAAATGAAAAGCGTGTGTTAGTTAAAAATATTTTAATAAGTCCCCTAGTGTACCTTATTATGTACTATGTTTTAAAAGTTGGAGGAATCATAATTATGAAAACAATTTTAGTTTTAGGCGTTGGCCAAATTGGCAAGGCAATAACAAAAAGAATTATTGAGCAAAAGCCCGAAAAAATCATATTGCATAATTTAACAAAAAATGAATCTGATAACTGCTGCAAATACTTTTCTAAATACTGCAAAAATATTGAACTTATATCTTCTTATGGTAACATTTTTATGCCATATAAATTTAACAAGTTAACCAATATGCAAGAAAAGCTACAATATAAGGACGAACTTTTACGGTTTTATTACTCCGACTTGGGGCCAGATATTTTGAAAAAATCTACTTTATACAAATTAGTTCAAAAGTGGGAACCAGACCTTATTGTGGATGCAATAAACTCTGGAACGGTTCTTGGCAACCACTATAAACCCGAGTTAATACTAAGCAAAGTCAGTAAAAGCGCGAATATTGACGTAAACACATCTGTTAGCATCCTTCTTAATGACTTTGTGCCAAAAGCTATTAGTTTTGTATACGCTTTGAAGCTTGCTATGGAAGACTTTAAGGTAAAAAAATATTTAAAAGTTTCTACTACTGGCCTGGGTGGAATGGGCATGGATATGCCATACACTCACGGAGACACCCCAAAATCCTCTTTGTCTTTTGCTTTGATGGGTAAAATTTCTGCTGCTGGGGTTTTGCATCAGCTGTTATGGAATTTATCCCACACCACCAACCTTAACATCAGCCTTTTGATTCCAGCAACTTTTGTGGGTTATGATAGCACAAAATTTGAGCCCATTGAAACAGATATTGGATTGATTAAAAAAATTAATAACCCTAAAAAACTGAAGCTAAAAGAGGGCGACACTCTTGAATATTCTAAAGGAGTCAGCGAAGAATATCTTAAATTTCCTGTTGTTCGCGCTGGAGAAAATCATGTTTACTCATTATATGAGCTTTCTGCACTCACGTCAATCGGTCAAATGGAGGCTATTACCAAAGAAGAAGTCGCAAACGCTGCCATTGAGGACATCTGCGGCAAAACTAAAAAAAATATGTTAAACTACATGGATTCTGGTATGCTAGGTTCAACTTTTGCTGGCAAATCTATGGTAGAAAAAATAAAAACAGAGCTTTTAAAATTAATGCAAGAAAATAGTTCAACAAGCATTGCAACTGGGAACCTTGGTGTTACCGTCGCAAAACGTTTATATGAATTATATATGATAAAAAAGGTCTGCAAAACTGTGGATGACCTTAAAAAAATAGACATAAAAAAGCTATACGATTTAGTTGTTCAAAATTTAGAGACAGACAAAAATTTAATTATAGAGATGCTATCTCTAGGTTTGCCCATTGTAACAGAAAACGAGAACGTGTACATAGGCGACTACAGCTTGTTTCCGGCTAAGGATTGTAATCTTACTATCACACGAGAGCGCCTAGAAAAGTGGATTCAAGTAGGATGGGTCGACCTCCGCGCCGAGAATATCTTATTCTGGAAAGAGACTATAGATTACGTCTATAACGACGCAAAAAAAGTCCTAGAAGACAAAAACTTCATTCTAAACAGAAATGCCTCCGCCATCGATAACGACTATGATATAGGTGAAATTTTAGCATACTATTATAATCTTCAAGAAAAAGGGAGAAAAACTTGCAATATTTAAATTATGACACTAGGTATTTTTTTAAATAAATTTTTTATTATTAAAAGTTACTTACTTAAATTTTAATTTTTGTATTACAAACCTTTTCCCCTTCTTGATTTATAATGCATACAGTGGTACACTTTACCTGGCATTTTTATCAAAAAGGGGATTTTTATTTGATACACCCCAACAACAGGGAGGGATTTTCGTTATGGCTCAATTTTTTATAATCCTTCAGCAGCTCTTTATCTTTACTGTTTTCGTATCCATCGGTATCTTATGCGTTAAATGCAAAATCTTCGATGAGGGTTCGCTCAACGCTATATCTAAATTCATAATAAATGTTTCGATGCCCATAATGTTAATCTGCAACCTTTTAGCGGGCCCCTCTTTAAACAGCTTAATTGATGCTTTTCCTATATTTACAGCATATCTAGCTTCTTTTATTCTTTTGTATCTATCAAACTGCGTTATTGTATGGTTCTTCAATTTCGAGTATCAAAAGGCCAATATATATAAAGCTATGGCAACTTTCTCGAACGCAGGCTTCATCGGGATTCCTTTAATTTTGGCGCTATATGGTAAAGAAGGCAGTATTTTTATGTCTTTGTGTATAATTGTAGACCAATTTATGCTTTGGACTCTTGGTATAAAGCTGGCCTCTAGTTCAAATAAATATAATTTTAAATATTTAAAAAATTTTATAAATCCGGCATTAGTAGCGATAATCTTTTCGCTGGTCGCTGTCACTCTGGACTTAAAAGTACCCAAAATAATATTTTTAGCGCTGACTCCACTTGGAAATATGGCTCCGGCCTTGTCTATGATATATATAGGTGGCCTTTTTTGCTTTTTTGACATTAAAAAATATCTAAAAAATTTTGAAATATACATCTTGATTCTCTTCAAGATGATTCTTTTTCCTGTTTCGATTTGGTTAATTTTAAAGCAAGTACCAGTCTCAGAGAATATTTCTAAAACAGTAGTAATGCTCTGTGCTTTACCCTCCATGGCAGCAATAGCCATATTGGCAAAAAAGTATGACAATAACTCCGAATACGCCATCGCAACACTGCTAATTACTAGCACATTTAGCTTAGTAACTGTGCCTTTCGTTAGCTTTTTGATTAACAATGTATTATAAAAAAATTCAAAAAAAGGCCCGGATTTTGCATGCATTACTTGTTTCAATAATAGTAATACCTAAACAAAATATCGGGTAATTGCTTTTTTATATAAAAATATTAAATAAAAAAATATTGTACATAACTTTACTACTGGTTATTATTAGATTACAAGTTCTTAAAGATTTCTTTAAGCTTTTTCTTGTTACTCCTGGTTACAACACCTTTACTAAGGATTTCCTCTAGTACTTTCTTGCATTCTTCATCTGCAAGGCATTTTTCTATTTGTTCAATTTCTTCTTCGGCCTTTTTTGTCTTATCTAATCCAAAAAGTACTTCATCAACAACTCCTAAAAGCCTCTGGCCACAGGATACCGAATATATAGCAGACTTCCAAATTGCTCCTATACCTCCACCTACAACTCTAGAAATTAACTTCCATAAAAGAGATAAAGCACCTACATCATCCAAATTTGTAGACTGCTCACTAGGTCTTAAGATAGACACAGGTGTGGGTGTAGGATTAACTGCATGAACAGCACACATTCTGCTTTGTGAAACATTGGTAAAAATAATAGAAAACGACAACAAAATCGAAAATAACTTCTTCATAAAAATAAAAGCCTCCTTAATTTAAAATTCCATAAAATTATCTTCATAAAAAACACTATATGATTTTTAATAAAATACTTGCCATAATTCAAAATTATAATCAAGTTGCGCCTTTCTTTATTTTTAGAAAGGCGCTAAAACACATAAATTACATCATTTTTTACGTTACATTTTTCTTAATATTTTAATTTTCAGGGCTGCATGTATTAGTCTTTTCATTGTAAACTTCGTGCTCACCACATGTAGCTTTTTTTACACACTGATTATTTACATTTACATAGTCAGCTGCACAAGCGCACACACCCTTTTCATCACGGACTTCATTCGGTCCACATGGAGCTTGAGGCTCACATTTGCCAGTCTCTGTATTGTAAGTCCAGCCCTTATCATTACAGAGCTTTTTGTAATCTCCCGTTGCTTTAGTCAATTTTGCCTTAGCACCATTGTCTTTATGATTTAATTCTTCATTAATTTCATTAAATTGGGCTACTGTTGCATTAAATTGTCTGTTAGCAATCTTTAAATTTTGGTCTGCTGCTTTTTGATCCTTCATTGCTTTAGATAAATCTTTTTCTGCTTCTTTTCTTGCATTTGTTGCATTAACACTTGTTTCTTTTGCAATTTTTTCTTCATTCTGCAAGGTTTCTAGGCTTTTGAAATTATTGCCTTTTTCATCTTTGCCACCATTTTTTATAAGGTCTACGCTCTTATCAGCATTTTCTTTTTTGTTTTCAGCCTCTACCTTTGCCTTTTCAGCATTACTTTTTGCCGTTTCTGCTTCTTTAAGTTTTTCATTTAACTCATCTACATTTTTGCTTGCTATATTTTTTTCCGCCTCTGCTTTTTCTATAGCTTTTCTAGCTGAGTCTCCAAAAAGCAAAATCTTAACAGCATCTAAAAACTTCTGAATAGTTGTCTTGCTTGGGTCGTTCAAATTGTCTTGCCATTTAGTAGCGTCTAATTTTTTATTTTGTGTTGCTCTAAATCCTAATAGAGACAGACCACCAACTGCGCAAACACCTGCAATTACAGCTTTATTTTCTGATGCAAATTTTACAGCTTTTGAAGCTTTGTTTTCTTGCTTCCTTGCTTCCGCTTTTCTTGCTTGTTTTTGACTTAAATAAGCCCAATTATTAGGGGTTTCTGCTGAAGCGACATTCAAATTAGTAGCTGATGCAGCCAGCATTACTAATGATAGCGCAACTGATAAAAATTTTTTCATTTAAGAACTCTCCTTAAAAAATTATTTTTTTCATTATATCACAAAATTTTTAAAAATTATATACTTTTTTTAAAATTTTTTAAAATTTCAGTATTTAACAAAAATTCATATACTTAAATCACAAATTTGTTGAAATCATTTTGTTTGTTACTGCTAAAATATGAATTTTTGCTATTCTTTAGCATCAGCTCCCTTCAATTTTATTTTTCGTTCTTTGAGTTCTAATCACACACGCTTTTTTGTTGAAGAAAAACTCACTATCAACCTTATATGTTATGTAAATAGTTTTTAATGTTACTACGATGCATCATTCCACCATTTCGGAAGTCAAAAGTTTTTTGGATTTTTTCAACCTCATTATAAACCTTAAATACAAATATTTTACAAAGATTGATTTAGCACTTAATGTTCCCTCTTAAAGAACACTTCTTGATTTTACGAAAAGTTCCTTTGATCCCTCCTCAAATAAGATTTTTTCTATTATATCATAATTTTCTTGTTTTGCATATACTTAACAATAAAATTTTAAAACTTTATTTTATTATCACAATATCGTTTAAAAGTCTTTCTTTTTGGCTTTAGTTTGCATATTGCAACATCAATTTATTTGCATCCATACTATGTTTTTACTAGTTTTTTTGTTTTTTAGAAAAAAAGCTTGTAATTATTTAAATTATATTATATAATATATACAATACTTTTAATTTAAACATTTTATTTTTAGGGGAGGTGCTTTGGTGAGGATTAGAAAACAATGTTTAGGTGACAAAAATATTATAGGAGAAAAGGTCGCTAAAGAGCGAAAAGACAAGGGATTAAGCCAAAAGGATTTTTTGGCTAAGTTGCAAATTAAAGGTATTGAGCTTAGCGCTTCGGGCTTGTCTAAACTAGAAGGTCAGCTGAGGCTTGTTACAGATAAAGAACTTGTTGCTATAGCCGCTGCTTTGAAAGTTCCAACAGACAAATTACTTAACCAATCTAAAAAAAGAAAAAAACGTGTTAATATATAAAGGTATAGTTTTTGATTTAATAACCAAACAAATATACTAAAATTAGAGGTCACACTTGCAAAACGTTGCGGTGTGGCTTTTTTATGCTTTTATCGCTTTCTGTAGCTTTTTATTTTATTTCTGTATCTTAATTATGTTGTCTCTTTATCACTGTAAATTTGAGGGCTTGCTTTTTTGTTGCGATATGTGCTATAGAATATATCATTGATGTGTGATAAAATATGATAAGATGTTGTGGAGGTTTATACTATTATGGATTTTGACAAAATTTTCGAAATAATGGACGAAACCTTTCCCGATAGCGAAATGCGCACTTATTCTGGCCAAAAAAAGCTGCTCGATAACTCTAAATATAATATTTATGTTAAGCGAAATGAGGAGGGCTCTATTGTCGGCTTTTTGGCTTATTGGGATTTGGATAGCTGCCTATTTTTTGAGCATTTGGTGGTTTCTCCTCACTACAGAGGCCAAGGATTGGGTTCGCAGATTATTTTGGACAACACAAAAGACAAAAAAAAACCAATATTTCTAGAGGTTGAGTTGCCAACCGATGAAGCTTCGCAAAGAAGAATCAACTTTTATAAACGGTTTGGGTTTGTGTTAAACGATTTTTATTATGAACAGCCCGCTTTGCGCTTAAATGGGGAAAAACTGCAATTAATGATAATGAGCTACCCAAACAGCATAAACGAGGGCGCATTTGCCCCGTACAAAAAAGAGATATATAAAAATGTTTACAATCAGCCAACAGACTAAGTTTTTAAGGAGATTTGCGATGAAGAATGATTACATTATTTTTACGGATTCTACCTGCGATTTGGAGCCAGAATATGCTGACACGCTTGGTGTTTCTGTTATTTCACTTGAGTTTACCTATGAAGGTAAGTCTTACTGCGACGGTACGGGTATGTCTTACAAGGATTTTTATGATTTATTGCGAGAAAAAAAGAACGTAAATACTAGTCAGATCAATGCTGGAACGTTTGTGGAGAAGTTTGAGCCTTATTTAAAAGAGGGCCGAGATATCCTTTATATTGCCTTTTCTTCAGGTCTTAGTGGGACTTTTGCTTCGGCTCAAATTGCTAAAGAAGAGCTTCTTAAGAACTACCCCGAACGAAAGGTTTTTATTGTTGACTCTCTGTGTGCCTCCATGGGCGAGGGGCTTTTAGTATATTATGCTGTTCAAAAAAAGCGAGAAGGCCTTTCTATAGATGAGCTCACTGCATGGCTTGATGCTCACAAGTTGAATGTCTGCCACTGGTTTACTGTTGACGATTTGTTCCATCTTAAGCGCGGCGGAAGAGTCTCAGCGGCTTCAGCTGTTTTGGGCACAATGCTTGGAGTTAAACCCGTTATGCATGTGGACAACGCTGGGAAATTGATCTTGATGGAGAAAGCCCGTGGGCGTAAAGCTGCGCTTAACTCTTTGATTGAGCACATGAAGGCCTCTGCTACTGTTACTGCAAACGACGTTGTTTTTATTTCCCACGGTGACGCCATTGAAGATGCAAATTTCGTTAAAGAGCTTGTTTTAAAGGCTTTTCCCGTTAAAGAAGTTCGCATTAATTACGTTGGTTCCGTTATAGGTTCGCATTCTGGCCCAGGAACTTTGGCTTTATTTTTTATGGGCCAAGATCGGTAAATTTTAACTAAAAATGTAATTTATTTTCTATTTTGTTATGATAGTATACAATTTTTTTGCTTGCCACTGTAAATGTCGTATAATTGTGTTGTGATAAATGAAATAAAGAAGAGGGAAAATTCGTCATGAAAATTAAGAAAATTGTTGCGTTAATTTTAACTTGTGCTTTAACTATTAACCTCTTGAATAGTCTTGCATTTGCTGAAAACGACTCAACTTTAACTGCTGCCCAAGTTAAAGACTTGCAAGATCAGTTGGCTTGCTTAAAGCTAATAAAGCCTTATCTAAAATAAAAATTGAGAGTTTGAAAGAGCGTATTGAAAAATTAGTAGAAGATAATGAAGAGTTGAAAGAAAAAACTGAAAAGCTAAAAGACAAAAATGCAAAATTATATAATATATCCAACACTGAAAAAAGTAGCATTTTTAGGGATATTTTTAATATGACCGGTATTATTATTCAGAAATTTATCAATTTTGTTTTTTGGCTATTTATCGGAGCTCTTATATGTATTTGTATGGGTATTTTCTATTATAACAACTTGCCATTTTGGGAAAAGTGGAAGATAGAATTTGGTTGCTAGTGCTGCCGGTAATTTTGTAATTATTCGCTGTTTGTTTGCATAAATTTAATTAAAAATTTATGTAGGTGAAAAAGTTTGTCTGAGTTCATTAATTTTGTTGAGGAAATAAACGATTTCGTTAACTCTATTGTGTGGGGCCCTTTGATGCTGGCTTTGATTATGCTTGTTGGTTTGCAATTTAGCATCAGATTGAGGTTTTTCCAGATTTCTCGGTACAAGTTATGGATTAGACATACTTTTGGGAACATTTTTTCTAGCAAGTCTAAAGATAATAAAGGCAGTATTACGCCGTTTCAGGCGGTAAGTACTGCTCTTGCCAGTGCTGTTGGGACTGGCAATATCGTCGGTGTCGCCACTGCTATTACTTTGGGCGGCGCCGGCGCTGTCTTTTGGATGTGGTTAGCTGCTGTTTTCGGCATGATGACTAGCTTTGCTGAGAATGTTCTGGGGGTTAAATATCGAAAAGTTAACGCGAATTGCCAGAACTACGGCGGACCCATGTATTACATCGAAAACGGGCTCGGCGTCCGGTGGTTGGCTAAGTTCTTTGCTTTTGCTTGTATTTTGGCTTCTTTCGGTATTGGAAATATGGCTCAGGTTAACTCTATTGCAGCTTCTGTAAAGAGTAGTTTTCGGATTTCTCCCGCTATTACTGGCGTTGTGCTCGCTGTGATTATTAGCTTTATCATTTTTGGTGGAATTCGCACCATTTCTAGGGTTAGCGAGCGGATCGTTCCTTTTATGGCCCTGTTTTATATTTTGGGTGGCTTAGTTGTCATTATTACGCACATTCAGAACCTTCCTGGCGCTATTTTTAGCATATTTTCGGGCGCTTTCAACTTTAGGTCTGTCACTGGCGGCATTACTGGAATCGCGGCTGCTTCTGCTATTAAGAACGGCATTGCTCGCGGAGTTTTCTCTAACGAGGCCGGGCTTGGCAGTTCTCCTATTGTGCACGCTGCTAGCAGCGAAAGTGAGCCTGTTGTTCAAGGGATGTGGGGTATTTTTCAGGTTTTTGTCGATACTGTCTTAATATGCAGCGTTACTGCTCTTTGTATTTTAACTTCGGGTGTTCTGTCTACTGCACAAGATGGTGCCTTACTTAGTGTGCAGGCTTTTAGCACTACTTTTAGCCGTGCGGGCGAGATTTTTATTACAATATCTATAGCGTTGTTCGCTTTTGCTACGGTGATCGGCTGGTCTTACTATGGCGAGCAATGCATTGGGTATTTGTCCGGTGATCATTTTAGCCGAAACATCTTGATTTATAAGGCTTTACAGGTGCTTTTTATTTTGTTTGCGGCTGTTATGAAGATTGACCTGGTTTGGAGCATTTCGGACACTTTTAACGGTCTTATGGCCTTGCCGAACTTGATTGCACTTTTGTTTTTGTCCGGCCAGGTGGTTAAAGAATGCCACTATTACCTGAGTGATAATTAGTTTTGTATGAAAGCTTATGTTGTTTGGTTGCTTTTTGCGAATTTACAAAATGAGTTCATACAGCATTTTTCGCACTGCGGTTTTTGCGCTTTGCAAACGGCTCGCCCATGTAGGACTAATCTGTGGCAAAAATCGTTCGATTCTTCCTTAGGGAGGACTTGCCCGAGGATTTTTTCTATTTTTTCGGCATTTTTTAAGTCGTGAAAGCCTAACCTTCTAGTTATTCTCATGCAATGAGTATCTACCACCACGGCTGGCTTTTTGAATATATCTCCTACTATTAGGTTGGCTGTTTTTCGCCCTACCCCTGGCAACTTTGTTAGCTCTTCTATTGAGGATGGCACTGTGGCGTCGAATTTCTCTATCAGCATTTTACACATGTTTACTATGTCCTTGGCTTTGGCGTGGTAGAATCCGCACGATTTTATTAGCTTTTCTATCTCTTCGGGCTGCGCTTTTGCAAAGTCGTACACGGTCTTGAACTTTTTGAACAGCTGCGGCGTCACCATGTTTACTCGCGCGTCGGTGCATTGCGCTGCCAGCCGCGTTGAGATTAGCAATTGCAGTGGGGCTATGTAATTTAGCGAGCACTCCGCTTTGGGGTACTCTTTTTTTAGCGATGAGACCGCCAGCTGGGCTAATTTTTCGTTCGTCAAAAAAAGGCCTCCTTTTTGCTTTTACGTCCATAATTTTAACTCAAAAGTGAATATTCGTAAAGGTGCACTTTTTTATTTTTTCTTTATGTGAAATTTGCCTTGCCATACAAATGTAACTTTTTTCGCTCTGAGTTATTACAAAAAAATTTGAGATTTTTATTTTTTAGAAAAAAATTTTTTGAAGGTCTCAAGCCTCATCGGTCCCCGGCAAATTAAGATTTGTTTTTTTGTTTTGTTACTTTTAAAAATATTTTTGATACATTTTTTTAATTTTTTTTGAAAAAAGTATTTACAAATGATTTTAAATGTGGTATATTAATAATCGAGATTGATTTTACCTTTTTCATTCTCATAAATTCCTTTTCTTTAATATAAGTGCTCTTTATGGGCACTTATTTTTTGTTTTAGAAAATTTTTCGGATGTGTGCCTTTTTCGCGGTTTTTGGTTAAATTTATTTTTCATTTTAATCTCCCTTCGTGCATATAACAGCTTTAGGGAGGTTTTTTATGTTTATCTTTTCTTTTAAAACATCTCGGAGGAGACTCTTTATTATAGGAATTTTGGCTGTTGCTTTTGTGATTATTTTAGCTGCGTTTTTTGCCTTGATTAGAACTGGCAGCCGAGAGGCCGTTTGTCCATGGGGTAAGTACAAGTTGAGTGCTCGTGATAATGCTGAACGAGTCGAGTTTTTGAAGCAATTTGGGTGGGAGGTCTCTCCGGAGCCTACCGAGATTTCTACGGTCACGATCCCGTCCGAATTTAATTCTACATACGAAAAATACAACGACATTCAACGCAAACAGGGATTGGATCTTTCTCGATATCAAGAGAAAAACTGCACCCGCTACACTTATCAGATTTTGAATTACAAGGATGCCTCGCAAGGCGTGCGCGCGAACATCTTGGTGCTTAACGACAAGGTCATTGGTGGCGATGTTTCTTCTGTTCTTTTAAACGGCTTTATTCATGGGTTTTACAATCCAGACAAAGTCCACGCTTAAGGCAATTGTGCGCGCTGAATTTTAATTTTTATAAAATAAGTTTTTCTTTTTTACTCCAATTGTTATAAACGGGTTAATTTGTGAGTGACAATTAAATCTATTCTTAAATTTTTTTCTTTTAAGTTTATGATTTTATTGTTGCTCTTAATTTTTAGCTTTATACTGCGGTTACATTGCAACTTGCTCTCTTTTGCTTTCTTTTTTATATTATCCTTTTTGCCAAAATATTTCTGCAAAATTAAGCTATCTTTTCAAAGTTTATCACGTTTTGTAAAAATGATTACCTTATATCTATAAAATAAACAAATTTTTTTGATAAAATAGTTGCAATATCCTTAATATTTATGTAAAATATAGTTACGTTTATTTTTATTATCAAACTATTTGTAAAATTTTCATTTTAGCAACGTTCAAAATTTAAACAGTAAGGAGTTTTTTTATGTCTAACAGGTTATTTCAAGGGATTGTTCACCAAATGCACGATGCTATTGGAAGGACTATTGGGGTTATTGATGAATCTTCGGTAGTTGTTGCTTGTAGCGACTTGGATAAAATTGGCGAGGTTAGAGGGAATATTACTTCGGACTTTTTTAAGCCTGCTTCCACTTTTATTATTAACGGTTATACTTATAAGTCACTTGAAAGCAAAAATAGCTCTGAGTACGCTGTTTTCGTTAAGGGTGACGATGAAGCTGCTCAACGGTATGTTTCTATTTTGTCCATATCTTTTGGAAATATTAAAGAATTTTACGACGAAAAATATGATCGCAGCAACTTTATTAAAAATGTTATTTTGGATAACATTTTGCCCGGTGATATTTATATTAAGGCTCGCGAACTTCACTTTAATGTTGAGGCTACTCGGGTTTGTATGTTGGTTAAAATTCACTCTAAGTCGGATGTTTCGGCTTATGACGTTTTGCAGAATCTTTTTCCGGACAAAAACAAAGACTTTATTATTAATTTGAATGAGTCAGATATTGCTGTTATTAAAGAGGTTGCTGAGGGGGTTGAGCGGGAGGATCTTGAACAGTTGGCTCAATCTATTGTTGATACTTTGACTAGCGAATTTTATATTCACTGCTCGGTTGGTATTGGCAGCACAGTTTCTAACATAAAGGGCTTGGCTTCTTCTTTTAAAGAGTCGCAGATTGCTATTGAAGTTGGCAAGGTTTTTGACACTGAGAAGGTTATTATTAGCTATGATAACTTAGGCGTAGCTCGGCTTGTGTATCAACTGCCTACCACTTTGTGTGAGATGTTCTTAAAAGAAGTCTTTAAGCGCGGATCTATTGACAGTTTGGATCAGGAGACTTTGTTTACTATTCAACGCTTTTTTGAGAATAATTTGAATGTTTCGGAAACTTCGCGTAAGCTGTTTGTTCACCGCAACACTTTGGTTTATCGATTAGAGAAGATTAAAAAGCTCACTGGGCTAGATTTGCGTGAGTTTGAAGATGCTATTGTTTTTAAAGTGGCCTTGATGGTTAAGAAATATTTATCTTCTAATCCGGTTAAATATTGATTTTTGGGGCTATTTTTAGTTTAAAGTAAAATTTGACTGTTTGGTGTTTTATTTAGCTAAATTTGGCGTTTATCTGCGTTTTTTAGTTAATGAAAAAAGGAAGATGGCAAACTAAAAGGAGTATTAAAAACCATGATAGAGTTTAGGAATGTATCAAAAGTTTATGCTAATGGTACTAGTGCTCTTAAAAATATAAATTTACATATAAAAAAAGGTGAATTTGTATTTATTGTTGGTTCTTCTGGTTCGGGTAAGAGTACTTTCTTAAAACTCATTATGCACGAAGAACTGCCCTCGCGGGGCACTATATACCTTGATGGAATAAATATTTCTCAGATTACTAAGCGAGAAGTCCCTTATATTCGTAGGAAAATGGGCATCGTTTTTCAGGATTTTCGTCTGATTGACAAGATGACTGTTTTTGATAACGTTGCTTTTGCTATGCGTGTTACTGGTGCTTCGGAGCGGGACGTTAAAAAACGCGTTCCTTACATATTGAATTTGGTTGATTTGCAGAATAAGGCTAATCAGCGCCCGGCTGAGCTTTCTGGCGGAGAGCAGCAGAGAGTCAGCTTGGCGCGCGCTCTTGTTAATAATCCTTCTATTATTATTGCGGACGAGCCTACAGGAAATATTGATCCGGAGATGTCTTATGAGATTGTTGAACTTTTGACCGAGATTAATAAGCGCGGAACTACTGTTTTGATGGTTACACATGAGCATGATTTGGTGCAGCATTTTGGCAAAAGAGTTATTGAAATAAACTGCGGTAAGATTATTTCTGATAGCAAAAATCCGGAGGTGCATTATGAGAGCTAGTTCTTTGAAGTATTTGTTGACTGAAGGATTTAAGAATGTTTGGAAAAACTGGATGATGTCGGTGGCTTCTATTGGTGTTTTGGTTTTATGCCTTTTGCTTACTGGTGCTGCTGCTTTGTTTTCTATGAATATTAGTAATACTTTGCGCTCTATTGAGTCTCAGAATAGCATTACTGTTTATTTGAATGACGATGTTGAAACAGGCCCCGCTTTGGAGATTGGTGAGAAAATTAAGGTTTTGCCTAATATTGCGGGGTGCAAGTTTTACTCTAAGGAAGAAGCTGTTGAAAAGTTTAAGGATGAGCTGGGACCTATTTTTGATGGAATTAAGGATAATAACCCCTTTCCTCACGCTTTTCATGTTACTTTGGCGGATATTTCTAAGTACCGCGAGACTGTTGACGTTATTAAACAAATTGACGGCATTGACAGTGTTGTTAATCGCAGCGAGCTTTTTGAGAAATTGACTAAGTTTGATCGGTTAATTTCTATTAGCGGCGTTTTCATTGTTATTGTTTTAGGTCTTGTTTCTTTATTTATACTGTCTAACACCATTCGGCTTACTATGTATAGTCGCCGGTTTGAAATTAGCATTATGAAGTCGGTTGGCGCTACCGACTGGTTTGTGCGGCTGCCTTTTATTGTTGAGGGCATTATTATTGGTATTATTTCTGCTATTATTTCTGCTACTATTTTGAAGCTTTTATATGACGTTTTGATTGGCTACGTTAATCGGATGGTCCCTTTTTCGCATATTCCTTTTGGAAGCGTATCTTTGCCTATATTCTTGGCTTTTATTGCTGCCGGTATAGCTTTTGGGTTGATTGGTGGGCTTATTTCTATTAGCAAGTACCTCAAGCGGGAGGGAGGAGAAATTCTTGGCTGGTAAGAAAATTTTTTGCGTATTTTTTATATGTATAACTTTTTTCTTTGCCATTTGTTCTTCTAATAAGATCATCTCTCACCATTTTATTGCTTATTCTTCTGTTATCGATCAGCACCGCCAGAACCAGGAGCGCGTAAAATCTAAAAAAAATACTCTTGAGAAAACCCTTAAGGAAACTCAAAAAAAAGTTGACGACAAACGTCGGCAGTATGACTCTGTTAATAGCAAAATAATGAGTGTAAAAGAGCGAAAACTTAAGATAAATAAGCGTGTTGACGATTTGAGAATACAAATTGAGCAGGTTAAACGCGATATTGCGGCCAAAGAACGTGAAGTTGCTGAAAATACGGAGGTTCTTAAACTAAGATTGGCAGCTATTTATAAGGCTGGCGAGGTACAGCTGATTGATTTGGTTTTTAATGCTAAAACTTTTGAGGAGCTTATTGACAAGGCTGAGATTATTACCAAGGTTAGTGACCATGATAATCGGCTTTTGAGCGCTTTGAAGGATAATATTAGCTCTTTGGAAGGCATGAAAACGGGCTTAACTAGTCAAGAGGCTTCTTTGGTTGCTGAGACAAACTCATTAAATGAAGTTGAGGCACAATTACGTGAGCTTTTGGTCCAGAATGAGACTCTTTTGAAACAGCTTGAAAGCGACAAGAGCCGTATTCAGGCTGAGATTTACGATGCTGATGTAGAGGTTCGGCAAATTCAGAATGCTATTGATATGGAAGTTGCGCGGTTACGGCGAAACAGCGGTGGGAATCTGCTTAGTTTGGCCAATCTTAGTGATATTCCCAAGTCTAAATGGGTTTGGCCTGTGCTGGGGGGCTTTACTAGGCGATCATCTGAATACATGGAGCGCCGCGGTAATGTGTATCACAAGGGTATTGATATCGCTAGCAAAGGTATCTATGGTGCAACTGTTGTTGCTGTTGATGATGGTGTGGTTATTGCAGCGTTTATCGGTTGCTCGCATGACTATGGCAAATTGCGCAGCTGCGGTTGTGGCGGCGGATATGGCAATTATGTTATGGTTCGCCACACATACATGATTAACAGCAAAATTGTGATAAAAATTTCAATTTATGGCCATTTGGCACGTGTTTGCGTTTCTTCTGGGCAGAGTGTTAAAAAAGGTCAAAAAATAGGTGAGGTTGGTTCTACTGGCCACTCTACTGGCCCGCATTTACACTTTCAGACAAAGTTTAACGGCGTTACTGACTATAACCCCTTGAATGAAAGCTATGTATACTATTAATTTATTTCGGTACATATTAAGATGTTTTTAGCTTTATACTTGTTTTGTTAAAAAATTTTTAGTTTGAGCCTTCGTTTTTTGCTATCATTAATAGTTTGATTGATGCTTGTTTTCTGGCTTCTCCAAAATTTGAGAATTTTTATAAAATCATCTTGACACACTAGATCAACTAAATTATAATTGGTATGTTGTTCTGAAATAATCTTAATTAAAAAGGTGGTTTGTGTTAAAATGACCAAACAAGTTTTACTTACTGATGAAGGACTTAAAAATTTGGAAGCCGAACTCGATGAATTAAAGACTGTTAAACGTAAGGAAATTGCCGAAAAAATAAAGGTCGCTTTGTCTTTTGGGGATTTATCGGAAAATAGCGAATACGACGAGGCTAAGAACGAGCAGGCTATTGTTGAGGCTAGGATCGCTTCTATTGAAAACACGCTTAAAAATGTTAAAGTCATTAATGAAGATGAACTTTCTACCGAGATTATTCATGTTGGATCTAAGGTTAAAGTCCGGGACGTTGGCTTTGATGACATTTGCGATTACAAGATCGTCGGTTATAGTGAGGCCGATCCTATTAATGGTCGTATTTCGGATGAATCGCCTGTCGGGAAGGCTCTTATTGGGCACCGAGTCGGCGACGTTGTTGAAGTTGAGACCCCGGCTGGAATCACTTCGTTTGAGGTTTTAGAGATATCTAAATAGGCACGAATATTATTTTAAACTTTTGGGCAGGTGAATTTTTTATTCTTTCTGCCCGTCTTTTTAAATTTTGAGGAGCTATTAAAATGAATGATGAAAATTCTAGCACTTTAAATGGTGCTAATGAACCGGATGTTAAGGAACTTTTGAAAATTCGGCGTGATAAATTGCGCGCCCTCCAGGAAGAACATATGGACCCTTTTGAGATTACTGTTTGCTCGCGGAATGCTTATAACTCTGAGATTGTTGAAAATTTTGACACGTTTGAAGGTAAGGACGTTTGCATTGCGGGCCGGATTATGAGTTGGCGCGACATGGGTAAAGCTTGCTTTATGGATGTGCACGATTGTAGTGGTAGGATGCAGGTTTATATTAAGACTGATGACGTTGGGGAAGACGTTTATCGCGGGCTTGACCGGTGGGATATTGGTGATATTGTTTGCGTTGAGGGATTTGTTTTTAAGACCCGTCGTGGTGAGATCTCTGTTCATGCTAAGACTTTAACTTTGCTTTCTAAATCTTTGTTGCCTTTGCCCGATAAATTCCACGGGTTGAAGAATACGGACTTGCGATATCGTCAGCGGTATGTCGATTTGATTGTTAACCCGGAGGTTAAGGATACTTTTATTAAACGCAGCACTATTATTCGCACTATTCGAAAGTACCTTGATGAGCGGGGCTTTATTGAAGTTGAAACGCCTATTCTTAACACTATTGCTGGCGGCGCTGCGGCTCGTCCTTTCATTACACATCACAATACGCTCGATTTGGACTTGTTTTTGCGTATTGCACCAGAGTTATACTTAAAACGCTTGATTGTTGGCGGCATGGAAAAAGTTTATGAGATTGGCCGCTTGTTCCGGAATGAGGGCATGGATGTTAAGCACAACCCTGAGTTTACTTCTATCGAGCTTTATGAGGCTTATGTGGATTATAACGCGATGATGGAGCATACCGAAAATATTATTAACGCTTGCGCTCAGGCTATTGGTGGTTCGGATATTATTAATTATCAGGGTGAGGATATTAATCTTTGCAAACCTTTTCGCCGTGTTACCATGATTGATGCAGTTAAAGAGGTTACTGGCGTTGATTTTGCCTCTTTTATGGGCGATGATGCTCGAGCTATGCAGCTTGCCGCGCAGTTTGGCTTTGAAACTTGTGGCAAAAACTCTTGGGGCGATATTTTGAACCTTGTGTTTGAGGAAAAGGTTGAAGAAACCTTGGTTCAGCCCACTTTTATTTGCGATTATCCGGTTGAGGTATCGCCTCTTACTAAACGTAAAAAGGATAATCCCCGGCTGGTTGAGCGTTTTGAGCTGTTTATTACCCGGCGTGAAATGGCCAATGCCTACTCTGAGCTGAATGATCCTATTGATCAGCGCGAACGCTTTTTACATCAGATGGCCCTGCGTGAGGCTGGCGACGATGAAGCTAATTTAATCGATGAGGACTTTATTAATGCGCTCGAATATGGTATGGCGCCTACTGGCGGGCTCGGGATCGGAATTGATCGCTTGGTTATGCTGCTTACTGACTGCGCATCTATCCGAGATGTTCTGCTCTTTCCTACTATGAAGCCAAGAGACTAAAAATCAGGCCGCGCGGTATAGTGCGGCCTGAGCTATTTATTTTTTATCTTTGAACCAGGCTACGGTTTTACTATTTAAGCGTAGTCTGGTTTCTATTATGGTTCGCCCTCTTATATGGGTTTGGGTCATCGGTTAAGTCGGCCAAGTAGTCCATGCTTGTGTCTAGCGCCAGCGCCAATCTTTTGCACTGCTCAAACGTTAGATGCCTATGCCCATTTTCTAATTTGGAATAATCGCTTTGGTCTATACCCGTTAGATGCTGCATTTTTATTTGCGTAAAGCCTTTTTCTTTTCTCAATTTTTTTAATTTGCTCATTTACATCACCATAAATATTATGGTATAATTGACCTATTAGTATTAGGGTGTTTTAGACCTATGATCATTGGGGTGATTATTGTGAAAACGATCAAGTGCGAAAATTATTTCTGTGTTTATTTTTGTAATGGATTGTGCCGGTTGGAGCAGCTAGATTTATCGATAACCGGGGCGTGCTGCTCCTGCATTTACGTTGACATTGACGAGGCATATTTAAAGCGGCAGCGAGAGAAATTGCTCGGCTCGTTGAGGTTTTATGAGTAACAAAATTTTGTGCGCATCTATTCTATATGAAATATCTGATTATCGCCAAAACCACTAATATGGTACCAGAGAGAAGCATAAAGATTTTGGGATCTGCTTTTTTTATTGACGTCAGCTTTTGGCCGCAGAATATGCCTAGGTACAGAAAGATAAACTGGCACAAGCCAACCATCACGGGGACGAAAAAATTGTTGATGCCCGAAACTGCGCTACTTATTCCGGCACCAAAAGAATCTATGGAAAGAGCAACGCCCATGTACAGCGATTCTCTTATACCCATTGTTGCTGTGGGGTCCCCATTATTGCCGTTTTTATAAATTTCGTTACGGATTATTTTTATTGTGAGACCCAACGGTTTTAGCGCTATTGCCCAGGTCTTTTTTTGTGGTCTTTGAGCCTCTTGCTCTTCTTCCCTCTCTTTTTTGCTTAGCGCTTGGATTATTATCCCCACACCTAGTATGCCTAGCATTCCGGAACCTATCAGCTTGGCTAGTTGGTCTGGCAAAAACAGTACTATTACGTTGCCTATGCCTATTGCTGCGGCAGTGAACGCTAGCGAGATCAGGCTTATTATGACTTTGGGCAGTATCGGGACTTTTTTGCCTCTTAGGCCATACGATACACCTATGCCCAGTGCGTCCATGCTGAGCGATATTGCTAACAAGATTCCCGACCAGATCCACATTAAACTCACCTCAAATATATTTTTATCTAATATATGCGGGCTTTGTCATATTGGTTTATGCGCGTGCAGGGCGATCATAACTTTTTCCTTTTGTGAATATACTTCCTTATGGACAACATTTTTGAGGGTTTAAGGGGTTGACTTGATGGACTGGCATAATTTAAATGTGAGTGACGTTTTGAAAAAATTTAAAGTCGATGAAAACATAGGTCTAAACAATATTTCTGTTGCACAAAAGCAGATAAATTGCGGCAAGAATATTTTGAAGGAGAAGAAGTCTAAGAGTGTTTTGGCAAAGTTTTTTGAGCAATTTTCGGACTTTATGGTGATTGTTCTTTTGATTGCTGCTGCTATTTCTTTTGTGACCTCGGCTATTAAGGGAAATCAGGACTACATTGATTCTGTCATCATCCTTTTTATCGTCATTATGAACGCTATCATCGGCGTTGCGCAGGAGTCTAAGGCCGAGAAGGCTATTGATGCTTTAAAAAAATTATCTTCACCTAAGGCACATGTAATTCGGGCGGGCAAGAAGGTAATTGTGCCTTCGGAGGAACTTGTGCCAGGCGACATCTTACTGGTGCACACTGGTGACTTGGTTCCTGCTGATGCCCGGCTTATTGAGAGTTTTAATTTGAAGGCCGAGGAGTCATCTTTGACGGGAGAGTCTTTGCCTGTTGAAAAAGAGGCTAATCGTACTTTTTCTGCTGGGGCCACTTTGGGCGAACGTCGTAATATGCTTTTTTCTACTAGCACAATAACAGCGGGGCACGGCAAGGCTATTGTTGTTGAAACCGGCATGAATACTCAGGTTGGAAAGATTGCTGGGATGATTATAAATGAAAATTCTTTTCAGACTCCTCTGCAGTTAAAGCTCGAAAAAACCAGCAAAATGCTTGGTATCTGCGCTATTGCTATTTGTGCTGTTATTTTTCTCCTCGGAGTTATCGAGAAAGTCCCACCATTTGAGATGTTCATGATAGCCATCAGTCTAGCTGTAGCAGCTATTCCGGAGGGGCTTCCGGCTGTGGTTACTATCGTTTTGGCTATGGGCGTTCGGAAGATGGCCGAAAACCGCGCCGTGATAAGGAAACTCCCCGCCGTGGAGACGCTTGGCAACGCGACCGTGATTTGCTCCGACAAGACCGGGACACTGACGCAGAACAAGATGACGGTGACACAAATTTGCACCGAGGACGGTCGGATAAATTTTTCTTCGGAGCTCGGGCAGAAAATCCTGATACTGGGCACTTTGTGCAATAATTCTTCTATTACATACGCAAACAAGGAGTTTCGCGCAGTTGGCGAGCCCACCGAGAGTGCCATCGTTTTGGCGGCAGCTGAGAATGGTCAAATTAAAACAGACCTCGATAGGGAATTTCCCAAAAAGTACGAGATTCCTTTTGCCTCCGATAGAAAGCTCATGACCACTGTTCATAGACTACCCAGTGGCAAGTTTCGCGTCATTACTAAGGGCGCGCCGGATTTTCTTTTGGATCGCTCTTCTTTGTGCAACGGGAGAGCGTTTTCTGCAGATTTAAAGCGCAAAGTGCGCATGCAAAACGAGAACATGGCAAAGTCTGCTTTGCGAGTTTTGGCCATTGCCTACAAGGACGTGGACAGCATCCCTCATTCGCATCACGACGCTGAAAAGGACTTGAATTTTTGCGGTCTGATCGGTATGCTGGATCCACCTCGTCCCCACGCTAAGCTGGCTGTTAGGGAGTGCAAAAGTGCAGGCATAAAGCCTGTTATGATAACTGGAGATCATATCATTACCGCCAAAGCTATTGCTAGTGAGTTGGGAATTTTGTCTGATAGCAACAAGGCTATTAGCGGCGCTCAGCTTGAGAAAATGAGTCAGGATAAGCTCGAGAAAGACATTTTTGATTATTCGGTTTTTGCGCGGGTCTCTCCGGAGCACAAGGTTCGCATTGTTAAGGCCTTCAAAAAGCACGGCGAGACCGTTGCCATGACAGGTGACGGTGTGAACGATGCTCCTGCTTTGAAGGCAGCGGACATTGGCTGCGCTATGGGAATTGAGGGAACTGACGTTGCCAAAAACGCCGCTGACATGATTCTGACGGACGATAATTTTTCTACAATTGTTGAGGCGGTTCGTCAGGGGCGCGGAATTTTTGAGAATATCAAAAAGAGTGTGCATTTTTTGATTTCTACCAACATTGGCGAGATCATCACTGTGTTGACCGCTTTTTTACTCAAGCTCCCCTCGCCTTTGTTGGCTATTCAGCTTTTATGGATAAACTTGGTCACGGACTCCTTTCCTGCTTTGGCACTTGGTGTGGAGCCTGTTGACAACGAAATTATGAATCATAAACCACAGGACAAAAATGCTGCACTTTTTTCTCGCGATGGTTGGCGCAAAATCGTTATTGAGGGCTGCTTTATTGGTGCTATTTCGTTTTTGGCTTTTAGCATTGGGCGTGTATTTTTTGATGTCTCTAAAACGCCAATAATTGGCCGCACTATGGCTTTTGCCGTTTTGAGTTTGTCTCAGCTTTTTCACTCTTTTAACGTTCGGAGCGAGAAGTCTTTGTTTAAGATAGACATTCTCTCTAACATGAAGCTTGTTTACTCCTTCTTCCTTGGCATCATTCTACAGGTTGCGGTTATTTCGATACCGGCTCTTGCTGTTATATTTAGGACTGCCAATTTGAATTTTGTACAATGGCTGATTGTCGGGTTGCTCTCTGCCTCGCCTATACTAGTTGTTGAGTGCGAAAAAATGCTCTTGAACCATAAATCATAATGCTTTAGATGTTTACAAGCATGACTATACTCTTTAAATCCATTTGGCACTAACTTTTTCGCCTCGCCAAAACTTTGATTTTTATATTGTGCTTTACAAAATCGGTAAGGTGTAGTATAATTAGGATGACCTAATTCACGGATTAAGGATACAGCCCTTTGGGGTGCTTGCCCACCTTATTCTGTGTTTTGTGGAATATTTTTTAAAAAAGGTGAGGCAACATGTTAAAGTCAGAAAAAACTTCTATTATTGAGACTTATGCTATGCATGAGGGCGACACCGGTTCCCCGGAGGTTCAGATCGCTCTTTTGACTAAGCGAATCAACGATTTGAACGATCATTTGAAGATTCATAAAAAAGATCATCATTCTAGACGCGGCCTTTTGAAGATGGTTGGCCAAAGAAGAAGTTTGCTTGGTTATTTAATGAAGTCTGATATTGAACGGTACCGCGCTATTATTGCTAAACTTGGTATTCGTAAATAATTTTTTCTTTTAGAAGCAGGTGACTTTTGCGTCATCTGCTTATCCGTTTTTGGCGGTATTGTTTAAGTTTTCTTTGTTTTTGTGCTTGCAGCATCTAATATAAATCACGGTTTTAGCAGTGAAACGTGTGTTTAAGCTGGTTTTGCCTTATTTAACATAGGTTTTATTGCTAAGCCCTCCTTATGGATTTATGTTTGGATGTTGAATAAATTTTTTGGAGGTCTTTTATGTTCGAAAATTACAGAGTTTTTAAAACTGATTTTGCCGGCCGTCCGCTTGTTATTGAGACTGGAAAAATTGCTCAGCTTGCTAACGGCGCTTGTTTGGTTCGCTATGGCGAGACGGTTGTTAATGTGGCTGTTACTGCCACTGCTGAGCCACGCGAGGGGATCGACTTTTTCCCTTTGTCGGTTGATTTTGAAGAGAAGATGTACGCTGTTGGGCGGATTCCTGGTTCTTTTTTGCGGAGAGAAGGTCGTCCTAGCGAGAAGGCTATTCTTGTTTCACGCGTTATTGACCGGCCTATTCGCCCGCTTTTCCCTAAGGACATGCGCAACGACGTCTCTGTAGTTTGCACTGTTATGTCGGTTGACCCGGATTGCTCCCCAGAAATTGCTGCCATGGTCGGCACTTCTATTGCCCTGAGCATTTCAGATATCCCTTGGAATGGCCCCATTTCTGGCGTTAGCGTTGGTTTGGTTAACGGAGAATTCGTTATCAACCCTAATGCAGAGCAGCGGAAGATATCTCAGATGTCTGTTACGGTGGCTTCTACCGATAGTCGGATTGCTATGATTGAAGCTGGCGCCAACGAAGTTGACGATGAGACTATGTTTAACGGCATTATGGCGGGGCACGAGGCGAATCAGCAGATTATTGCTTTTGTTAAGGAGATTCGCGAGGAGATAGGTAAGGAGAAGTTTTCGTACACCTCAGCGGACCCGGACGCTGCTATGTTTGAGGCGATTAAAAATTTTGCTTGCGAGGATTTGAAAATTGCTCTTGACACCGACGATAAAAAGGTCCGCGATGACCGTCTTGGCCCGATATATCAAAAAGTTCACGAGCATTTTTCAGAAATTTACCCGGACGCAGAGGCTTTGATCGATGAATGTATGTATCGTGCGCAAAAGAGCATTGTTCGGCGCTGGCTTTTGGACGAACAAAAGCGTGTGGATGGCCGAAAAATGGATGAAATTCGTCCTTTGGCAGCTGAGGTTGCTATTTTGCCGCGTGCTCATGGCTCAGGACTGTTTACTCGCGGTCAGACTCAGGTTTTGACTGTGGCTACTTTGGGCTCGATTAGCGATGAACAGCTTCTGGACGGCATTGACGGTGAAGTCGAAAAGCGTTATATGCATCACTATAACTTTCCTTCTTTTTCTGTTGGCGAAACTAGGCCAAGCCGTGGCCCTGGCCGCCGAGAAATTGGGCATGGTGCCTTAGCTGAGCGCGCTTTGGTCCCGGTTATTCCCTCTATTGACGAGTTCCCTTATGCTATTCGCTTGGTCTCGGAGGTTGTCTCTTCTAATGGATCGACTTCTCAGGGTTCCATTTGCGGCTCTACACTAGCTTTGATGGACGCTGGTGTGCCTATAACTGCCCCTGTTGCGGGAATTTCTTGCGGTCTTATTACTGAGGGCGACCGTTTTATGACTATGGTGGACATTCAGGGATTGGAGGACTTTTTTGGCGACATGGACTTCAAAGTCGCTGGAACTCACCGCGGTATCACTGCTATTCAGATGGATCTTAAGATCGATGGCTTGACTCCGGCTATGATTAAGGAAGCACTTTTTAAAGCTCACCGAGCTCGCGATTATATCTTGGACGAGGTTATGCTTAAGGTTATTGGCCGTCCACGTGCTGAGCTTTCTCCTTATGCTCCTAAGATGCTTTCTACTGTGATTGATGTTGAAAAAATTCGCGATGTTATCGGCTCTGGCGGGAAGGTCGTGCAAAAAATTTGCTTGGACTGCGACGTTAAAATTGATATTGAGGACGACGGGCGCGTGTTTATTTCTGGGTTGGACCTTGAGAATTGCCGCCGTGCTTTAACTATTGTTGAATCCATTGTTAAGGATCCGCAAATTGGCGACATTTACACCGGACGCGTTAGTCGGATTATGGATTTTGGCGCCTTTGTTGAGTTCGCCCCGGGAAAGGAAGGCCTTTGCCATATTTCTCAGCTGGACACCAAGCGCACCGAGAAGGTCTCGGACGCTGTTAAGATTGGCGACGAGATTATTGTTAAGATTACTGAGATTGACGACAAGGGACGAGTGAATTTGTCCCGAAAGGCTGCCCTTCTTGATAAGAATTTTTAGATTTTTCCATAAGCAAACACACTAAAATGACCGCATGCAGGCAATGTTCTGCGTACGGTTTTTCTCTTTTTGATTTATTGCTTTGTTGACAAATTTTGTCTATTTTTTACATCATGTTCGTGCTATAATCTTACTTAACTTAAGGCTGGCACTAGCTTGGCCGTCAGAAAGGAACAAGTTTATGGAGCAGGAAAAGTCAAAAGTTAGCGAATATCACGCGGACTACCGAAGTGCCGGCAAGGCCGTTGTTAAGGCTTCTACCATTACAAGCTCAACGCCAATAAGGTCAGAGTTAATGCAGCGGCACGCAGAAAAACCACAAGAAAATTCAGCTCAAACACGGATGCGCTCTCCTAAACCTCGTCAAAACGCCTACACTAAACCTTTTGACAGCGGGACTATTAAAATTTCTCAAAAAACTAGCCGTCAGATCAGCATTTATCGCTTTCTTTTTGCCGGTGCTACCATGATCCTCACTATTGTGGCCATTATTATTCTGCTCTCGGCTATAAACCGCACCAATTCGGTTATTAGCGATTCTTCCACTTATGCTAAGTACAACGATTACATTGCGCCTGTCGTTATGCATGACCCCGCTCCTTTTACTTCCCCTCTAGAAGCCGATTCTGACACGGCTGTCTCCTCCTGCATTTGGCGTAACCTTCTTCAGAACGGCTTAGAAGGCTACAATGAGTTCGATGAGCAAGGGTTAATGCTTATGCCGGTTGCGGACGTTCAACGTGCTGCGGTGGATCTGTTTGGCAGTGCAGATGTTATAAATTGTTCTGGCGATATTTTCGGCGCGTTTTATTCGCACACGGTAGGCGAGGATAACTTTCATATCAGCTCTATTAGCAACGCAGGGACGTTTTTGCCGCATATTGAAGAGATTCTCGAAAAAAAAGATGAGCTGATTTTAAATGTGTCGTATTTGTCACGAGAAGACAAATTTTTAAGATCGGGCGAAGATAAGGCCGCCTCACCCACGCCTATCAAGCAAATGGTATACAAACTGCGGCTCGGCGCAGACACTGGCAAATACTACATATCCGCAATAGAACCGGTACAAACGCAAAGCTGACCTCAAATTATAAGGTACATAAGCGCCAAAATTAGGCTCATGTCGCTGTTTTCATCTACCAAAATCAGTATCAAAACCAAAATGAGGCTCTTTTCTTTATCATTCAAAATTGCAGAAAAAATATTCATTTTATTGGTGCCTGTTTTCTCCAAGCTTTGTTTACAATTAGTATTTTTGCTTATATTATTTGCATTTTGTATTATAGCTGAATCTTTTGTCTTCGCCGGAATTTCGCCAATATCGCTGCATTTTTGTTGATGTGTAGAATTTTCCACCTTGCTTAATTCGGCATGCTTTTCACTCGCTGCAAGACTTTGTTTGGCGCGCTTTTGCATCTCTTGCACCCGCCAAACCGCTTTCTGCTGCATCCTTTGCATCTCTTCCATGTTTTCAAAATTACTCTTCATAAGTTACCTCGTTTACCATTATCTCGACTGGCTTGTGAACTGGTTTAAAAGAGTCCTTGGCTTTTTAGCACCGGCAAAAATTTGAGCATCTGCAGCATTTTTATCGATTTATCTAGCTTTGCCTGCCGATGTTCGCTCAAATGTGGCCGAAGCGCCTGCAGGAGCCTTGTGTTGTAATCCTCTTTGTTTACTGAGGCTAGCAGTGGCATCAGCTCCATTATGGTTTGGAGCACTTCTAGTGAGGATGTGTCATTTGCTTTTGAAGTCTCTTCCGATTCTGCTGGGGATTTAGGCTCTTTTGGCTGGCCGTCCTGCTCCTCTTTGCCTTCCAACAATAGACCGCTTAGATTTTTTATTTTCTCCACATTTTCTTTACTTGCGAGCAACCCCATAAGCTTTTCTGTTAGTTCATCCATTTATTTTTCTCCTAACAGCTTTTGTATTAGCTTTTGCGCTTGTGGCGTGGCTAAGATTTTATTTGCCATGCTTTTGTCGGACAATATCTTTTTTATTTTTTGCGCGTCGTCTTCCTTCAGGCTCCCTAATAAATTCTCTATACTCCCCTCTTTTGTGGCTTTCTCTAGCTCTTTTGGGCTTTTGCCCAGCTTATTTGCAACAGATTTTAGCAGACTCTCGGCGCTTGAGTTCTTAGCTTTATTGTTCTCGTTTGCCATTTTAATCACCTCTTTTACATGGTATGTCGTCCCCCCAAAAAGTATGAAACTTTATGCTCGTTTGCAAAATAGCAAAATTTCGGCTATACTTAATCCTAGATTACCCTGTTTTTGGGCGATAAGAAAGGATTTTAAGCTATGAAAATCTCTCTATTTTCAGATACCTTCGCTCCGGAAATAAACGGCGTGGCTATTCATGTGGCAGCCCTTAAAGAGGGGCTTGAAAGCCTTGGTCACGAGGTTTTGGTTGTTACCACTAACCCTAAGAATACCACTACATTCGAGGAACACGGCGTTTTGCATTGTCCGAGCATAAAATTAAAACGGATTTACGGCTACGGTCTCTCTATGCCAATAAATATGCGGCAATACCATATTATTAAAAAGTTCGCGCCCGATGTCATCCATATTCACACCGAATTTGGAATCGGGTTGTTTGGCATCTTGGTCTCTAAGCTCCTGAAGCGTCCTGTTGTCTACACTCTGCATACCATTTACGACGACTATGTTTACTACGTTGTTCCAAAGCCTCTTGTTAAGACTGGTCAACGTATTTTTTATAAGTATATTCGATCCCTTTACCGACGCGCTACCGTTATTACAGGGCCTTCGCCCAAAAGTCATGAGTACCTCTCGCGCGCGGGGATCTACCAGAACGTTGAGATTATTCCTAACCCCGTTGACGTGGATCGCTTTTCGCCAGAAAATGTATCTCTTGCGGATGTTGCTAGAGTTAGAGCGAAATACGGCATTCCGGCTGACGCTTTTGTCGGCTGTATTGTCTCTCGCGTTGGCAAGGAAAAAAGTATCGATGTTTTGATTGATTATATAGAAAAATACGCAAAGAGCAATACTAAATTCCGGTTTTTAATCATCGGTGACGGCCCCGCTAAACTGGATTTAGAAAAGCAGGCCAAAGCGTTGAAAATTGACGATATAATCATATTTACGGGTAAAGTTCCAAACTCTGAGCTTTTACCTTATTACGCTACTTGTGACGTCTTTTTGACCGCTTCATTATCAGATACAAACTCTATATCTATGCTCGAGGCTATGTCTATGGGACTTCCGATAATCCAGCGGGATGACCCAATAAACAAGGGGCAGGTCGTCGAGAATATCAACGGATTCATTTTTAACGACGAGGCTAGCTTTATCGAGAAGTTAAACTTGGTTTACAATATGCCTCCCTGCCGGCGCTCCGAATTAAAGGCTCGCGTTCGGAATAGCGTGATTCACAGCAATACCAAAAACAATATGGCGGCCAAAATTGTTGACGTTTACAACCACGCCATCGCAATATTTACGTGAAGTATTTTTCGATTTTAGAAAATAAATGGGTGTGAGAAAATGAGTATAAACAAAAAAAGAAGAAGGCTTTTAGCTGTCCTCTCGGCTTGCATGGCTCTAATTTTTGTTCTCTTGCTTGCCGTTGGTAACTACTTTTTTGACTACGCTCTTGTTAGAAAGGGCGATGTTACTGATGGTGCGAACCGCGAAGTTGAGTCAGTCGCCGTTTCTTCGATTACAGAGTCTTATTTTAAAAATTACGAAAGCCAAGTCGAGGCTACTAATTATTGGCTTAAAACTGTTGGCAGGCAAGATATTTTTGTGACGTCTAAGGACAATCTTCGGTTGCACGGGGTTAAATTTCTCTCCAACGCCGGTTCCCACAACTACGCCATTATCGTACATGGATACTCTAGCAGCTGCCAAAACGTCTTTGATCTCGCACAGCATTATCAGACCCGCGGCTACAATGTTGTTACGCCTGATCTGCGCGCATGCGGCGAGAGCGAGGGCACTTACATCGGCATGGGTTGGCTGGACAAAGACGATATTCTAATTTGGAGTTCATTAATTTTGGACAAGGATCCCGAGGCTAAAATTGTGCTGCATGGTGTCTCTATGGGCGCTGCCACTGTTATGATGCTCAGCGGTGAGGCTCTGCCTAAAAACGTGGTTGCGATCATTGAAGACTGCGGATATACTCGCGTTGATGAGGTCTTTTCCTCCGAGTTAAAGCTTCGGTTCAATTTGCCACCCTTCCCGATTATAAATTTTACCAGCCTTGTCGCTAAGCTTCGCGCTGGATACAGCTTTGAAGAGGCTTCTAGTCTGGAGCAAATTAAAAAAGCGAGCACCCCTATCTTGTTTATCCACGGTTCGCTTGATGATTTCATCCCGGTAGAAATGTGCCAGCGGCTATATGATGCGGCTAATTGCAAAAAAGAAAAGCTCATAATAGACGGTGCCGGGCATAATCAAAGTCGGTTTTTGCAGCCGGATGAATACTACCAAGCGGTGTTCAATTTTATTGGCAAAAACACTTAAGTAAAGCCTTTTTTAACTCTAAAAAATAAAAATCCCTGAAATATAAATAAATCAGGGATTCCTTTTTATTGTGCTCCATTTTTTAAGTTTTGCCGCGTTTTCCTCAAATCCGCTACGGCGCCTGTTAGCATCTCATCCGTGTGTTTTATTACGTCGTCTATATACTCATTCGTTGCTTGTTTCATATCCCGAGCCTTTATCTTGGCTGCCAACACTAATTCTTCCGCCATCTTTTGCGCCTGTTTTACGATTTCGTCCCGCTCTACCATATACTTTGCTTTTTTCTCAGCCGCAGACACTATTGTTTCGGCTTCTCCTTTTGCTTCGCTAATAATCTGCGAACGGTCCGCGATTATCGCTTTGGCCTGCCGCAATTCATTTGGTAACTCGTCTCGAATTTCGCTTATTAAGTCCCTCACTCTTTCAACGTTTATGAGGCCTTTCCCTCCCGTTAGCGGCAAGTTCCACGCTTCTTTCGTTAGTTCCTCCAGCTCCTCCAAAATCTCTTCAACCCGCACTCTAGTTTCCTCCTTTACGATTTTCACAATCTCAGTTCCTATTTTTAAGAATACTTTAAAAAAAGACAAAAATCAAGCATCGTTTTAGTCTCGATAAACGCTCACAGCAATTTTTCCGTATTTGTAAGCCTTAGTCAAACGAAAGTTCGCTAAACTAATCGGTAAATCTAAAGCCGCCGGATGCTCACAAATGATAAGCCCACCCTTTGCTATAACCCTAGGCAGCAAAAGTAGCGCTACATCTAGCACTTCGGACCTATACGGTGGGTCCAAAAAAGCTATATCAAACGAACCCTCATCTTGCTTTTTTAAAAACAAAGCCGAGTCCATATTTACAACCGTTGCTCTTGCCATAAAGTCCGTTGCAGTCAGGTTTCTTTTTATCACGTTTATTGCATCCCTGTTCTCGTCGACAAATGTAGCCTGACGTGCATCTCGGCTCAAGGCTTCTATCCCGATTTGCCCGGACCCTGCAAACAAATCCAAAAAGCTCGCTCCCGCTACGTTAAACTGAATCACATTAAAAATGGATTCCTTTACCTTATCCGTTGTCGGCCGTACAGCTTCATCCTTCATTCGGTCTAGCTTTTTTCCTCTTTTTTGGCCCGCAATAACCCTCATGTAAAAAGTCCCCTCACACCACAAAACCGCAAGAGTCAACTATATTATGCAATATTTGCCACTCTTTGTCAAGTTAATTTGATTTTTTTATTCATTTCATTTAATCCAATTTTTGTAAACGTCTAAAGGCCCGCGCCAGCTTTGATATTTTAACTGTCCTTTCGCTCTAAATTAAAATATCTTTGGATTCTGTCCGCAAGGCCCCGATTTATTCCAGGCACTTTAATCAAGTCCTCCACGTCCGCTTGTTTGACCCTTTCTACACTTTTAAAATACGTCAACAGCATTTTGGCTTTTTTCTCCCCCAAGCCCGGGATCCGCGTCAGCACCGTAGTTAGGGTATCTTTCTTCCTCTTTTGGTGGTGATATCCAACCGCAAACCTATGCACCTCCTCCTGTATGGATGAAACTAACGTAAATGCTGCTCTGTTCGAGTTTATTGCGATTTCTCCATCATCCTTTGCGATGGCTCGGGTTTTGTGCTTTGAGTCCTTAACCATGCCATACACTGGGATGCTCAATCCCCGGCTTTGCAAGAGACCCTTCACCGCTGAAACATGCCCTCGGCCCCCGTCTAGCAAAATAAGGTCTGGCAGCCGCTCAAAGCCATCCGATGTCTCCTTTGTCGCGGTTTCATATCTGTCCATCCGCCGCGAGATCACCTCGCACATAGACCCGTAGTCATCCTGCCCGTGCACCGCCTTTATCTCAAACTTCTTATACGCCGACTTTAACGGTCTGCCATTCTTAAAGACTACCATCCCTGCTACATTGGCGCTTCCCGCTATGTTTGAGATATCATAAGCCTCGATATACACGGGCGCGGCCGGTAGCGAAAGTAACTTTGCTAGTTCGTCCAGCCCTACCGTCTCCTTAACCGTTCTGCTTAGCTTCTGCGAGAGCCTTTCTGCTGCGTTTTTTCGGCACATCTCTATCAACTTAAGTGTTTCGCCTCTTTGAGGCGCAGTAATGCGCACCCTTTTGCCCTGCCTTTGTCCCAAATACGCCTCCACGCTATCCCTGGCGTCCACAGGACCGTCAACCAAGATCGTCGATGGAATATCGCTCTTCTTCATGTAGTACTGCACGATGAACTCCGCCCGCGCAATTGCAGCTTCATTAACCTCACCAAAAACGTAATTATCGGTATCGCACAGTCTGCCGCTTAAAAAGCGAAACACCTCAAAGCTAGAAGTCCCACCTGCCTGCACCAGCGCTATAATATCTTGAGTTTTGCCGTTTGGCAAGACGACTTTTTGCTTTTGAGTTATTTTTTTTATTGCTAAAATTTTGTCCCGTACCCTGGCGGCCTTTTCGTACTCCAGCCGCTCCGAAAATTCGTGCATCTTTTGTGTAAGATCTTGTATCGATTTTACGTCGCCACCCTTTAAGAATTCTATGGCGTCGTTGACGTTTTCCAAGTACTCCTCGTGGCCTATCTTGCCGATACATGGCGCGCTACACTGGTTAATGTGATAATTCAGGCATGCTCTGTAGCCATTTCTCCGTCCGTTTGCCTTAAACTCCTTCTTACAGCGTGGTAATTTAAATATGCTCAGAGCCTCATCAATTGCTTTTGAAACATTCGAACCACTTGTATACGGGCCAATATACGTCGAGCCATCCTCTATAATTTGCTTGGATTCACAGATTCGCGGCCATTTTTCGCTCGTTATCTTGATATAGTTGTAGCCTTTGTCATCCTTCAGCAGAATGTTATACTTCGGCGAATACTGCTTAATTAAGCTGCACTCTAGCACCAAAGCTTCAAATTCATTATCAGTCAAGATATAATCAAAGTCATCGACATTCTCCACCATTTTGCGCACCTTTTCTTGATGATTCTTCTGCGAACCAAAGTACTGGCTAACCCTATTCTTCAACACCTTCGCCTTGCCAATATAAATTATCCTTCCGCAAAAGTCCTTCATTATATAAATCCCAGAATTCCCAGGCAACTTCAACGCTTTTCGCCTCAAAGATTTTAACTTTTCGTTCACAAAAATCACCTCGCAAACAATATCTTTTATAAATAAAAAGCACCGAAACCCGGTGCTAGCTGCTTTTCTATATTATTATGCTAAAAAAGAAAAATTAATCTGCAAACCCAGACTCAATCAATTTTGCTAGTGCCGTTACTGCCGCTTCGTCATCTGGTCCGTCGGCCAATATCTTTATCTTGGTGCCCTCTTCTATTCCCAAAGAAAGCACTCCCAGCAAACTTTTAGCGTTTACTCTGCGCTCTTCCTTCTCTATCGTAATCAGCGATTTAAACTCATTTGCCTTTTGGATAAAAAACGTAGCTGGGCGCGCATGTAAACCTGCTTGATTTTGAAGTACGACTTCTTTTACATACATGAAAAAACCACTCCTATACCAAAATTATAATCGACAAAATTCTTTAAAAACCTACCTAATGTTAATTATAGCATAATTGATAATATCGTCAAGGACAATCGTGCAAATTTAGCATTATAAACGATTCTAGTTGGGCCCTCATATGGACTTATTGTCTATTTTACTACATTAAAACCTGTTTAAATTATATATTTCTAATAATTCCCAATTAAATCCTCTAATGGAACAACTCTTTTTCTTGATTTTCCGGCAAATTTAATTTCTCAAATAGATCCGGCCGTTTTAACTTTGTCCTTAGCCTTGACTGCTCCCTTCGCCATTTTTCAATGTTCTCGTGGTGGCCAGAAAGCAAAACCTCCGGGACTTCCTTCCCCCTCCAAACTGCGGGCTTTGTGTACTGTGGGTACTCCAAAAAACCATTATAGTGGCTCTCTTCCTTAAAGCATATGTCGTCCGACAGCACCCCTGGCACCATCCGGATAACAGCATCCACTAAAACCAGCGCCGGCAGCTCGCCTCCAGTCAAAACGTAGTCCCCTATTGAGATCTCCTCATCCACAAATTCTTCGATGAATCTCTCGTCCACGCCCTCATAATGTCCGCAAAGTACAGTCAAATTCTTAAATTTAGAAAGCTCCTCTGCCTTCTGCTGCGTCAAAGCCTTCCCTTGCGGCGACATATAGACAAGCCTAGGTCTGTCACTCAATTCTTCACACAAAGCCTCAAAGCACACCGCAATGGGTTCTGCCATCATTAGCATACCCATCCCTGGTCCATACACGGTATCATCTACTCGGTTATGCTTATCGTTTGCGTAGTCTCTAATCTGGTGGCAAAAAACCTCTATGGCACATTTTTTCTGCGCTCTGCCGATAATACTCTCATTTATGACAGCATTGCACATTTCTGGAAAAAGCGTTAAAATGTCAATCCTCATCGTCAAAAATCCCCTTTAGCGGCCGAATCTTCATTGTTTTATTTTTAACGTCAATAGCGCAAACCACATCCTCAATGGCCGGAATCAAGTAATCCTTCCCACGTCTGTCGGTAACCTGGTAAACGTCGTTCGCACCAGTCTTCAGCACGTCCGTAACCTTGCCGTAGCAAGCATTATTGTCGGCATTCCAAACCGCCAACCCCAAAACGTCCTGTATAAAAAAGCGGCCTTCCGGCAAGTCTACGTCATCTCTACTCATAAAAAGAATTTTACCCCGCATCAGTTCTGCCTGATCCACCGAGTCAACCCCTGCAATCTTCATTCTAACCACGTTTTTATGAGTTTTTGCAGATAAAATCTCGACCTTTTTTTCTCCATTTTCATCAAAGTACAACTTTTTAAAACCACACAAAAAATCACAATCGTCACACCAAGGGTCAACTCTAACTTCACCCCTAAGCCCGTGCGGCGCCACTATTTTGCCTATCTCTAAAAAATTTTTCTCCAAAAAAATTCCTCCACCTTTCACAATGCAAAAGGACGTACTCAAAAATACGTCCCCTCCCCAATTAAAGCGGTTTGCAAAGCTTAACGTGTGTGTTTAACATCCCTAAGTGCTCATAAAATCGGTGTGCCCGCTCGCGAACCCGATTAGAGCTGACTTCTATTTGAGTGCATCCCCTACTTTTAGCCAATTTACAAGCTTCTTCAAAAATAGCGCTGCCAATCCCACAAGATCGATGCTTCGCCGTAACAGAAAGTTCCATAATTTCCGCAATTTTCTCACAATGATGAAGCTGATCTTCAAACCTCAAGGTAGCTTCGCCCAAAACTTCGTCGTCTTTTTGCGCAATAAGTACAGAATAAAAGTCGCCACGTTGCATCATCTCACCATAAATTCGCTCAAAATCTGCATAATTAAGCTCACAGTCTTCCAACTCGCAAATCAATGAATACACGGCACGGCAATCAGCTATTGTTCCCAACCGAATCACAAAAAGCACCTCTACTACAAATTAGTTCCATCAAAAAAATTCATACTCGCAAAATTAATTCACTCTGCAATCTCAACCGCAACTTTGTGTTTCTTCCGAATCGCCGCCGAGCGCATAACCATACGGATAGCTTTAGCAATACGGCCCTGTTTTCCAATAACTCTGCCCATATCGCTCTGTGCCACATGCAGCCGGTAAACCGTTACGCCGTTCTCATTGGCATCTTCAACATCCACGCTAACATCCTCAGGATTCTCGACCAATCCCCGTGCAATGGTAATCAATAAATCTTTCAAAGAAGTTCCCCCCGTTTGTTAAAGTATCTCGAACTTTTTCAGCAAAGACTTTACTGTGTCTGTTGGCTGAGCTCCATTTTTTATCCATTTTTGTACTTTTTCGCCGTCAACCTTAAAATCAACAGGGTCCTTTAAAGGAGCATAATAGCCTAACTCCTCAATAAATCTACCGTCCCTCGGGAACCTCGAATCGGCAACAACAACGCGGTAAAAAGGAGTCTTTTTTGCACCCATGCGGCGCAACCTGATTTTTACTGCCATTTAAAACTTCACCTCCCAAACTTGATATAGCGCTCATCCTGCACCAATTATAATAAACTTTAAGAAGTAATCAAAATTTAAAACTTAAATTTGCCAAAACTACTAAGGCCCGGTAACCCCGCCATCCCCGGCATTCGCCTCCTGCCCTTACTGCCAGAAAATTGCTTCATCATCTTTTGCATCTGTTCAAACCGCCTGAGTAAAAAATTTACATCCTCCACTTTCATACCGCATCCAGTTGCAATCCGCTTTTTCCTCGAGGCATTGATAATCTCCGGTTTGCTGCGCTCTTTCTTCGTCATAGACAAAATAATCGCACAAAGCCTGTCAACCTGCCTGTCGTCAATGTCGGCATCCTTAACCTTCTGCGAAAGCCCAGGAATTTTAAAAAGGATCGACTTTAAAGAGCCCATATTCTTAATTTGATTCATCTGATCCAGCAAATCGTTTAAATCAAACTTATTTTTTACCAGCTTTTCGGCTATTTCTTCAGCCTTTTGCTGGTCGAGCTTGCTTTCGGCCTCTTCTATTAATGAAAGCATGTCGCCCATCCCAAGAATCCGCGAAGCCATCCGCTCTGGGTAAAACTCCTCTAAGTCCGTAAGCTTTTCTCCTGTGCCAACAAATTTTATCGGCTTACCAGTAACTTTTTTTACCGAAAGTGCTGCACCCCCGCGGGTATCTCCATCTAACTTTGTCAGCACCACCCCTGTAATCGCCAGTAAATCATCAAACGATTTCGCCACATTTACAGCGTCTTGCCCTGTCATAGCGTCCACTACCAGCAAAATTTCGGCCGGATCAACATCTTTTTTTACCCTCGCCAATTCTGCCATCAGCTCTTCATCCACGTGCAACCTACCCGCTGTGTCTAAAATTACGATATCATTTCCGTGATCTTTAGCATGTTTAACAGCCTCTTTCGCGATTTTAACCGGGTCCCCAGCGCCCATTTCAAAAATCGGAACTTCTATTTTCTCCGCAATAACCTGCAACTGTTTAATCGCAGCCGGTCGGTATACGTCGCAAGCCACTAACAATGGACGATGTCCTTTTTTCTTTTGCGCCAACGCCAACTTCCCAGAATGCGTCGTTTTTCCAGATCCCTGTAATCCACACATCATGATTACCGTTGGTGGAACCGAGCTAGTATTCAAGCGGCTTTGCGCAGAACCCATCAATTCAACTAATTCCTCGTTAACGATCTTAACCACCATCTGCGCCGGAGTCAGGCTTTGCATAACTTCCTCACCCACCGCGCGTTGCGTTACTTTGTCAGTAAACTCCCTTGCAACCTTATAGTTTACGTCTGCCTCCAAAAGCGCCAGCCGGACCTCTCTCATAGAATCCTTAACATCAGTCTCAGAGAGCTTGCCCTTGCCACGAAGCTTCTTAAAAGTAGACAGCAATTTTTCAGAAAGCCCCTCAAAAGGCATCAAATCACTCTCCCTACAATCCCCTATAAATAGAAATCGCCGCATCCTTAATAGCTTTCGCGAACCTACAAACCTCACTATCCTTAATATTAGAAAGGTTCTGTATTTTCTCAGCATCATCTATTATATTTCTTAATTTCTTTTCGATAGTAGCAAATTTCAACGCAAGATGCAACTTTTCTTCCAGTTCAAACAGCTGTGTTTCGGCCTTTTTTATCGTATCCCGAACCCCTTGGCGGGTTATTTCCAAATTTTCGGCAATCTCCGTCAAAGAAAGGTCCTCATTATAATGCCACGCCAAAACCTTTTTTTGGTTCTCAGTTAAAAGGTCCGCATAAAAATCCATCAGAGTTGATACTTCCAGGTTTTTATCCACAAAAACCACCTCAAACCAAAAGCCTCTGTAAAGCTTTTTCACTTTACAATTATTTTAACTCACCTTATTCAATTTGTCAAGAGCCAAACAAAAAAAATGCCGCATCTACAAACGTCCGATGTGGCACTAAATTACACTAAGAAATTATTTTTATTTCAAAAAGCATATCAAATAAAATATAAAATTCTGCTTACAAAAATAGAGTCTTTTTGTTGGCAGCCAATTTCCGCTTAAGCATTACTTCGGCTGCGATAGCACTGTCTTTAACAAGTCTATATTTTTAGACAAATTTTCGTTTAAAACCTCTTCTACCGGTCTTTTTAAGAACTTAGATAAATTCTCGTAAAACTCAGAAACCTCATCATTCAAAACAATTCTGTATTCTTTTATAATATCACCTTCTTGTTAACTTTTTGATATCAATAATGAATATTGTTAAGAAATCAATGTGTAATATAATTTTATAATAGAGGATTATGAATATTTTGTCAAAAAATATCGAAAACATTTTTATTTTTAAGATTGTTTAGTCACACATCTCGCTGCAAAATCGAGTGTAAAGGGGTTTTGTTTTTATGCTAAAATTTATTCCTAAACCAGAAAAAAATGAGGTCATTTGCATTCGGATCGACTCCGAAAAACTCAAGTTTATCGACACTATCGCGAATAAAAATAATATGAGCCGTAATAAATTTATTGGTCAATGCATCGACTTTGCTCTGCAAAATCTAGAATCTTCCTCATCCTGACCTAACTAATTGCGATTAAATTTGGCGTTTTCAATATTATTTTAATTTACCACAAGTTTATTATAAAAGTCCAGCGTCTTCAAATTTTTCTCCAAACACCGCAGTAAATAAGCTTCCGTCATTGCCGAAAGCTCAACCTGGCTTTGTGCTGCCAATTTAAATGCAAACATCTTGTTAAAGTCCGAATACACCGTATGCCTCAATGCATGCAGCACGCTGTTTGTTAATTTGAACTTCGTAAAATTATAATTCCCTATGCATTCACTACAGATAAGCCCATTTGCGTCGGGCACAAAATAAAAATCCCTGATGCCAGTACCTTCGCAGTGTGCACAAGTTACTAAGTTTGGCATGTAGCCAGATATCGCTAAGAGCCTCATCTCAAAAACAGACTTCAACAGCTTGCCCGAAAGCTTCTTCTCCGCCAAATAGTGCAATGAATTTAAACAAAGGCGAAGAATATCCTCGGTATGGCGCTGGCCTTCCGCGACCAAGTTTAAAATTAAATCGCAAAAATACTGTGCTAGCGCCAATTCTTCTATGTTGCATCTCAGGCCCCAAAACGATTCCCTCGCAGTTGCCTCATTGAGTATGTATTTATCTCTGCCCTTAAAAATGATAAAGTCTGAATAGCAGAACTGTTGCGTTGCAGAAAAATTTTTGTTTTTCACATTCTTAACGCCCCGCGCAAACGCACGAATAATTCCATAATTTCTCGTCAATATCGTGACCAGTTTATCGTTCTCTGGCATCGGCTTTTCCAAAACTATTAGCCCGTCTGTATTAATCTGCACTTCAACAGCTCCTTTGCTTCAATGCTCGCACATAGTTACAAACAAAACGGATGGCTAAACCATCCGCTTTTACATGTCCAATGCTTTTTCATCAAACCCAAAGTTTTTTAAAAGTTCTCCTCTATTTCGCCAATCTTCCTTTACTTTAATCCAAATCTGTAGGTTAACATTAATATCAAAAAAATTCTCTATATCAACCCGAGCCTGCGTGCCAATCTTCTTGAGCATATCACCATGCTTACCAATTAAAATTCCCTTATGCGTAGCTTTTTCGCAATATATGGTTGCGTCAATATCCATCAACCGGCCATCTTCGCGCTCCGACATTCTCTCAACACTTACGGCTACACCGTGCGGGACCTCTTCCCTAGTAATACGCAAGACCTTCTCACGAATAATCTCCGCAGCGATCACAGATTCAGGTTGGTCAGTCAATGCGTCTTCCGAGAACAAGTGCCCCTCACAAACGGCCATTTTCCTTAGCTCATTCAATAAACACTCAAACCCATCGCCAGTTTTTGCTGATATTGGCACAACCGCCACGCAATCAACAATATCCGATATTTCTGAGATCTGTAACATTAATACGGATTTATCTTGCAAAAGGTCAATTTTATTTATCACTAAAATTACCGGCACTTTCAAGTTTTTCAAAGCATCAACCAGCTTGAGTTCAGCAGGTTTTAACTTTTTTCCTGCCGCAACTACCAAAAGGCATGCGTCAACCGAAGCTATCGAGCTTCTCACAGACTTTTCCATATACTGACCCAGCTGAGTTCTCGGCGCATGCGCACCCGGGGTATCTATAAAAACAAGCTGCGTCTCGCCCCTCGTCAAAATTCCCATTATCCTCGTCCTGGTAGTCTGCGGTTTTGGCGAAACAATCGACACCTTTTCTCCAATCAGCACATTTAATATAGAAGATTTGCCAACATTCGGAACTCCAACAATTGCAATAAATGCCGATTTTTTCTCCATCAAAAGAGTTCATTCCTTGTAAAATATATGTAATCTATTTGCTATAATAATACGAAATTCCGCCAACAAACCCCATTTTCGCCATGACTAGCTTTTCTCTGTCGCGCATTTTTACTTTTTCGATTCCGCCCTTTTCGTGAGAATATCCAAGCAAGTGCAAAATACCGTGGACAGTAAGGTGCGCAACCTCTTTTTGCAAGTTATGTCCATATTTTTGAGCTTGTTCCTCAGCCTTTTCTAACGAGATTACAATGTCTCCCAAAAGCTTTGCGCCAGTGGCTGGATCCTTATCATAATTGCCGTCCTTGCCCATAGGGAAAGACAAAACATCTGTCGGGATATTTTTTTGCCGATATTTATTGTTTAATTCTTTAATCTGCTCATTGTTTACAAAAGACACGCTAACTTCTGCCGAACCTTCAAACTCTTCTGTGCGCAAAGCTGCATTGCAACACCGGCGAACAATCATACGCAACCCTGTTGGAACTTTTACTTCTTTTTGCTTGTTGTTAATAATTACTTTGATCTTATCCATACAAAAACTCGCTTACCCTTCTGCAAAAGCATCACATTACATATTAAAAAACAAGTAACATAAAGCTAAGGCAAACTTAACCTCCCTACAACAATCTACTAAAAATATAAAGCTATAAAGCTGCCAAAAGCTTAAAAATAACATCTCTTCACTTAACTTTAGTTAAAATTTGAAATTTATTTCTTTCACGCAATTTGTTGACATCAAAAAAGTTTAGCATTTATTTATATTCAAAACCCAGCCAAACTCTTTCAAATAAGCAACTTAGCACTAAAAAACAAATTTTTCATTTTAAATGAGCTATAAACTTATATTTTTTACTAATTTATAAATCAAATTTAGTTTATTATATCACAAAAAATAGTAGATGTCATTAAAAAAAGGAAATTTTTTTATTTTTGTAGCAACTCACAATATTTTTATCAAAATCGCCTTTATATTTGTCGTTTTTACTTTTATCCCTCCATTTTGATCTCTTCTTTTTGCGATATATCTTCCTCGCAGCTGTAGTCAGCCTCTACCACCGCTCTGCCGTTCAAAATCCTCTCCACCTTTCGCTTACTTATTATTTTTGCCTCGCTTAGCTCCGTTTGCTCCCGCTTTTCTAGCTCTTCGTTGGCCTTTTGCAGCGCCTCCTCCGGCGAGAGCTTTACCTCTTTTTCTGCCATCTGCGTCCATACTTCCTTGTAATAGCTTGCGGGTAGCGATATCCCCAAAAAGTTGATGTCATTTATCTGCACGATTTTCTCAAAGTCCCCATTCGGCGGAGATCTTAGTGTCAGCGGAAGCTTTATTCCAAACAGCTTTAGCCTTTTGCGCGTCACCTTTTTGCCGGTGCTTTGTTTTTCTTTTTGACATAGCTCCACTTCGGCCTTTAGTGCTCGCTTTGTTAAGGCATAAACTTTTGCCTCAGCATGCTTTATACTGCATGCCCCAAAGTCATCTTCTATTATTCCACTTACCAGCAGCTGTCCTGTTGTCGCTGCGTCCCCCAACTTCACCTCTGGCGTACCCTCGTAAACCTCCAGCCTTGTGATTTGACCCTCTTTGCTTGCTTTTATGTTGCACGGAGCCGTTTTCGGAATCAGCGACGGCGGCTCCACTCGCTCTTTTAGCTCAAAGCTGAGCCTGCTGCCTTTCACATTTACCGACGCCCAAGCTATATTGCTGAAATTTTTCATTATAGTCTTCTCGATCATCGGTGTGTCCAGCTCGCTTTTTAACGTTCCTGCGCATATGCCAAGTTCGCTTATTAGGCTGGTAAGCTCGGCTTTGTCTATTGCCTCGGCGCCCGTTATGTTTATGGACCATATGTAAAGCGACAAAAAATGTAGTATAAGCGCAAAACAGATAAACCCCACAAATAGCCCTTTTCTCTTTTTGTAACGTTTTAAAACAAATGGCAGCCCTCGTTTTTGCTGAATTCTTATTTTTATGCACGATTTTTTTGCGACTCTTCTAAGCGCTTTATATTCTGAGGCCGCCACTGAGCACTGTAGTTCCTCTTTTTCTCTGCACTTTTTTATGTTAAATAGTCCTACTCCGGCCTTTGCCGCTAAGTTTATAAATCTTTCTGGCCCTTTGCCTGACGCTATGAACGTAACATAGCCCCAAAAAAATCTTATTATTTTGAGCAATTGCCTCACCTCTTTACGTTATAAATTCTATCGATTTTATGAATCCTTCTACTATTAATGAATCCGCTGTAAGGCATTTTATCGCCAAATTTCGGCCTAAAAACGACGTCACCATGTTGCCGGTATTTATCCTTATTATATTTTCGTCGTACTGTAAGATCCCCTTGCACCCTTCTATCGAGACTTCGCGGTTTGAGTTCATCTCAAAATGAGTACAATTCGGCATTGCTCCCGCTGGCATCTGCATCTTACTGGCCACAGTTTGCAGTCTTTCTATATTTTTGCTCTTTTTTCTCACGTTGGTCCCCTCCACATAGCCATTATGCTTGTTCTCGTTTTTACTGTCACTACCATAAATTATGCTCGCAGTTCAATAAAAATCACAAGCCACATATACATTAAATTGGAGGTGCTTTTGATATGCCCAATTTTCTTTTAAATAAATTTCTCCGCGTCCGCATAAATACTGGCCTCATTAAGGACGCACTTTTGTTCTCGTTTATAATATTTTTGTGTGCAGTCATCCTCTGCATGCCGCAAGCCTCAGCCGCTGGTGTTAAACTTGGATTGCAGTCCTGCACAAATACTTTAGTGCCCGCCCTTTTCCCTTTTATGGTGCTTTCCTCTTTAGTTGTTAAAATCGGGATGTCCGAAAAAATCGGCAAGATTCTGTCCCCCGCCGTTAAAATCTTGTTTGGGCTACCGGCTTGCACCGCCGCTACCATTCTGCTGAGCCTTGTTGGTGGCTACCCTGCTGGCGCCATCGGTGTTAATGAGCTTTACCGTCAGGGCAAAATCTCTTGCTCTCAGGCCGAGCAGATGCTTTTATTTGCTGTTTGCTCCGGGCCCGCATTCATCCTAAGCGCGGTCTGCTCTGGTTTTGCCAACAACACCGGTATTGGCCCAATTATGCTTGCTTCTCACATTATCTCTGCCTTGATTTTAGGTATAGTTACTGGTTTTCTTTACTCCCCTTCGAAAACTCTTGCCGATACAGCAGATACTCATCACCAAGGTTTTTCTTATTCTATGGTTAGTGCCTGTTTGGACGCCGCCCACGCAACTTTTAATATGTGCTCTTTTGTGATTCTGTTCTCGGCCCTTTTGAGCATCCTTAATCAGTCGCACATTTTCAGCTCGATTTTCAAAATTCTTGATTTTTTCGGCGTCCCACCGGCAATAATAAATATTATGCTTCCAACAGCACTCGAAGTCACCAACGGTTGCTCGGCCATATTAAAAAACCGCGCTCCCACGGAGCTGCTTGCCTTTGCGCTTAGTTGGGCTGGAGTTTGCGTGCATTTTCAGATTTTTTCCATTGCGGAATCTATTAATTTTTCTAAGCTAAAATTCATCTTTTTCCGTGCCACACATGGGATTTTGGCCGCTGTTATATCGCATTTTCTGTTCTATATCTTTAGCGCGCGCTCTGTTTTTGCCACTATTACACGAATTTATTCTTCTAGCGTTGCGGAGGGTTACGTCTCCAAGGGCACTATCGCTCTCATTGCGCTATGCGTTATCTTTTTGATCACCGTAAATCCTAGAACAACTCGGGGGGATCATTTTGAAAAACAAAAAAAAAGAAGGCTTAATCGCGTTTTCAAAAAATAACTTTAAGGCTCTACTGGTGGTCTTTGCAATAAAAATCTTTTCGAAGCTGCTTCTAACCCTCCTGGCCTTTTTAGCGGTATACTCACTCTTTGACTATACCTTCACTGCCAATGGATTCTTTATTTCTTTTATCGAACCTATCTCTGAGGCAAAAAATTTAGAACCAGCCTCGCTAAGCGCCATTCTGTTGGCACTTTGGGCGTATGCTTTCATCATGCTCCTCCCGCTAGACCTGGGTTTTTACTTGTGGTTCTCTCAAATAGAGCCCGGAATCGCAACACCTCCACTGCTACTTATATTTTTCTATTACAAAAATTTAAGCCTCGTCATTAAGGCAATATCCCTTCAATTCGCCATTTTACTTAGGTCCGTACTAAAGTTTACCTTTTACATCGCTCCTGCAGCGGTCATTTTCATATTTCTATGCCTAAACATTCGTACCTTTTCGCCAGAATCCCAACTTCTTTTCAGAGTTTTCATTCTAGTCGCGGCACTCGCTACCTCGATCGGAGTCTTTCTCTTTATTCGGTCCCAAATTCTTCGTGCATTCACCAAATTCGTCTTCGTTCTCAATGACTCTCAAAACGTCTTTAAGTCCCTTAAAAGTTCCGCTTTCCTAACTCGAAATAACAGCAAAGAATTCATGAAATTTATACTCTCCTTCTGGCCATACGTGATTTTCAGCTTCTTCATCATAACTATCCCCTTCGCCCGTGCCTATTTTTTGTTCCGATTTGCTGTCTTTACAAAAAAAATTATCTATAACCAAAATCAAGGGATCATAGCGATCCCTCTTAATCAAAAAGTTATAGATATAAATTTATAAATTATAAAACCTAATTTAGTATTCCTTTGCCAAGCTCATTAAAGCTAAATGGCGCATCTTTATTTGGTCTTTAATTCTGAAATACAATTTTTACAAACACAATGCCCCTTAAAGTCTACAACATCCTCGCAAGAGCCACAAAAACTGCACGCAAACTGATGTTTAGTTAACACGATATTATCGCCATCAACATATATTTCAAGCTTATCTCTACTATTAATGTTCATAGTTTTACGAAGTTCCATAGGCAAAACGATTCTTCCTAATTCATCGATTGAGCGCACTATACCTGTTGATTTCATTTAGCACTGTCCTTTCTACAACTAATACTGTCGATTTTAATCAGTTTTATTTCTTTATTAAATTAATAATACTATTTTCTTACAAAATTGTCAAACATATTTTTATATGTAAATAATGGAAATCATCATAAAATAAACCAAGACTCGAATATACTTTTTTTGTACAATAACAATGAATTGGCACGGTGGTGAAATGCTAAATTATATTTGGGGTGGCCTAATTTTGATAAGCATCGTTTGCGCTGTTTTTACCGGGAACGTAAAACCCCTTTCTGATGCTATCTTAACTGGAGCTTCCGACGCTATCAGCTTAGTTATCTCTATGGCCGGCATGATGAGCCTCTGGACTGGGCTTTTAGGAATTGCTAACAAAGGCGGGCTTACCTCCGCTCTCGCTCAGGTTTTTAAACCTGTTGTCAAGCACCTATTCAAAGAATACCCAGAAGACAGCCCCGCCATCCACGCCATTTGCATGAACATCACTGCAAACCTTTTAGGCCTTGGCAATGCTGCCACTCCGCTTGGTATCTCTGCCATGAAGGAGATGAACAAAACAAACAAAAACCCATCCGTAGCAAACAACAGCATGGTTATCTTTACCGTTATGAATACTGCGTCCATTCAGCTAGTGCCCACTATGATGTCCATTTTGCGCCAAAAATATAACTCCGCTTCTCCCTTTGAAGTTCTGCCTTCCATTTGGGTCTCTTCCTTCATTGCCCTTGCCATCGGCGTAATTTTAGCAAAACTCTTTGAAAAATAAGTAAAAGCAAAGAAAAATAAAGTGAGGGTCTTTATTGAACACGTTTAGTTTCTACATTTTGCCCGGTGTCATTGGGTTTATTATTATATTTGGGCTTTTTAAAAAGATCCCTCTATTTGATACTTTCATTCTAGGTGCCAAAGATGGTCTTAATTCGGCTTTTTCCATTGCCCCTTCGCTTATCGGCTTGATCGTTGCTGTCTCCATGCTAAAGGCCTCGGGCGCTTTTGCGATTATAACCTCTTTGCTGGCTCCCATCGGCAACCTGATCGCCATCCCTAAAGAGACTATCCCGCTCATGCTTTTAAGACCAATCTCTGGCAGCGGCGCTTTAGCCCTTGTCGACTCGATTTTTAAGTCTTGTGGGCCAGATAGCTTCCCAGGTCGTGTCGCCTCCGTCATGATGGGCTCCACCGAGACTACCTTCTACGCCATTGCAATATATTTCGGGTCTGTGGGCATCAAAAGTACTCGTCACACTATTCCAGTAGCCCTCACCGCAGACCTAACTAGCTTTATTTTGTCTGTCCTCACCGTACGGCTGTTTTTCTAACAATTAGCATAGTTTAACCTAAAATTAATTGTGCAATTTTTATGTTTTTAATGTTGAATCATTTCGCCAATTGACCATATATACAAAATTTGTTCTCCTACCTTGTAAATTATAAGAATATATTGTACAATGATATTAATTTTAAGTTTAAGGGAGAAGTATATTTATGAAAAGAAAAATTATCGCACTGCTGCTCGCTTTTGTTTTGCCTCTAACAAGTGTAAATTTTGTTGGTAATGCTTATGGCAAAAACTTCAGTCATTATAATAGCGACTATATCGAGTATCTAATTAACAAAGAAAAGCTAAAAAACCGCGAAAACGACAATATTAACAAAAAAGAGTTGGAAAAAGAGATAAAAAAATTAGAGAAAAATTTAAAATCAGCTAGCAAAGAACTTGAAAAGAAAGAAAAGCTTTCTTTTTGGCAGAAAGCTAAAAATATTTTCACAAATGCATCATCAGCTGCTGTTGGCCTTACCTTATTCGCTTTGCTATCTATCCCTGTATACAAAATACTTTGTGTTACCGTTGATCCGGACTTTGCAAAAATATTCATTAAGTTTATTTCTGATCGCATTGTTATAGTTATTAACAACAAAGATTAATAATACTTAATTAAATAAAAGCCTGCAACAATAATGTTACGGGCTTTTTCTTTTTATATTTTTTTCTCTTCGATTTCTTTTTCTATCATTTTTATAAGTTCAGTCAACTGCATTGCGCCAAGGTCTCCTGTGCTTCTTGACCGTACTGAGACTGTGTTTGTTGCTACTTCTTTATCTCCCACCACCAGCATGTACGGAATCTTTTTCAGTTGCGCTTCTCTTATTTTGTACCCCACTTTTTCGCTTTTTGTATCCGTCGTTACCTTGATTTTTCGCTGTCTCAGCTGATCTTCAATCTCCAGCACTTCTTTGTGGAATCTCTCGCTTAACGGTAAAATTCTAACTTGCTCTGGTGCCATCCACAATGGGAATGCTCCTGCGAAGTGCTCTGTCAAAATACCTATAAAGCGCTCTATGCTACCCAAGATTACTCTATGTATCATGACGGGTCGGTGTTTTTCACCATCTTCGCCTACATAAGTTAGATCAAACCTCTCTGGCATTTGGAAGTCTAGCTGGATTGTGCCGCACTGCCACGTTCTGCCCAAACAATCCTCCAGATGAAAATCGATTTTGGGCCCATAGAATGCCCCGTCTCCCTCGTTTATCTTATATTTTTTGCCGATGCTATCGAGCGCATTTTTTAAGCCCTCGGTTGCCTTCTCCCACTGCTCGTCCGTGCCTAGCGAATCCTCAGGCCGCGTAGACAGCTCTATATGGTACTTAAACCCGAATGTCGAATAAAATTTGTCGATTAACCGTATTACGCCCACTATTTCGGGCTCGATTTGGTCCGGCGTCATGAAAATATGCGCGTCGTCTTGCGTAAAGCAGCGGACCCTCATTAAGCCGTGTAGTGCACCCGAAAGTTCATGCCGATGCACTAGGCCTAGCTCCGCTACTCGCATGGGCAGGTCGCGGTATGAATGTGGTCTGCTTTTGTACACTAGCATTCCGCCGGGACAATTCATCGGCTTGATGGCGAACTCCTGCTCGTCGATGACCGTCGTATACATGTTGCTTTTGTAGTGCTCCCAGTGCCCCGACCGCAGCCACAGCTCTTTGTTCAGCATTATCGGCGTTTTTATCTCAACGTAGCCGGCTTTGTCGTGCTCCTCGTGCCAAAAATCTAGTAGCGCGTTCCGAAGCCGCATACCATTTGGAAAGAAAAACGGGAATCCCGGCCCTTCCTCAAACAGGTCGAAGAGTTCTAGATCTTTGCCGAGTTTTCTGTGGTCGCGCTTTTTTGCTTCTTCCATTTTTGTCAAATAAGCTTCTAGATCTGCCGTCTTTGGGAACGATATCCCATAAACTCGCTGCAGCATCGGGCCTTTTGCATCTCCGCGCCAATACGCGCCCGCACAACTTAGCAGTTTTATCGCTTTCAGCTGCCCGGTTGAGATTAAATGCGGTCCTGCACACAGGTCCGTGAAGTCTCCCTGTTTGCGAAACACCAAATTCTCGCCCTTCCCGGCGTGCTCCTCAATTAACTCTAGTTTGTATTTTTGGTCTTTGTTTTTCATCAGCTCAATGGCTTCATCTTGCGGCAACTCGAAGCGCTCTACCGTCAGGTCTTCCTTTATGATCTTTTTCATCTCCGTCTCGATCTGCTCTAAGTCCTGTAGGTTGAGCGTTCTTGGCAAATCAAAGTCGTAGTAAAACCCGTTTTCAATTGCCGGACCAATAGCTAGCTTTGCCTCCGGAAAGAGCCGCAGCACTGCCTGTGCCAACACGTGCGCTGACGTATGCCAATAGACTTTCTTACAGAACGCATCGTCCTCGAACCGCAAAATTTCTAATATAGAATCCTCTTTTATCGGTGTCCGCAAATCCACAAGCTCACCGTTCAGCCTTGCAGCACACGCCGCTTTATAAATCCCGGCGCCAAGCGATTTCGCAACTTGAGCTGGGGTTGTATTCTCCTCGTATTGCTTTACTGCACCATCTTTTAGTTTGATGTTTATCATAAAACTCACACCTTTTTTCTTTTAATGAAATTTGCTCAGCTCTCATTTTAAGCTTTTCTTTTTTTATGATACCACGATTTGTCCGTGATTTCAACAGATTATAAATTGCTTGACAGCGCCCTCTTTTAAGTACTACAATATTAGGTGAGAATTTATCAGTAGATCTTTATAATTCTCAAAATTATAGGTATATTTTCGATTTTTTATCGCTTTTATATATTTTTTGTCTTGATTTAAACTTTAAAGTTTTTACCTTTTAAAGTTATTTTTGTGTTTTGGAAATTTAAAAATATAAACAAACAGCTTTAAATCTGAATTTATCCTATAACCCTAAAATAAATCGATTCTAATTATTTTTAAAATTGTTAAGGAGGCGCCCTATTTGTTAAATTTTGGATTAATTATGCTTTCTGTTATAATTGTTGCTTTTATTGCCGCTTTTGTCGCTTTTAAGCTCGGAATTTCGCATCGAAAGAAAGTCGCTGAATCTACCATTAGTTCGGCCGAACTCGAGGCTAAGAAAATTTTGAGTGAGGCTATTAGTGAGGCTCAGGTCCAGAAAAACGCGATTATTATTGAGGGCAAGGACGAGGTACATAAACTGCGCACCGATGCCGAGAAGGAAATCGCCGAGAAACGTAAGGATATTCAGAGGCAAGAACGTCGGGTCTTACAGCGCGAAGAATCTTTGGATAAGAAGATGGACAATTTGGAGGCGAAAAGTGAGGAGTTGAGCAAGCAGTCCAAGTTGGTTGAGGGACTCAAACAGCAGCAGTTCGAGGCTTTAGAAAAGATCTCGGGGTTTACTTTGCAGCAGGCTAAGGAATATTTGCTCAAAAGTTTGGACGAAGAGCTGACTCACGAAAAGGCTATTAAAATCTTGGAATTCGAGCAGAAGGCCAAAGATGAATCTGAGAAAAAGGCAAGAGAAATTATCTCACTTGCGATTCAGAGATGCGCATCTGACCACGTTGCAGAGGCCACTGTTAGCGTTGTGCCTTTGCCGAACGACGAAATGAAGGGACGCATTATTGGTAGAGAGGGCCGAAACATCCGTGCTATCGAGACTTTGACTGGAGTCGATTTAATTATTGATGACACGCCCGAGGCTATTACCATTTCTAGCTTTGACCCGATCCGCCGCGAGATTGCACGGGTTGCGCTTGAAAACCTTATTACTGACGGCCGAATCCATCCTGCTAGAATCGAAGAAACCATCGACCGCGCTAAAAAAGAAGTCGATCGAAGCATTAAAGCTGAAGGTGAGCGCGCGATAATTGAGGCTGGCGTCAATTCTATTCATCCCGAGCTTATTAAGTTGCTTGGTCGCCTTCGGTATCGCACTAGTTATGGTCAAAATGTTCTACAGCATTCTTTAGAAGTTGCTCACTTAGCCGGATCTATAGCTTCTGAGCTCGGGCTTGACCCTACTATTGCCCGTCGTGCTGGTCTTTTGCACGACATCGGTAAGGCTCTTGACCATCAGGTGGAGGGTTCTCACATTGAAATCGGCGTCGATCTTGCTAAAAAGTACCACGAAAACGATGCTGTTGTTCATGCGATTCAAGCCCATCATGGCGACGTTGAAGCCAAGACTGTTATTGCTTGTCTTGTTCAGGCTGCGGATGCTATTTCTGCTGCTCGACCCGGCGCTCGGCGTGAAAATCTAGAGAATTACATTAAACGTCTTGAAAAGCTGGAGGAAATTGCTTCGTCCTTTAAAGGTGTTGAACGATGCTTTGCTATTCAGGCTGGCAGAGAGATTCGTATAATGGTTAAGCCCGATGTCATTAATGATGATCAAGCTGCTATTTTGGCCCGAGAGGTTTGTAAGAAAATTGAAAATGAGCTCGATTACCCCGGTCAAGTTAAGGTTAATATAATCCGTGAAAGCCGCGTTGTTGAGTACGCAAGATAAATAAGATAAAAAAATAGCCGGTATCCTCCTTAAGTTTGGGTACCGGTTTTTGTTATTTCTGATTAAATTTAAATTAGCTTTTTTACTTTATTAGGCTTCGTCAGCTTTGTTCACTGACCTAATACCTAATTTTTTAAACAAGCAGTCGTAAACGCCATTCGTAGTATTTGTAGGGCAAAAATTATTATAAGTCTCATTTAACTTTGTGCTTGCAGCATTATAATAACTGGTCATTTTATTTTGGGTATAGCCTAAAAACTTGTTGTTAGCTTTGGCGAACTCTCTTAGCTTGTTTTTGGTTTCTTCGTTTAATCCTGAAAAAGTAGCAACTGTAAAACCAACATAAGCTAGAAGTGCACTATATGCTGCCCAAGAGATAAACTTTAAGAAAATTTTTAGTTCTGAAGACTCTTCTTCTTTTTCAACAGTTATCTTAATTTTGTTTCCATTCAAGCCATCTTTTGGAAAGTCAAATTTAAGGTTATCGGATTCATAGTCCCCTTCTTCAACATAGTAACTTTCCCAAAAACTAGCAGCTGCAATGTTTTTGCTGCTTAAAACATTAACATTAAGCGCCATTATTGTGGCGAGTGCCATAGATAAAAATTTTTTCATAAAATAAAAACTCCTTTTAATAAATTTTGGGCTGTCTACAATTACTTTTAATACGTATTTACGCACTAAAACCATACCTTTTTAAGTGGATATCTCCTTTCTTTACAATTACATCAGATATTATACCACATCAAAAATATTTTGTAAATAGGTTAAAATTAATCTGTCAAACTTTGTGCATTTTCACACTATTATAGTTTGTTCTTCTATTTTTTGTCGATTGTTTTGGGCCTATTCTCTACGTTTGCAATTGTTGCTCCTATTACCGTTCTGGCACCGGATTTCAAGATCACATTCGCGCACTCTGCCATTGTATTGCCCGTTGTCAAGATGTCATCGCAGATCACGATGGTTTTCCCCTTTACCGCCTCGCTATCTATGATCGCGTATACGTCCTTCACGTTCTCCACCCGCTCCTGCTGGCTTAGTTCGTGCTGAGTTTTATTCCGTTTGACTTTTTTCAGTGTCTCTGCGTAACGGATGCTCGTTAACCGGCTTACCTCCTTGGCAAAAATCTCTGCCTGATTAAACCCGCGCTCCCGTTTTCTTGCCCTGTGCAGCGGAACACTCGTTATCAGATCTACTTTCGTTATATCAAGGCTTTCTGCCAAAACGTCGACCACGTACTTGCCAAACGGAACCGCAAAATTCTTGGCGCCCTTGAACTTATAGTCATGTATGGCTCCGCGGATCGGTTCTACATAGGCAAACGGCGCTACACATTCGAATTTTTGCCCTTCTCGCGTTGTTAATGTGGTTTTTATCAACTTTCGGTTTATCTTTTTCTCACAACTTTGGCATACAACCTCGTCTCCAGAGATTATGTCTTTGCAAAACGGGCACTGTGCCGGGAAAAATATGGACAAAATTTTTCTAAAGCTCATCATGTCCCCCTTCACTTCCCTTTATTAGAAAACTCTTTAACCCTGAAAATCGCCTGGTTTTTTTGTTATTCTCGACCATCTTCCTTACTGTCCAGTCATTCCCCACCAGGACAATCATCGATTTTGCCCGCGTTACCGCCGTATACAGCAAATTTCTGTAGTACAACTGCGGCGCGCCAAAGTATATCGGCATCACAACCGCCTCAAATTCGCTTCCCTGGCTCTTGTGTACAGTTATGGCATAGGCTAAATCCAAATCCCTTGCGCTCTCTTGGTCATATTTCGCATACTTATCGTCAAACTGTACTATCAGCGTACCTTCTGCTTTGTCTATATCCAAAAGAATCCCGATATCCCCGTTAAATACGCCTTCGCCGCCGGTACCATCCTCGCGCGCAAACATTATATCGTAATTATTTTTTATCTGCATCACCTTGTCGCCCTCGCGAAAGACCGTACCGTTTATGTTGATCTCTTTCTTCGCCGTAATAGCGCCATTTAGCGCCTCCTGCATGACCTTGTTTATCTGCACAGTGCCAAGCGGGCCCTTTTTGCCCGGCGCAATTACCTGTATATCAAACAGGGAGGAATATCCGTATGTATCCGGCAGCCGTCTGGTGCACAAATCCCTAATTGTGTCGCTGATTGCCTGCTGATCATTCACTCTCATGAAGAAGAAATCGTTATCTCTTACTGACAGTTCGGGCATTTCTCCGTTTACAATTCTGTGGGCATTCGTTACAATCAAGCTTTTCTGCGATTGCCTAAAAATTTCCTTTAATTCTACAGTAGCGATCACTCCAGATTTTATCAGGTCCGAGAGCACGTTTCCAGCTCCAACCGAAGGCAACTGGTCGCAATCTCCAACCATGATAAGCCGGCACCCCAATGGCAACGCCCTCAGTACGCCTTCAAATAACGCGGCATCCACCATCGACAGCTCATCTAAAATCAGTGCATCGCAATCAAGCAGGTTCTTCTCATTTCGCTTGAACACTTGTTTATCGTCTGCATCCCACTGCACCTCTAGCAGCCTGTGGATAGTCTTAGCTTCTTTGCCTGTCAACGCTGACATCCTCTGCGCTGCTCTGCCGGTCGGCGCCGCCAAGCTAACCTTTTCCCCGTTCTTTTCAAGGATATTTATAATCGCATTAAGAGTCGTGGTTTTGCCCGTGCCAGGGCCGCCCGTCAAAATCAGGAGTCCCTCTTCTAGCGCTTGCTTTATTGCCTTTTTTTGGAGCTTTGCGTAACTTATTTTGTGCTCCCGTTCGATGGTTTCTATGAATTCATCCGCTCCCGCGATTTTCTTTGGCGGAAATTTTAGCATCATCAGCAAACGCCCCGCCGAGTACACCTCGATTTGGTGCATTTTACTCGTAAAAACGAATTCTCTTCCATCCACAAATTCTCTCTGTAATGTGCCATCTTGTACAAGATCCTCCAGCACTTTGCAGGCCTTTTCTGGCTCTATATTCAAAAAATTTGCCGCCGCTTCGAGCAGTTTGTCCTTTGGCAGGCATGTGTGTCCGTTATTCATATTATGCTGCAGGATGTAAACCGTCCCTGCGCGGATTCGGCAGTCATCCTCCTGTGGTAATTGCAGCGCGTATGCCAATTTGTCGGCCCTTTCAAAGCTTATCCCCAGAGGCTCCTCGCACAGCAGGTACGGGTTCTCGTTGATGCGCTCGGTGGCCTCCTGGCCGTACTGCTTGTATATTTTTATGGCCTCCTCCGGCGTTATGCCGTACTTACCGAGGTATATCATCAGTTCTCTTACGCAGAATAGCTTGTTGAATTCGTCCGAGATTTTTTGTGCCTTCTCCTGCGTGATTCCACGTATTTTGGTTAGTTCTTGCGGCGTTTTTTCGATTACTTCCAGCGTTTTTTCGCCAAACTTTTCTACCAATTTACTTGCGGTTCCTGGGCCTACGCCTTTTATTGCGCCAGATGACAGGTACTTCAAGATTGCTGCAGTTGTGGTTGGCATCGAGCGTTCGCATAATTCTACCACAAACTCTTCTCCAAAAGTGGGATGGCTCTTGAAATTGCCCAACAGTCTCACATTTTCTCCAACCCCAACATACGGCAACGTTCCCACAGCAGTTAACTGCTCGCCCTTCACGCTCAGTTCTACCACGCTATAGCCGTTTTGCTCATTTCGGAAAACGAGCCGCTCCACAGCACCCCTTACTTCGTACAATGTTTTTGTCTTGCCCTGCCGCATTTTTAACTCCTCTTTTACCTTACAATCGGCTTCACACCGCGCTGTTATCAAACTTTACGAACTTATTTATAAATTCGCAAAACATCTGGATGGTCGGACCGCCCAATAGTGCGGAGAATATTGTCGCTGCACCAACCGTACCTCCCAGCAAAAAGCCTATCACCAGCGCAACTACGTCCAACGCCGCCCGTACGAACCTATACTCCTTGCCGGTTCTGTCCCGCAGCAACATCGCAAAACCCGTCCATGTGTCCTGTCCGATGTCTACTGTGATGAAGAGTGCTGTTCCAAAAAACAAAAATGCGCACCCAGCCAGCACCGCGATGCTTCTAAAGAGCAGTCCACCCGCGGCGACATTTAGCGCAGAATATGTGGCCACTCCTAGATTAACGAAAAAACCTAGCGGTAGCACGTTGATGAGCGTGCCAACGTTTATATACTTCCTACCAAAAATTAAGACAACAACGAGCAGCGTATAGGCCGTAGCATTTACCGCCACACCCATGCTGATACTAAAGAACTTATGCAGACCGTCCGAAAGTACTGAGATTGGGTCATTACCCAGTCCGGCACAAGAGTTCAGCCCAATACCCATGCCGACTAGCATGTCTCCCAAAAAAGCTAGAATCATTTTTTTTATAAAAACTGGCTTCTGTTGCCTAAATACCGAAAAATCAAATTTCGACGTCATGCTCGCGCCCCCATTTTGGTTATTTATCAACGTATCAATACTAATTATAATACATTAATTGCCGCTCGTAAAGGCACCTTCGCGCGCGATACTAAAAAACTTGCATACTCCTCTCTCAAAGTTTAGCTAAAACTGAGGTGCATCGCAAGTTTTTTCACTTTAAAGCCGCTAAAATCACGATTTTTTCTTTTTTATCACTTTTAGTCTCGAGAACTCCTCACGGTCTTTCTCTTCCAGCGCGTCTGTTATGAACTTGATAGACCTCTCAAACCGCGGTATAACTATATTTTTGAGTGCATTTGCTCTTTTTTGTGTTTTGCCGATGGCGTCAGCTAACCGATACACGCTATTTTCGATTTCGGATAAATCCGCGCTCAGTTTTTTCACTTTCAAGAAGCTCCGATACGCTTCGTCCAGCATAGAATTTGAATTGTAAAGGCCAAAAGGCAGCTTGCGGCTCTGGTCCTCGCTAAAAGATACGATAGGAATCTCGACCCCCATGACACTCCGGTACGAAACTTTAAGACTATCATCAATCGGCACCGTGCCTGCGATCTCCTCAATCATTCCCAGCGTAATATTGGCCTTCTGCAGCGCTGCGTACGCTTTTGCGTAAGTTGTGTCGATCCGCTTCTGAATCTTCGATGCATGTTTGATAAGCAGCATCATTTCACGGATCAGGATGTTTCTCTTCTTGTCCATCAGCTCAAAGCCACCCTTTGCTAGCTCATACGACTTCTTCGTCGCGATTAGGTTGCCCTTTGTCGGCACCACCGACATGTTCACTCGAACTCACCCCCGTTTTGTCACGTTAAACGCCCAAATTTAGCTATTCTTCCTCGCTATTTTCTTTTTTCGAATTATCTTCCTTGCTCTCCATAATCTCTTTTTGCGGCTCTGCAGCCTCCGATTGTTCCTTTTGCTCGGTCTTTTCCTCGTGATAATATTTCTCCAAAATCACGTCATCTACACGGTCTAGCTCCTTTTTGGGCAGCATAGACAGCAGCTTCCATCCCAAATCCAGGCTCTTTTTGATGCTCCTATCTTCGTTCGCCGCCTGGTTGATGAACTTCGCCTCGAATTCCTTTCCAAAAGCCAGAATCTTCTTGTCGTCAGGCGAAAGCTCCTCCTCGCCAATGACCGAAGCCAGTGAGCGTGCGTCTTTAACCTTTGCATAAGACGCAAAAAGCTGATTTGCAAGCGCAGAATGGTCCTCCCGAGTGTACCCATCCCCGATTCCATCCTTCATTAGGCGAGAAAGCGATGGCAAAACCGCAACCGGTGGGTAAATTCCCTCACCCTCCAGCGCGCGCTCTAATACTATCTGTCCTTCGGTGATATACCCCGTCAAATCTGGCACTGGGTGCGTTATATCGTCGTTCGGCATCGTCAAAATTGGGATCTGCGTAACCGATCCGCTCTTGCCCCTTATCATGCCGGCTCTTTCATAGAGTGATGCTAAATCCGAGTACAAATAGCCTGGATATCCCTTTCTGCCGGGAATTTCGCCCTTAGATGAGCTGAATTCCCTCAATGCTTCAGCATAAGACGTCATATCCGTCATTATCACTAGTATATGCATGTTTTGCTCAAACGCTAGATACTCCGCCGCCGTAAGGGCGCACCTTGGCGTCAGTGTTCTTTCGATAACCGGGTCGTTCGACAAATTCAAAAACATCACTACGCGCTGCAGGACGCCAGATTCCTCAAAGCTCCGCCGAAAATACTCCGCAACATCGTTCTTTACGCCCATCGCTGCGAAAACTATTGCGAAATTCTCGTTCTCATTCGACGCTATCTTGGCCTGCCGCGCAATTTGTACAGCCAATTCGTTATGCTTCATGCCGGAGCCCGAAAATATCGGTAATTTTTGCCCACGAATTAACGTTGCCAGCGTGTCGATTGTTGATATACCCGTGTTTATATAGTTTTGGGGGTACAGCCGCGATACCGGATTTATTGGTGTTCCATTGATGTTAATTTTCTTTTCTGGAAAAATATCGCCCAATCCGTCAATAGGTCTGCCGGCTCCATCAAATACTCTTCCTAAAATCTCCGGGGACAGCGCCAATTCCATCGGGTGCCCCTTCAGTCGAGTCTTTGTGTTGCCTAGCGAGATGCTTTTTGTGCCCTCAAAAACCTGCACAACAATGCGCTCGCCGTCTATCTGCACTACTCTACCCTGTCTCATAGACCCATCTTCCAGCCGGATCTCTACAATTTCTTCAAAAGAAACCTCCGAAACGCCGTCAATGACAATCAGTGAGCCGCTTATCTCCTTCACACCAATATAATCGATTATCACTTTATCACGCCCCCAATTCGTTTTACTCGTTGCCCGTCAGCCACACCTAGGATTTCAGTATCCCATCAAACATCTTGTCAATCTCCGCAATATAATCGTCAAACAGCTCCAATTTATCGTTTGGCACGTCGTACTTCATCTTTGTTAGCTTGTCAAACAGCCCCATCTCCGATATCCGCGAGATCGGTATCGACGCCAAAATCAGCTGCCGGGCTTTGTCCTCCAGGTGCAAGATTACCTTCATCATCAGCTTTTGCTTCCTTAGCGGCACGAAGGTATCGTCCTTATGAAACGCGTTTTGCTGCAAAAACCCAACCCGGATAACCCTTGCAATCTCGATAACCAACTTCTGGTCGTCTGGCAAAACGTCCGCCCCAATCAGCTTTACAATCTCCATCAGCTTGTTTTCCTCGTGAAGAATCGCGCTTATTTTTGATCGATATTTTATGAATTTTTGGCCAACATTCTCAGCAAACCAAGGGTCCAAATCTATGAAATACTCGCTATAACTCTGCATCCAGTTAATCGCGGGATAATGCCGCGCGTAGGCTAGGGATTTGTCGAGAGCCCAAAAAGCACGCACAAATCGCTTGGTGTTCTGCGTAACCGGCTCCGAGAAGTCCGCCCCCTGTGGCGAAACCGCTCCAATTATCGTAACCGAGCCATCTGAGCCATTCAAATTCTTGGTAAGTCCGGCACGTTCGTAAAATTCCGACAACCTCGATGGCAAATACGCCGGGAAGCCCTCTTCTGCGGGCATTTCCTCAAGCCGACCAGAAATTTCGCGCAGGGCCTCCGCCCACCGAGAAGTCGAGTCCGCCATGATTGCAACGTGATATCCCATGTCGCGATAGTACTCCGCCAGTGTTATTCCTGTATAAATCGAAGCTTCACGCGCCGCGACCGGCATATTAGAAGTGTTCGCGATAAGTACAGTCCTTTCCGTCATTGGTTTGCCGGACTTTGGATCTACCAATTCCGAGAATTCACTCAGCACCTGGCTCATCTCGTTGCCTCGCTCGCCGCATCCCACATAAACTATGATGTCCGCATCGCACCACTTTGCCAACTGATGCTGTGTCATGGTTTTTCCCGCTCCAAATCCTCCTGGCACCGCCGCTGCGCCACCTTTTGCAATTGGAAACAGCGTATCGATTACTCTCTGTCCTGTGATTAGCGGGAGTATCATTGGTAATCTCTCGGTAACTGGGCGCGGAGTCCTTATTGGCCACTTTTGACACAGCGTCAATCCGATGTCCTCACCACTTTCAGTTTTTATCGTTACAATTACGTCGTTAACGCGGTATTTGCCATCTTTTTGCACCGATGTGACCTCACCAGAAACCCCCGGCGGCAACATGCATCTGTGCGTTATTATGCTTGTCTCTGGGCATTCTGCGTAGACGTCCCCAGCGTTTAGCTTTTCTCCTACCTTAGTAACAAGCGTTACATCCCACTTTTTGTTTTCGTCAAGCGGCGAGACCTCCGCACCTTTCGCAATAAATGCTCCAGTCTGCAGCTCAATTGCTCGCAATGGTCGTTGGATTCCGTCAAAAATATTATTGATTATCCCCGGCCCCAATGTTACCGTCATTGGCTGTCCGGTGCCCTCTACGGGTTCCCCTGGCCGAAGTCCAGTTGTCTCCTCGTAAACTTGAATAGTCGTGAGCGCCTCTGTGATGCCGATAACCTCTCCAATGAGCTTATCCCCGCCCACAAAGACCATTTCCATCATAGAAAAAGCGTCCGTATCCTGCACCGTTACGACCGGCCCGTTTATTCCAAAAATAACATTTTGATTATTCATAAAAACACATCTCCACCACGCTCAGCGCTAAAATATGTTCAGCTTTGAGTTCTCTGCAAACCACTTTTTCTGATCCTCTAACTTTGCGTCAATCGTCTCGTCCACAACCAGCGACATGGCCTTGTTAACTGCCAATATACCGCCGATCTTTATCTTATTGCTCACTTCTACCCTGCAGATTTTGCCGTAAGCCTCTCGGATATCATCGGAATATCCCTCGTCTCGCCGACTGATGTACAAGGTCGTTCCGGATTTTTTTAGCACCTTAGAAATAGAAACCGCGTACCTCTTTAAAACGTCGACATAATCTGGCGAATTCGCAAACTCCAAAAGCTTTTCCTTTGCCTTTTTAAACACATCATCCACGATGGTCTGCCGCTTGGTAAAAAGCTTTTTTCGCTCTTCAAATTCCAGCTTAGAGACTTCGCTCGCAACGTTCCGCTTCATCTGTGCCATCTCGTTCTGAATCAAAAAATATGCATCCCGCAAAACCTCTGCCTCCGCCTTTTGCAGCTCATATTTTCGGAACTCTTCGGCACTCGTCTTTATCTTTTTGCGCTGCTCAGCCGCATACTTGTTTATAGCCTTCAAAAAGTTGCTGGTTTTACTTATGTCTCGCATTCTTCGTCACCCCTACGGACAGGGAATCTCCCCAAAATCAGATTTTAATTCCTATTGCATCTCGCACATATTTCGTTATAGAGTCCTTGGCTCTGCCGTTGCCATGCCGATCTGGGATCTCCACAATCAGCGGCCGCGAATGGTTCAGTTTAATGTCATAAATGAACTCTCTGCAAATCTTCACCAAGTTCTCCGTAATCAGCACCACCGCGATATCTTCATCCTTTAGCGCCTCATTTATTGCGTTTTTTATCTCGTCCTCTTTATGCACAACAACCCCTGGGATCCCAACCAGGCGCATCCCAACAAGGGTATCCTTATTGTCGCTGATAAGATGAAACTTCACAACAAGCACTCTCCCCCGGCACAAGCCAGATCTAGCCTCTCAGGTTAAACGAACTTAATGAATATAGCAATGAGCAAGCCAAATATAGAAACACCCTCGGCCAATCCCACAAACACAATGGCCTTTCCGAATGCTTTTGGGTCCTCCGAAACCGCGCCAATAGCTGCAGGAGCCGCTGCCGCAACCGCAATTCCGCTACCGATACATGCAAGACCCATTACCAGCGCCATTGCCATCGAGTCCCACTCTTTGTCCGTCTTACCCTGCTCCGCCTGAGTCACCACTGCGCTTGATTCCGCTGCGCTAGCTACCGCACCATCGTCCGCCATAACAACGGTAGCACCCAGCGAGAGCATAAACAGCATTACAAACGAGCACATCTGGATAACCACCGCCTTAGCTGGTTTCATACCCCTTTTTACGGCGTACGTGCACATTCCCAACGAAACCACCAACAAGCCCACAAAAGTTACAAAAATCGACACAGCACTCATTATAATTTCCTCCGCAATCTTAAATATTTTGATATTTATAAATTTTCTTCGGACACTCGAATCGGCGCAAATGGCCGACCCTGTCCTTCAAAAAATCGGCTAAATAATTCATAAAAGTTAAGCCTTAGCACTTGTATGCCAACCAAAAGGCCCTCCAGCGCTATGACAAACACGTTTCCAAACACAGCCATTAGCGTGTATCCCACAACGCCACCCGGCATTATCTGCGCGATGGTGAAGACAACCATCATCATCCCAGCGTGCACCAAAACATACGCGCCAACTCGCAAAAATGACATCGTATTTGTGACGTAACTTAGCATAATCTCAAATAGCTCGAATCCGTTTTGTACCATGTATTCGCCCCATTTTTTCGGCTTCCAGTCCGGCGCCCTACTCAGCAATTTCCCCAGCGGCTCTTTAAAGAAAATCAGCACGACCGGCAATACCATTAGCCCCAAAACGTACGGCAGCGACACCACATTCACTCCCTGCGCCATTGTCCCTCCGGACGCCACCAATGAGCCATAGAAAATCAGCCCCGCAACGCCATTTTGCCCAAACAGTGCATTCTCGTAATTTCTTCGTCGCAGCGATGAGTATATGTTCAAAATCATTGATAAAATTATTATTCCAGCTCCCAAAATTACTGCCAAAATGATGATTGTCATGACCGTTTTGGGCTCCAGCACGTCAACCGGCTTTTCATCTAGGTTGAACAACACCTTGTACATCGGATCCAGCACGTGTTCTAACCCAAATACCGCCCCATATATCAGCCCAAACACCGATGCTGCAAATCCGCACCGAATCAAAATCCGCCCAAGCATCATCTTTTTTAGCCGCCACATAACCGCGCCCACAGCCGAAAGGACAATCCCCTGCCCAAAGTCGCCAAACATGATGCCAAACAGCAACGTATACAGCACCGACACAATCACTGTCGGGTCAATTTCATTATAGCTTGGTAGCCCGTACATTTCAACAAATGACTCAAACGGCCGCGAGAATCGATTATTCTTTAGCTTTACTGGCGGCGAGTGCTTTTCCTCGTTGTCGGCCCGCTCAATCGAAAACTCTATGCCATAAACGTCACTCAGCTGGTGCGCAAAATTCTCCTCTTCTTCCTGCGGGATCCAACCCACCAAAATGAAGCTTTCGTTATACTTTGAGACATAATTCTTGATCGTAAAGTAAGTATTCATCTCTTCAAGCTTCGTATAAAACCTCAAACACTGGTCCTTTTGCGTCTTCCAAAAGCTCTCTATCTTCCTATTTATATTTTCTAGCTCCGCGTTAGTATCTGAAATCAGTCCCTTTATGATCTCTAGCTCTGTTTCGGGCGTTCCACTAATTTGGTTAAGCCACATCCGCTCAAAATAGAGCCCTGCAAACTTTCTATCCACCTCGGCAATATTCTCCAAAGGCGCAAAATATACTCCCCAGCACGCCTTTTCATCCACTGTGCAAGGAAAAAACAGCATATACGGGTCTTCTCCGCTAGCATTCAGCTTTTCAAAGCTCTCTTTTGGCAACTTGCCAAACCGTACCTTTATATATTTGCAGGCAAAAATCTCTGCCAAATTTAAATCTAACCCAATAAAGTGACCTATGTTTTCTTGTGCCTTCTGATGTTTCGTTATACGATTTAAAATATCCTGCTTTTTTTCGAGTAATAATCCCATTTTATAATTTATATAATTAACGTAATCGTTAATTTCTTTTAAGCTCACTTCAAAGTCAGCAATATCTACCAGCTTCAGCTTCATTCCCGCTCTTTTTACCATATCCTTAAGCTTTCTAAGTGGCTCGCTGTACGGGTTACCCTCCGAAAGCGGGACAAAATTGTTATTCTTAGAATAAAAAGAAAGTGCGTCGTCCGGATGAAAAATTCCAGATTTTCCACATACCTTAATAACTTCATCAAGCGCCGGCAAAACCCCTATAATGCTCGCTACCTTTACTGATGAAACCGCCACGTTACACCACATCCTCTCTCTTTTGAGCCTTTAAAATTAACAAATTTTCTAACTCACTCTTATTAACTTCATATCTAACTCCCTCGATTATCGTCGTCAGATTCTGAATTTCTATCTGTAAAAGAAAGATGTAAGAGAACATTATTACAGCCGGGTGCATAGAAAATCTGATATTACTTCTACATTTATTGTAAAGCACCCGATCTGGCAACTCATCTACATAATTATATTTATAATTTTTTATTTTTTTCCCTCGGTTAGTATGTTCCATTATAGAAAAGACTTGCTCTTCGTTCTCGGCATTGTACATTTGCGAAATGTACCGGTCTTTTATTGTTCCATAATTTAAAACTGCCGACTTAACCTTGCTTCCGTTACGCTTTAGCCGAACTATCCTCACAAAATTGCTGTAGTCAATATAAGCGCTCAAAGTCTCCGACAACTCCGCCCGCACTTTTTTAGGCGTATTCTTTCTTATAGCGTCAAAAAACTTGCCATAAAGATAATCATAAAGCGTTTTTTCTATTGCAGATAAATCTAAATCTTGCCCTTCCTCCGGCCGATGCTTAGCCAGCATGAGTTCATACGCCGAGCCCTTTAAAACGCCCAAAAACTCATCATAATTTTTTACCGATACTAAACCCATCAAGTTAATTTTTGTCCTCTTATTAAAAAACATCGGCAAAGAGTAAATATATCCGTACGCGTTGCCGCCTGCCAAGTACATTAAACTATGGATAATTTGTTCAATCTCTGTACGCACAATAGTATACTCTGTTAAGCTACTGCCGGTAGAAATCTCATACCTACAAAGCGATTCTAAGTCATGAAACAATTTCTTGCGAATTAAGTTCTCTAGCTGATTCCGGTTTATTCCCAATTCGTTCACATTTGCAAGTTCATCATGATAGTGCGTATGGTTCTTTAAATAAACCGCCACATCGCTCACCGTTCTGCAAGCAATAAGATTATTATAATCCCGCGTGCTAACCCGGCCTCCATACATAGCCCGAACTTTTGCTGAAATAACATTTGAAGCATACTTAGAAAGCATAAAAATCAATCTCCCAAAACATTTTTGACTATGCTATTTACCCATATCCCGCAGTTTTGTTCGTAAGCTTTGTCCATCGCTTCAGATATATTCTTGCAATTCGATATTATTTTTGTCTTTTGTTCTTCTGCCAATCTTCGTTCGGTTGTTTCGTTTATTGCTAATCTTTTTCTGGCTCTTTCCAAATACTCGCTTCGGATCTCATTCTTCTTCGTTTTAATCTCGTTTTCAAGATTAATTTTGTCTTTCTGCGCTCGCTGTGTTAGATCCCTTGCGGTTTTATCCATCTCGATTATCTTTGCGATCATATCTCTCATGACCTGGCCGCACCTCCTAAGCCTTAGCTAAACTAAGAAACACGAAAGAACATCCACCAATATTATATTCCCTAAAACAAGAAGTTTCAACAATCATAAAAATTAAATATAATAAACCTCAATTTTCAACATCTAGTTTGATTATGAGCTTATTTTTACTATTTGTCAAGAGCGTGTTGGTGCAAATGAATAAAAATTTTAAATATTTTTTACTTGTCCATAGTTTTAAAGATGTTGCCAAACGCGCCAAAATGCAATACAATTAACTTAAAAATTGATTTTGGATGGATTTGATTTGGACAAAAAAAAAGCACTCATTTTATATGGCTCCCCACACAAAAGCGGCCACACAAAAAAGGCTTTAGATGAAATTATTGTTACTCTGCAAAACGAGTTTGAGTTTACATTTATTGATGCCTTTAAGGTAAAAGTCGCACCGTGTGTAGATTGTGGCTCTTGCAAAACACAGGAATCTTGTATATCTGCAGACTTTGCCGATATCGATGCTGCTATCCGCGCTTGTGAGCTTATAATCATCGCAACACCCATATATAACCTAAGCTTTCCTGCCCCGCTAAAAGCCATCTTCGACAGAACTCAGCTTTACTTCAACATGAAGGTGCACCTCAAAAAAAATCCCTTTAAACAGCAAAAGTCTGCCATATTATTGGCCACATACGGCGCCCATGACCAAAACTGCGAAGAAATACTCTTAAAACAACTGCAACTCTTTCTAACGCTCATTAACGCAAGGCTCATAAAGTCCGTCTTCGTGAGCAATACTGATGCGTCTCCTCCTACTACAGATAGAACCTAAGGCTGTTTACCCTCACTTTATCTTTGCACTTATCGCATTTTCGCCCGTTTGCAATAGATTATACAACGACGCCGCATACAGTGGGTACTCTCTTGAGATGATATCGGGCGAAAGCGGCAGTTTTGTTAGGCTCTCGGCATCTTCCTTACTCTTGCCTGAGCTTTTTATCGTCCGTTTTATGCTTAACTCCAAGAGGCTCAAAGAAGCGCTACACAATGCTTCGTATGACGTGTTCGGAATCTTAAACAGGCCCTGCGGATTCTTGGCATTAGCCGAGTACAAATTCCTAAAAACATTGTAAACGCAGATCATTAAATATCCCGAAACCTCGCCAATTAAGCTTTTGTTCTTGCTTTTACCCAGCAGATCGAATATAATACTTATGGAATTTACTATCAGTTTTTTATTTAAAGTTGGCAGCACGCTGCCGCTAAACTTATTGTCTTTGTTCTCCGACGAATCCGGAATGTCCTCTAGATTCAGCGTCATGCCGCTTTTGTTTGGGGTTTTCCCCAGCAAGTAGTCGCACGACACATTATAATAATCCGAAAGTTTTATCACAAAATCCAGCCCGCACTCACGAATGCCCTTTTCGTAATGTGACAGCAAGGCTTGCGAGATGTTAAGGTCGGTGGCCACTTGTTTTTGGCTCAATCCTTTTTCCTTCCTCAAAAGCGTGATGATTCTAGAGAAGTCCTTATTCATTACACCTTAGCCCTCCTGCAGCAAAACTTTTTACGACTGGTAAATTATATCCCATAAAAAACATTTTGTAAAGACCGTTTCCATAATTTTTGTACTAAAAAAGGAGATTTTATATGAAGAGTTTTCGGGTACATTTAATTCGGCACGGGCTAACCGACGCAAACTTGAACGGTCGATACGCTGGTTCTACCGATGTGGATTTGTCTACAGAAGGCATTGCGAGGCTAAACAAATTAAAAGGCGAGGCCACTTACCCCACTGTTGACAAGATTTTTTGCAGCCCTCTCGTGAGATGCCGTCACACTGCGAAAATTCTATATCCCGAGCACGATGATCTTATTATCGACAAGGATTTTGCTGAATGCAACTTGGGCGAGTGGGAAGGCAAAACGCCGGAAGAACTCAAGGCAGATAAAAATTTTTTGCAGTGGTTAAAAAATTCTGAATCAGTCTGCCCCAAGGGCGGAGAAAGATTGTCAGATTTTAAATCTCGCGTTACTTCTGCCTTTGGAAGGCTTGTTGAGACCGTCGTTAAAGGCGACATCAAAGACGCAGCACTTGTTGTGCATGGTGGCGTGATCATGACTATCCTTGCGACCTTTGGTGTGCCGCGCGCTAAGTTTATAGACTGGGACGTTAACAACGGATACGGCTATTCGGTGCGGATTATGCCCAGCTTGTGGATGCGTCAAAAGGTTGTTGAGGTTTCCTCTAAGGTTCCCTATGATTTGGTCCACGAAAACGATGAGGAATCAACGTATATCGTTGACTTGGTTGGCGGCGCTTCTGAATCTGATGAGGTTTCTAAAAACATCAATTAGGTATATCCCCTTACAATGGCGGTGTGCGGTATAGTGCACCGCTTTATTTTTGTCAAAAGTCCCGCTATTTCCTTTTTGTTGCAAAAAAGAAGTCTACACCTTGGCCGTAGTTGTGGAAAATCAGCCCTTTTACCTTATTCGACCATGCGAAAAATCTACTTTGCATGTACATTGGGTAAAAAACGGCATTTTCGACAAGGTATTTTTCTGCCGCCACAATCGGCTTGCAAGCATCCTTAGCATTAGCTGATACCGTAATATTAATAAGTTTATCGTACTCTGGGCTATTTAAATTCGCGATATTCTTACTGTTTTCAGACTTAAACGTATTTAGAAAGTCGAGCGCAAACGGGCTTTCGACCGAAATCGGCACTAAAGCCACTTGATGGCTCATTGAAGCTACTCTAGACTTCAAAATATCCTCTGGAACTGGCTCCATGTTAAAATAAAAGTCCAGGTTACAATTTAGGTTCTCTATTACGTTACTCATAATCGCCTTTACACTAGGGTTTTCAGGACATAAGATTGTAACCTTTGGCAGAATCTTTAGCTTTAACTGTTGTAAACCGGTGTCAAAATGGCTTTTGGCCTTTGGGTCTGCAATCAGGCTTGGGCATTTACCCGCGATACTTCGGTATTCTTGCCCATTAATGATAAGTCCATCTGGCACTAGACTCTCGGTAACCACGCAGTTTTCTGGGATTGTTGACAAGATATGCTCTCGATTTAGAGCCTTTAGGAATCCCAACCGGACGCTTAAATTGGCAAATAGAGTGTCCTGTGTATTAAACGTAATGCCCCACAGCGTATCCTTAAAAGCTTCCGTCGCCAGATTCTTGCGCTTAGCCTCTGTTACTTGATCCTCTGACGGCATCAACGCTGCATCTATCGCAGATGTAGTAATCAAACTTACTGCGTTAGTAAGGTCTTTTCCGATAGTAAAGTCTACCCCTGCCGGCACAGGGACATTTGCACCAATATAATTCTCGTTTTTTACCAAACTCAGGCTGTTGTAGTGATTCCAGCCGTACCTCAGTTTGACCTTAAAGGCGCCATTACTGATAATTGTGGCTGGCTCCAGTCCGTATTGCCCGTTGGCACCTTCGAAGAAGGCCTTATTGCAGGGCATGGTTGGCGCTGTAGCGAGCAGATAGAGAAAGTTCTCCATTGGGTATTCAAGTTCGATGCCCACCGTGTGCAAATCTGGAGCGGAAACCCCTAGAGAATCCGCTGGGGCACCTTCTATATTGATCTTGCGCGCATTTTTTATACAATAAAGCGTATATGCTTTGGGCGAATTCGTGTATTTATCGAGTGCACGCTGAAGTCCAAACACGAAATCCTGTGCTGTTACGGGCGTTTTAGCTTTGTCCGACCAAGCCGCATCCTCTCGCAAGTGGAATGTATACGTCATGCCATCGGCCGAGACATCCCATGACTTCGCGACTCCTGGCGTTGTGTTCCCGGATTCATCGAGCCTGACCAGGCCTTCAAAAATATTCATAATGACGATGTTGGCGGCGTAATCGCTACAGACCTGCGGGTCCAGCGTGCGCGGCTCGCTCTCTAGGTTATATTTTATTACCTGATTTTCGGGCGAATTCTTATTTTTTTGGCAACCCGAAAAACTCGTCATAATCAGCGTTGCGCAGAAAAAAAACAAAAAAATCCTTTTTGCCATGCGATAATCACCTTTACAATTTATGTAAACCAACGGGAATTTCCCCCGTTTTTTGCTATATTATGTTTTAGTTTATCACACATTTTGTTTTTGTTGGGTAAAACGTCAAAAAATTTTACAAAAAATTCTGAATTCGGCATTATAATGCATACTGAGCAAATTTTTCATGATAATCTACTCAGCATGCATAAATTCACAAACTTGTTTTATCACCTAAAAATGTAATGCACGTTGTCCAGAAGGTCCTCCACCGCGTTCGTGCACTTCATAGCCTTACGTTTCATCTTCTTTGGATTTTGCATATAGCTGAATAAAAGCCATCCTGTAGCCATTCCCCAAAAAACTCCGCACAAAAAGCTCTTCATTGCGCAACTTTTTTTACCTTCATTCATGTTCATCGCCATCATACCTCCATTTTTAATTGTTTTAATAGTATTTTGCCCTCCACGATCCCTTTTAACAAAATTTTTGCTGTAAATTTAAATTCCTGTTTTTGCAAAATGCTTCTTGTTAATTGCGAAAAAAAATGGTATACTAAGGGTTGGTGAGCTGTTTTGAATGAGTTGAACATTGTGCTAATTGAACCACAAATTCCTCAAAATACCGGTAATATAGCTCGAACTTGCGCTGCAACCTCCGCTCGACTGCATTTGGTTGCGCCCTTGGGCTTTGAGATAGACGATAAAAAGCTAAAACGCGCAGGGTTGGACTATTGGAGCCTTTTGGATGTACATATTTATGCGGGAGTGCGCGAATTTTTTAGCCAGAACAATGGCTCGTTTTTTTATTTTTCTACCAAGGCAAAGCGTGTGCACACTGAGGTTTCATATCCTAGTAAGTGCTACTTGGTGTTTGGCCGAGAGGATGCGGGGCTGGACGAAGCTCTTTTGCACGACAACATGGACCGTACTGTACGGATTCCCATGTTGAAAGAGGCTCGAAGCTTGAATTTATCAAACTCCGTTGCTATTGGTGTATATGAAGTTCTGCGTCAGTGGGGATATCCTAGCCTTTTGTGCCAGGGAAAACTGCGAAATTACGCCAATTAATCTCTTATATGTTTTATGGATAGTTTATAAATTTGCTGGAATCCCTCGTAATGTCGCTTATTTGATTTTTTGAGTAAATAGATTCACCCGGTATTGCTGCTTTGTTTGAGGTTTGGTATTTTGAGTTTGTGAGATTTTTGCTTTTTAGGAGAGAATTTTAGTTGAAAAAAAATGGGAAAATGCGAATAATAGTAGGAAATTGGAAAATGAACAAGGCTCCAGCAGAGGCTGCCGCTTTGTTTCGCGAGGTATCATCTGGTTTAAGGTCCGATAATTGCAAGGTTATTCTCTGTGTGCCTTTTATAGATTTGCTTACGGTTGCCAATTTGGCCTCTGGCACTGCGATTTGTGTTGGTGCACAGAATTGTCATTTTGAAAATGAAGGCGCTTATACTGGCGAAATTTCGCCATCCATGTTGAATAAGATTGGTGTAAACCACGTTATATTGGGTCACAGTGAGCGCAGAAAGCATTTTGGCGAGACTGATGAGATGACAAATAAAAAAGTCAAGTTGGCGATTGAATCGGGGCTTACTGCTATTGTTTGTGTGGGCGAAACTTTGCTGGAACGAGAGCTTGGCGTTTGCGACAAGAAAATTTCAGCTCAGATTAAAAAGTTGTTAAATGGCGTTTCGGCAGTTCAGGTGGAGAATCTGATCATCGCTTATGAGCCGTTTTGGGCGGTTGGATCTGGAAAATATATTGATAGCTATGATTTGGCGCATGTTTGCAAGGTAATTCGGGAGGCTCTTTCCAGTATTTATGGGGATTCGTCCGCTGAGAAGATTCCAATATTATACGGTGGATCGATAAACTCAAAAAATTCTGCTGAGCTGTTGAGTATTGATGATATCGATGGAGGCCTTATTGGCGGGGCTTCTTTGGATTCCGAAGAATTTTTGAAAATCGTAAACTATACATAACAACTTATTAAACTTATTGTGAAAATCAAAATGACCGCATGGCAACTAGGTTTTTGGGCATTTTAGTGTTGAGGAGATTGATTGGTTATGGACAAAAAAACTTTTTATATTACGACGCCGATATACTATCCATCGGGCAATCCGCATCTTGGGCATAGCTACTGCACTGTAGCGGCGGACGTTATGGCTAGGTTTAAGCGCTTGACTGGCTATGATGTGATGTTTTTGACGGGCACAGATGAGCACGGGCAAAAAATTGAGTTGAATGCAGCCAAAGAAAACTTGCGTCCTAAGGAGTACGTTGACAGGCTGGTTACGGAGTTTCGGCGCCTTTGGGATATTATGGATATTTCCAATGACAGGTACATTCGCACGACGGATGACCACCACGTTGCGGCTGTTCAGAAGATCTTTCGCGAACTTTACGATAAGGGCGAGATTTACAAGGGAAACTACGAGGGTTGGTATTGCACACCATGTGAGTCTTTCTGGACGGAGACACAGTTGGTTGACGGAAAATGTCCAGACTGCGGGCGTGAAGTTAAGTTAACTAAAGAAGAAGCTTATTTTTTCAGGCTTTCTAAGTATTCCGATAGGCTATTACAGCTATATGACGAGCATCCTGAGTTTTTGGAGCCCGAAAGCCGCCGTAACGAGATGATCAGCTTTATAAAGGGTGGCATAAACGACCTCTGTGTGAGCCGGACGAGCTTTAGCTGGGGTGTCCCGGTCGATTTTGACGAGCATCATGTAGTTTACGTGTGGCTGGATGCCCTTACTAATTATATCACTGCGCTTGGCTACGGTTCCGATAACGACGCCGATTTTAAGCGCTACTGGCCTGCAGACGTCCATTTTGTAGGCAAGGAGATTGTCCGATTTCATGCGATTATTTGGCCGGCCATACTTATGGCGCTGGATTTGCCTTTGCCTCATAAAATTTATGGCCATGGATGGCTTCTCTTTGGCGACGGCACCAAGATGTCCAAATCTAAGGGCAATGTAGTGGACCCTCAGATTTTGTGCGAGCGCTACGGTGTGGACGCGATTAAATATTTTTTGATGCGCGAGATTCCCTTTGGGTCGGACAGCGTCTTTACAAATGAAGCTTTGATAAGTCGAATAAACTCAGATTTGGCGAACGATTTGGGGAACTTACTCTCTCGCACAACCGCTATGATCGAGAAATACTTCGGTGGCAAGTTGCCTCAACCCCTTGAGCGCGATCTTTCTGACAATGAACTGATTTTTTTGGCAACGTCTTTGCGAGAAAAATATGAAAAACACATGGAACAATTCCAGTTTTCATGCGCTTTGGCGGAGGTTTGGAGGTTGATTGCGCGGGCCAACAAATACATCGACGAAACGACGCCGTGGGCTTTGGGCCGAGATTCAACAAAAACAAGCCGACTTGCCTGCGTTTTGTACAATTTATGCGAGGTTTTACGAATCGTATCTATCTTGATTACGCCCTTCATGCCTAATACTGCGCCAATTATCGCGCAACAGATCGGCGCTAATCAGGATGCCTTAACTTGGGAAACCACCAACAAATGGGGAATCTTGCCTATTGACACCGAAACCAAAAAAGGCGAATTGCTTTTTCCTAGAATTGACGTAGAAAAAGAGCTCTCTGCCTTAGAAGAATGCACTAAGTAGGAGGTATTATTGCCATGATTTTTGATTCTCATGCGCATTATGACGATGCTACTTTTGACAATGACCGTGATGACTTGATTAACAAGCTTTTTGATACGGATATATGCGGAATTATTAATGTTGGTTGCAACATCTCGACTTCAAAAGCCTCTATGGACCTGGCTTACAAGTACCCCTTAATTTGGGCGGCTGTTGGTGTGCATCCTCAAGAGGCTGATGCTGTTCCTCCGGATTATATCGACGTTCTTGCTGCATTTTTGGCGGAGGAAAAAGTCGTTGCGGTCGGCGAAATCGGGCTCGACTATCATTATGACCAACCTCCGAAGGAAGTTCAAAAGGAAAAATTTGAAGAGCAGGTCAAACTGGCCAAAACCCTTGATGTGCCGGTGATAATCCACGACAGGGACGCGCACGCTGACACACTTGATATTTTGAAAAAATACCGGCCAAAAGGCGTTCTCCATTGCTTTTCTGGTAACACGGAGATGGCAAGCGAAGTGGTAAATTTGGGTATGTACGTTGGCCTGGGGGGCGTTGTGACGTTTAAAAACGCTAAGAATCCCGTGCTGGTGGCCAAATCAGTGCCTCTGGATCGGATCTTGCTGGAAACGGACTGCCCATACTTGGCGCCAGAACCAAATCGAGGCTCGCGCTGTGACTCTAGCATGATAAAATTCACTGCAGGAAAAATTGCTCTGGAACGCAATATGTCGGTAGATGGGCTCCTCAAATGTGCCAAAGAAAACGCATTGCGTCTGTTTTCTAAGATAAATTTAAAATAATTAACTGCTAAGCTTCCCTACGCTTAGCCATTTTTCTTTTCAAACATTTTTAATTATCTCAGCATGTCGGACATATTATATAGTCCAACTGGCTTTGATATAACAAAGCTAGCGGCATTCACGGCTCCCACTGCGAAGATTTCCTTTGACAGTGAGGTGTGCGATATCTTTAATACCTCATCTTTGCCGGCAAAAATGATCTCATGTTCACCGACTATTGTGCCTCCCCGCACGGAATGTATTCCTATTTCGTTTTTGCTTCTCGACTTTTTGCAAGGATGCCGATCGTACACGCATTCTAGATTTTGCTTCAATCCTAATTTCACTGCATCTACTAACATTAGCGCTGTTCCGCTTGGTGCGTCAATTTTTTTGTTGTGGTGCTTCTCTACAATTTCCATATCGAAGGCGGGGTACAGTACTTTCGCAGCTATTTGGGCCAGTGAGAGCATCAAGTTGACCCCTAGCGACATATTGCTAGAAAAGAAAATCGGGATCCGCTCCGACGCGGCCTTGATTTTTTTAATTTGATCTTCGTTAAACCCCGTTGTGCAAATTACTGCTGGCAACCTATTTGTAAGAGCATAAGATAAAAGCGGTTCTATCAGCTCTGGGTTCGAAAAATCAATGATCACATCTGCCTCTACATTGAGTTTGCTAAATGCCTCGACAATCGGGAACCCAGTTTGGGTGTTTGTTTTTTTGCTCACACCTCCCACAATGGCGCAATCTAATCGCTCTGATGCCACCTTCGTAACGGCTTGGCCCATCTGTCCTCCGGCTCCGCTTAATATTATCCTCGTCATTTTGCACTTCCCATCTGCATTTTCTGCGTTTTATCTTGTGACAACTCCGAATTTTCTCATCGCCGTCACCAATTTATCTTTATTTTCGGCCGAGAGCGGAACCAGCGGCAGCCGGCAGCTTCCGCAACTAAAGCCCAGCTGATTCATTGCCTCTTTTACTGGAATCGGATTTACATCACAAAACAAGGCTTCCATCAATTCATTTGACCTCAAAAACAGTTCTCTGGCTGCGTTTATATCCCCTGCAAAAAATTTTTCACTGATCTTATAGCTCTCGTAAGGGCAAACGTTCGCGAAAACCGAGATCACACCTAGGCCTCCCACCGACAAAATTGGGATTGTCTGGTCATCATTACCGGAATAAACGACCAAATCATCGCCACAAAGCGCTATAGTCTTCGCAATTGCCGAGAGATCGCCGTTTGCCTCCTTAGTTGCCACTATGTTCGGATGCTTCGCTAGCTCCGCATAGGTCTCCGGCCTAATCGAAATCCCCGTGCGCGACGGTACATTGTACAAAATCATCGGCAGATCCACATTATCTGCGATGTAGCTATAGTGGCGAAGCAAGCCTCTTTGCGACGTCTTGTTATAGTATGGCGTCACCACCAAAATCGCGTCCGCACCCAGTTCCTGGGCCTTTTTAGACATTGTAAGCGCGTGCTCAGTACTATTACTGCCTGTGCCCGCTATAATGGGGACTCTGCCCGCGACATTTTTCGCTGCAAAATCAATTACCGCAGCGCGTTCTTCATCGCTCATAGTTGCGGATTCCCCTGTCGTGCCGCAGATTATTATCGCATCGGTTTTGTTTTTTATTTGAAACTCCAGAATCTCTCCTAAAACCTCGAAATTCACGCTCCCATCGCTATGCATCGGCGTTACAAGTGCCACACCCGAGCCCTTAAAAACCTTCTTTTTCATGAATCTTCCTCCGTTTTGTTGCAAAATTTTTACTCGATGAATCCCTTGGCACAGAGCATCTCGGCCATTAGTATGCCTCCGCCCGCAGCGCCTCGTACTGTGTTGTGCGACATGCAGACAAATTTGATGTCGTACTGCGTGTCACTCCTTAGCCTGCCTAGCGCGATTGCCATGCCATTTTCTAGCTCCCGTGCGCTACGAATTTGCGGATAACTTGGGTCCTCAAAATAATGCAAAAACCGCTTCGGTGCGCTTGGTAACGCCACCCCTGCAGATAGTGCCTCGTTGCAGCCTTGCCACCTTTGTTTTATTTCATCTAGCGTCGGCTTATTTTTGAATGACACAAAAACCGCAGCGGTATGACCATCGCTCACAGGAACCCGGATACACTGCGTTGTTATGTTGGGATCCGTAGCGTTTTCTATGCCATTTTCGCAGATTTTTCCCCAGATTTTAAGCGGTTCTTGTTCGGATTTTTCCTCCTCACCCGCTATGTATGGGATGATGTTGTCAACCATTTCTGGCCAGCGCTCGAAAGTTTTGCCCGCGCCGGAAATTGCCTGATATGTGCACGCCAGCACCTTTGTTACGCCGAATCCCCGCAGTGGGTGTATCGCCGGGACATAGCATTGCAGCGAACAATTAGATTTCACCGCGATGAAGCCTCTTTTTGTACCCAGCCGTTTCCTCTGAACCTCGATTACATTGGCGTGTTCGGGGTTAACCTCCGGGATAATCATCGGCACGTCTCGCGTTCCCCTGTGCGCGCTGTTGTTCGATATCAAAGGGCATTCCGCTTTCGCGTAGCTCTCCTCCAGCCGCATCAGCGCCTCCTTGGGCATATCTACCGCGCAAAAAACAAAGTCCACCGCTGCTGCGATCTCATCCAAATCGCTCACCGCATCTAGCACAGGCATGTTTCGCACTTTCTCCGGGAGCCCCTGAGCCAGCGCCCATCTGCCGTTTAGGGCTTCTTCGTATGTTTTGCCGGCCGAATTTTTACTCGCAGCCAGCACTGCCATATCAAACCAAGGATGCCCCGCTAACAGTGCCACAAAGCGCTGCCCTACCATTCCGGTGGCCCCTAAAATGCCTACTTTAAACTTTTTCATAATTTCAAGAGCCGACAGATGGCCCTTTGTACCGCCTTTCGTTTAAAATTAACATCAAAAAATTGCCAAAATGTGTTGTAAACTCTGCTATAATCAAATATAATTATCTTTGATTTGCCTTCCGTTTTTTCTAATTTCGAAATTTCGGTGATACAATAGCATAGCATTTTTGCACTGTTGTGTCAAATTTGATCGCTTTTTTGAGGATGATTGTTATTTTGAAAACGAAGGATTTTTTCTATGATTTGCCAAAGGAATTGATTGCTCAGGATCCCATTGAGAAGCGCGATCACGCGCGGTTGTTAGTTCTTGATAAAGGTAGCGGTGAGGTCTTGCATAAATATTTTTATGATATAGTCGACGAACTTATGCCCGGTGATTGCTTGATTCTTAACGATTCTAGGGTTCTTCCTGCTCGAATTTTCGGCGTTAGAGAGGGCTCTGACACTACTGTGGAATTTTTGCTTTTGACCCAAAAGGCCCCAAATATCTGGGAAGCTTTAGCGCGTCCAGGCAAAAAAGCCAAGGTCGGGGCTAAGTTTTCTTTCGGCGGCGATGCGATGTTTGGCGAAGTTTTGGACGTTCTGCCCGACGGCAACCGCATTGTTAAGTTTGACTGCGAGGAAAATTTTTATTCTGCTTTAGAAAAAATCGGCAAGATGCCGCTCCCACACTATATTACTCACGAGTTAATTGACTGTGAGCGCTATCAGACTGTGTATTCTCGCGAGCTTGGATCTGTTGCTGCCCCAACTGCCGGGCTTCACTTTACGGATGATTTGCTCAAAAAAATAAAGGCTAAGGGCGTCAAAATAGGCTTTGTTACACTTCATGTCGGCCTTGGTACGTTCCGGCCGGTTAAGGTTGCGGATGTTCTTGATCACAAGATGCACGCTGAGCATTATGAGGTTCCGCCGCATACTGCCACGCTTATTGCTGATACAAAAAAGGCTGGGGGCCGTGTTGTCGCCGTTGGTACCACTAGCTGTCGCACACTTGAGGCTATGTTCAAGGAATTCGGCAATGTCACTCCCTGTGAGGGCTGGACCGACATTTTTATTTATCCTGGCTTTAAATTCAAGGTTATCGACGCTTTGATCACCAACTTTCACCTACCTGAGAGCACTTTGATCATGTTGGTTTCGGCTTTTGCCGGTCGTGATGCGGTTTTGTCTGCTTACCAGACGGCTGTTGCCGAGAAATACCGGTTTTTTAGCTTTGGCGACGCAATGTTTATCCGTTGAATGTGAGGTTTTGGCATGTTTAGCTTGATGAAAACTTGTGGTGACACGCGAAGAGGCACTTTTTTTACACCTCATGGCAACGTGCAGACCCCCGCTTTTATGAACGTGGCGACCTGCGGCACTATAAAGGGCGCAGTTTCGGCTTTGGATTTGGTTCAGATCAAGTGCCAGGTCATGCTTTGCAACACCTACCATCTGCACCTGCGTCCGGGTGACGGTGTTGTTCGGCAGCTGGGGGGGCTGCACAAGTTTGCGCGATGGGATGGTCCTATTTTGACTGATAGCGGCGGGTTTCAGGTGTTTTCTCTTTCCAAGCTTCGCCGAATTACCGAGGAAGGCGTTCATTTTTATTCGCACATCGACGGCAGGAATGTCTTTATGGGGCCCGAGGAAAGCATCAAGATTCAGTCCAATCTGGCTTCGACTATTGCTATGGCCTTTGATGAATGCATTGAGAACCCCGCTGATTACAGCTACGTTAAGGCTTCTTGTGACCGCACTACTCGATGGCTTGAGCGCTGCCAGGCTGAGATACTGCGCTTGAACGCTTTAGACTCTACTCTCAACAGGGACCAGATGCTTTTTGGAATTAACCAGGGCAGCACGTATGCGGATTTGCGCGTTGAGCACATGAAAGCCATTCGTGATCTCGATTTGGATGGATACGCGATTGGTGGACTAGCTGTGGGCGAAAGTGCGGATCAAATGTACGATATCATCGAGGCGGTCGTCCCTCACATGCCCTCGGACAAACCTAGATACCTCATGGGAGTGGGCACTCCGGTGAATATTTTGGAGAGCGTTGCCCGCGGAGTCGACCTTTTTGATTGTGTTATGCCGTCTCGGAACGCCCGCCACGGTAAGCTTTTTACTTGGTCCGGTAGTGTTAACATTTTGAATGCCAAAAACGAGCTGGACTCTATGCCGCTTGATCCTCTCTGTGATTGCCCCGTTTGCAAAAATTTTTCGCGCGCTTATTTGCGGCATCTTTTTAAAAGTAAGGAGACTCTCGGTATGCGCCTTGGTGTTATGCATAATCTTTATTTTTATAATTCTTTAATGGAAAAAATCCGCTCTGCTATAGAAGATGACTCCTTTGACTCATTCTACCGGAATTATCGGTATTTACTCTCGCAAAAAGCTTAGCCTCTTGGTGTAATTCGTTCTTGATTTAAATCATTAAATCTGATATACTCATATTTGTTAATCTTTTGGAGGTGCTTGCTTTATGTTTGGTGCAGAGGGTTCTGCTGGAATTATGAATGTCGTTTTTATGACGCTTCTTTTTGCTTTGATGTATTTTTTTATGATTCGACCGAATTCTAAGCGCAAAAAGCTTGAGGATGATATGCGGAATAACATTCAAATAGGCGATGAAATCACTACTATTGGCGGAATTGTTGGCCGGATTGTTGCTATTAAAGACGATAATCAGTCTTTTATTATTGAAACTGGAGTGGATCGTAGCAAAATTAAAATAAAAAAGTGGGCTATTGCTAGCTGCGATTCTCAGAAAGAAAATAGTACATCTGCTGCGAAGTAGAATAATTTGATGTATATTCGCTTACCTTTTTGAATATTGATTATATGATTTTGTTTTTAAAATTGGGGTCAAAACAATATTTAGGAGGTATGATTTTTGAGGTATGACAAGGCTTCGAACAGTGATTCGGGTTTTTCCACTTCTTTAAAAGCTATTTTGTTTGGTGCGGCTGTTGGTGCCACTATTTGCGCGGGGTTCTTATTTTTATTTGCTTTTTTGTTCGTTATTGTTAAGTCTATTCCGCAGTTTTTGATTCAGGTTATCGCAATTTTTTGCGCTGCTATTGGCGCTTTTGTTGCTGGGTACATTGCTGCTCGGGTTTATCAATTTCGCGGACTTGTTTATGGCTCTTTGGCGGGCTTATTTTTATTCGCTTTGCTCACCTTGGTCGCTTTTATCGTCTCGCGCGATCGGTTTACTTATTTGACTTTGGTGCGGCTTTTGGTTATGACTCTTTCTGGCGCTTTTGGCGGGGTTCTGAGTGTTAACAAGAAGCGTCGTTAGGCCTCTTTTGCACATAATTAAGACGCTCAATAAAAGCGCAAAACATATTATTTGAAATTTTTTGTCGTATGTGGTATAATTTTTTGCAGCATAATTTATTTTTTTAAGAGGTGCGTTTTTTATGAAGCATGTTAAAACTTTAAACAAGGCAAATCTTAAGGAGACTGCGGCAAAGGGCGGTTGCAGCGAATGCCAGGCTTCTTGCCAGTCCGCTTGTAAAACCTCTTGTACTGTTGCTAACCAGAAGTGCGAGAATTCTGATAGATAGTCTCTGCTGAGTGGCAGCTTTTAAGGTTTACATAGTTTGAATTTACGCTTTAGGGGTGGGATTTTTAGTTTTTCCGCCTCTTATTTTTGATGTTTTAAAATTTTTGTGGGAGTTTTTATTTTTATGATACATAAATTTCGGCTAAACGGCTACAACATCGTGCTGGACGTCAACAGTGGCGCGGTTCATGTGTTAGATGACTTGGCCTTTGATATTCTGGACTTTGTTGACGAGGACATGCAGCCTGAGCTTAGTAGCCATGCCGTTTGTGCTCTGAGCCAAACCTACAACAGCGATGACATTGCGGGTGCGTACACCGAATTATATGAGCTCTTTAATAATAGTCAGCTTTTTGCGGCCGATACATATCAGGCTTACACCTCTTTGCTCGTTAATGCTCCGATTAAATCTATGTGCATTAACATTGCGCACGACTGTAACCTGCGCTGCGAGTACTGTTTTGCTGCTAAGGGCGATTTTGGCACCGGTCGCGAGCTCATGCCGCTTGGCACCGCTAAGGCTGCTATCGATTTTATCGTTGAGCATTCTGGGAGCCGCCGCAACTTAGAAGTCGACTTCTTTGGTGGTGAACCTTTGATGAATTTTGACGTTTTGAAGAGCACTGTTGAATATGCTCGCAGTTTGGAGCCGCTTTATAACAAGAATTTTCGGTTTACCGTTACCACAAATGGCTTGCTGCTGACGCCGGATAAAATTGACTTTATTAATCGCGAGATGTCCAATGTTGTACTATCTTTGGATGGCCGCCAGAAAGTCAATGATGAGCTACGCGTTACTCCAAATGGCCGCGGATGCTATGATTTGATCGTTCCAAAATACCGTGAGCTCGTTGCTGGCCGCGCTGGTAAGGATTATTACGTTCGCGGTACTTTTACTCGCAATAATCTCGATTTTACCGCCGATGTCCTCAATATATACGATCTGGGCTTCGATCAAATCTCTATTGAACCGGTTGTTGCTGATTCTTCCTTGGACTACGCTATTTGTGAATCTGATTTGCTCCGGATTTTCGACGAGTATGAAACTTTAGCTAAGGAAATTATTACTCGCAAAAAAAATGGTAAGTGCTTTAACTTTTTTCACTTTATGCTGGATCTTGACCAGGGACCTTGCGCAATAAAACGGCTTCGTGGCTGTAGCTGTGGGAATGAGTACGTTGCGGTTACGCCAAATGGCGATATTTATCCTTGCCATCAGTTTGTTGGAGTTGACTGCTGGAAGATGGGCAATGTGCTTGAAAACACCTTGGATAGCAGCATTAAGGACAGGTTTGCCCACACTAATGTTTATACTAAGGAAAAATGCCAGAGTTGCTGGGCTAAGTTTTTTTGCAGTGGTGGTTGTAACGCTAACAATTGGCAATATGCTGGCGATATAGCTAATGCTCACGATATTTCTTGCGAGCTCGAAAAAAAACGACTGGAATGCGCTTTGATGATAAAAGCTGCTACTTTATAAATTTATTATAGCAACGAAAATGCGGATACTCACTTTGATTTGAGTATCCGCAAATTTTTATTTGAACGCTATGTACACGTAGGCACTGTTTTGCTTATTTAAATTGATAAGTCTACCGTTGCTTGGCGTTGTGTTTTGCAAGACCTGTATGGATTCAAAAATTATTGACCCGCCTATCGATCCTCCCGCTCCGCCTGAAGTAAATATCGCACTATTGCAGATTACATAGCCATCGGCTGAGTTGTATTCAAATAGCGGCATGCTTCTTAAAAAGACTACTACTAACTTTGGTTGAAAAGTTAAGTCGATCGTTTTTGATGCTTGGCCATCTCCTATATATATTCCTATCTCAAATGGCTTGTTTATGCGCGTTATTTGCTCCTCCGTAATATGCAGCGTGGTATCGTTTAAATGGTCGGTTATTGCTTTATCGATTTTTTCATTATCCGATACAAAATCCTCTCGCATGGGCTTGTCGGTTCCTAGCCAGCTGTTTAGCCCTAAATTAGCTGTTTTGTTCTCTGTTGGCATTTTGTCCCCTCCTTATACTATCTCTTTATAATTTGCTATGTCGTCCCAGGTTAAATTTTTTGCGTCCATACTGTCAAATGTGTAGGCTTTGGCGTCTATTGCCTGCCACTGCAAATTTCTAAAATCGAAAACAGACTCTAGGTGCGCAGGCAAAAACTGAGATATTGCCTCTTTTTTCGCATCGTTGTTAGAGCCTCTTACATCCAACGACAGACAGTTTATATAAATTGTGTTTTTTTCTGGTACCTCAATTATATAGCCATTTATGCCCTCCGTTTTTAAAAGACTTTCTATGGCCTTTTTGTTGAAATCTGTTTCGTTGATTGCCGATCTATGCAAGAGTGTATTTCTTCTTTTTTCTAATTGTTCGTATTTTTGTTCGGGCCCAATAGTCAGCTCTCGCATGGTTATACCATAGGTTTGCGCTGTTGCTAAAAATCTTTCTTGCTCTAGCTCCTGCAGTTGTGCCTCTATTTCGTCTAGTGCCACCGAATATGCCGTCAACTCGGCTGTTATTGTGCTGGTATCACTTAAACTATAGATTCCAAGCGGATGCAATTTTTGCTTCATTGAATTTAGTATACTCATTGTGGCTTATTCCTTCCTCGAAATTTGCACCGACCCTTTTATCGCCAGCTGATTAGGGCCCATGTATCTGTCGATGCTTATACTTGGCATCACATAGTAGTTCTCTAGGCCCTGCACGTTATAAATGGCGTTGCCTAGCGCTGCTATTAAGAATGGCTCCCCTATCTTCAGCGTGTTAAAATACTCTGTTACACTAGTTTCGCAGCGGGCCTTCACGTCATTATAGTCGTACCCGGGTTTTATTGTTATCTGCACGCCCACCGCCACTTCGGTCAATTGCGCCTTGTTCACCTGCACATCCACGTTCAGCTCGCGCGCATTGTTTAGCTCTGCTTGAATTTGCTCTATAAGCTCATCGCTCGGTGCTCCGCCTTTTGCCGCTAAGTAAATGTCCACAGTGCCAACTCCACGCTCTTTTGCCACCACACTGGCCGAATAAACTCCGCCATATTTTAGCACAAAAGACTTGTAAAACGCGCTATTCGTGCCATTAGAGATGTTTTGATAGCTATCCATCAAGCGTTCGCGGAGTTCTTCATCATTTTCAGCGTCCATACCTCCCACAAATGCGTCATCGTTGATCACTGCAGTTATGCCCGTCGGCGGTGTTACCATAATTTTGACAGTTTTCGCCCCGGTATTCTGTATTGCTCCGCCAACTTCCGATCTCGCCGCTACTGTCACTGCAGTTTCTCCGGCCTTTAGCATGGCAGCCTCAGTGGTTACTACCCTCACAGGGTCTATGCCGTTCGTTGCGCAGACGGTTCCGTGCGGGATCGCTAAATCGTAGTTTAACGCCACGTCCCGTGTGAATTTTAATGTTCCGGTCGAGTGTACTGCAGATTTTCTCGCCAACCCTCTCTCTAGCGCTAGATACTCTAATTGCTCGCCCACTGCAGTCTGCGCAAACATCTGATTCTTTAGCCATTCTACATTGTTTTGTAGAGAAAACACCTCCCCTGCCAAAACCTTCAGCCTGATACCAACGTCCGAATCATCATTGATGCTCGTGCCGCTCAGCTCGGCAAACTTGCCCTTCATCCTCTCAAGAATCTCATCGTAGCTCTCCATTATATCGTCATCACCACTTCTTTTTCTGTATTGTTTACCGCCAAAATCACCGTCAATTCGAGGTTTTCTCCACCATTTGTCAGCGCGATCTTCACGTCATCCACCGCCACTTCTGGGATTTCAAGCAAAGCTTCCCTAACCAAAGCTAAAGCTCGCTCTTTTATGTTGCCATCGGTCACCTTCAGGGTGTATAGCCGGCTACCAAGCGATTTGTCGTACACAAAACTCCCTTTTTTCACCGTCAGCCGGATCAGCACCCGTTGCAAAAGCTCTTCATATCCCACCAGCTCTATAGGTAGCCCCCTCGAGTTGCACAGAAAATCACCATTGCTAATCGCTGTATCCAAAATATCACCTCTCATCCTTCAAGCTCTCTGCCGTTTATTAGGACTTTTCCGTTGTTTTTTAGCACAATCTTGGCGCCACCATTAGAATATAACATCAGCTCACCGGGCTCAAGGCCGTCTGCTTGCTGATTTATCGCGCCTGTATAGATAAATCCCTGCTCGGTTGGCGTAACCACAGCCTTAGTGCCGATCGGCGGGATGGAGACTATCCCAAAAGGCGCAGCAGTTTTGAGTTCTCTGTGCTCCTGCTCCGACTGCACCGTAACAGCACCATCCTGTGTGGACGTTACCTCTCCTGTCTTGGCGCCTCTAGCCTGCTTACACGCGCCGCTTATCTGTTTCGATATCCACATGCTCTCATCACTCCTTTAGCAACGTTATCGTGGTAAACTCTCCGGTCCTGCTGAGTTTATACTCTACTTCGTAAATTTTTAGACCCTCTATCCTGCCCAATATGTCGTCGTTTATCTGGCATCGGGTTCCGATCTTCGCTTGTACTGCGTTAGGGCATTTTACCGTAATCTCGCAAAATTTCTTTTTTGCGTTCTCAAGCATCTGTTCTGCGGTTTTTATCGAGACCTTCTTGTCCGAAATCCCGGTAATTGCGTCTTCCGACATGCTAATGAACTTCCTCCGACTGATGCCCTTGTCGATGAGCCCTTGATCCCTTATCGTGGCCGCGTAAATCGCACTATATTGCTCACAGACCGTGATCTCCGAAATCAGCTTATATCGGCTGTACTTCTGGCTTATCGCGCTATAATTAACTCCTCCACTATAAAAATTCGAAAATATCAGCGAATTTGCACCTGTGTCGCTCGCAATATCGATAGTTCCATCCGCGTTCACAATCGGAAAGCTATTGAGACATACGCTGCAAAAAAGCTCTAGCACGTCCCACTCGCTCATGCCCTTCTCCACCTCAATTGTCGCGTTAAAGCTCGAATTGTCCCCGTTAATCGCGCTGAATCCATATGGCTTTATGTGCCGACTAAATATTATGTCCAGCGACGGGCGTTTGTAGGTCTGGGGAGTCGCCTCATTATCGATTAACACTGCAGCTTTGCTTCTGGATTTTATCGTCAAAAAGCAGCCCGTTGCGGTCACTTCAAATTTCTGCTCATCCACGACACCGTCAAAAAACAGCTGCGATGCCTCTTCTGCATAAACTTCTATGGTTTTGTACTCCAGATGATTTTCCTTGCTAAAAAAAACTGCAGTCAAACTGTCTGCAGGCGCTTCTCGGGACTTGTTTACCTGTACGCTGTAGGCCGGCCCCAGATTCTGCCGTACGCCGGACGTCGTCGTTGCTACGTATATCATCGCAATCTTACCCTCTCACCTAATTCTAGCTGGTTCGGGTTTTTTATATTTCTGTTAAGCGACAACAGCTGCTCTACCGGGATTTCGAACCTAGCCGCGATGCCCCAAAGTGTGTCGCCCTCTAGCACGGTGTAGAAGTCCTCCTGCGACATCAGGCTAACTGTGCTCTGCGTCAAGTCCTCCCAGAACTCAAAGCTGTAGTTTACACTGTTTGGCAAGTAAGTTCCCGTCAGTTCCAGTGACTTAAAGACCGCCAAAAACGACTCCAGCCCAGGCAATGACAGATATCCGCTGCCACCCTGCTTGAATACGCTAAATAGCGCACCATATTGATCGGCGCAGCCCTCTCCAAAAAACTGTCCTCCCCCCGAAACCACGCGCTTTTCTCGGCCATAATCCTGCACCATACTCCCCCGAAACGGAATTATCACTTCTTTTACGTCTCTCTTTGTCGCAATCTCTAGCGTCGACGGGTTATGCGGCCAAATGTAATCTTTAAATTTCATTACGTTCAAGTTCATATCTTTTCCGCTCCAGTCTGCGTATCAAAATTCCTGTTGTAGCGCATCGCATCAAACTCCATCTTTTCGTAAACCTCTTTTATATCGCTAAAACCTTCGCCTGCAAATTCATCACTGTACCTTGTCACGCCGGGTATAATCATATTCTCAACGCTGCCAATTATAGTCCTGTCGATCCCTGTCTTTACACTGTTACTGCTTGCTTGGCTTTGGGGCTGAATCTTGCTAAAATCAAAATTTTGTAGGCTGCTTTTGTACTGGCTGTTTCTGGCCGAAAGCTGCATATATTGCCTCAGGATCCCTTCAAATATCTGCACTTTTAACACCGCACTTTCTTTTATACTCGTCTAAGTCAAAGCTCTCGTTAAACACGTATTCTTGGCAGCTGCTCCCTTGCGAATTTGCCTCGTCGTCGAGCACCATGTTTATGTAGCAATACAAGTAGTCAGATTCTGTCATGGCCATAGCGGCAGGGTCGCTTGGCAACTTGTTGAACCGCTGCAATATTGCCCACCGTGCCCTTTGAAACGGTGTATTTAATTTTTTTTTAGCTGCTCAATCTCAAAGCTCCCAAGCACGTCAAAACCAACGTATTCCCTTCTAAGTGCGCTATATTCCCTCGCCACAGTTATCATATCTTCGGGCGTCAGGGTGGTCATTAGCTCCTTGGTGTTTCTAAAAATCGGGTTAAAGCTATAATCAGTCAGGCTCATCACGCATAGACACGCGTTTTCTGCTACTGGAGCTGCCTTTTCTCGTTCAAATCCATCGTTGATCAGCTTTAGTGTTAGTGTTTGCGCCATTTTTTCGCACACTAGCATGTCGTAGACCGATAGCAGGTTTATGTAGACTCGCTTGTTTTTTCGCAAGCTCACCTGTCTTCGGATCTTCCCTTTGTACACCTCAAATTCTTTTACTGCTTTGTCCAATAAACTAAACCTCCATCCTTTTGGTCGCGATCAGAGTCACGTTCTCCAACACAGAGCTGTTTATCGACGCCGACTCGTTAATGCCCGACCACTCACAACCAGAATAAATTATCTTTCTGTCGGGCTTTACGATGACCAAATTAAAATTATGCAGCTCATAAAAGTTAATATGATTACTCGAGTTCTCTTCGCACGCGTACACTCTAGAGAGCTCCACGGTATGATGGATTTTGCCTGCAATAGCGCCCACCGGCTCGTCTTGGCCAAATGCCTCTATATATTTGCTCTCGCACGTAGACTTCGCCTTGTAGCTCTCTACCACGGCCAACTTCTTGCCGTTCACCTCCAGATATATGTCCTTGCTTGTCGGAAACGTTATATTTAGCATAATACACCTTCTTTGTCTCTAAACGTTTATGTTCGCCGTTATGTGGATCTGGTTGATGCCCTGTGCAATCGTAAAGTCGAGCTCCACTATACACACAGTGGCGTCATCGCTGGACTTATATACATTCGGTACCGCATACGATTCTATAACATTTGCTTCCAAAAACTCCTGCAACTTAACGGTCACTTGGCTGCTTATTGCGCTTCTTGTTGTTGTGTTGTTTTTTGCCGTCGAGATGTTCTCCCTCAGCGTCTCTCTTACCACCTTTATTATCTCGTCGATTATCAAAATGGTGTTCAGCTCTTTGAAGGTCTTGTCCATAAGCCCGTCCGTAGTAGTTCTAGAGGTCACCGCGCGGATGACTTCTACTCGACCGGCCACCACTTCAAATGGAATTATCCCATTCGTGATGTACTCGTCCACTTCGTCCTCGCTAAGGTCCTTACTCAGTTTTGAGATATTCTCAAAGCACGCTCCGTTAAAAGACTGTGATGGATCGGTGTACTGAGAAATTATCGCAGCCATAGCCGCACTCAAAATGCATCCAGAAAGTTCCTCTCCCTGCGAGTCTATCGGGTTCTGCGCTACTAATAAAATTCGCTCGCTGTTAAATTTGTTTGCCCATGTCGCAACATCGGATTCATTGCGATCTGCTGCCAAAATCCCGATTCTCTCTCTTTTATTCTGAGATGCCGCCACAACACTTTGTGCCAACAGCTGCTGAATAGCTAAGTCTGTTCTGTCGCAGATAACAACGCCAATACCATCGGTCTCAGCTATTAGCCTGAATGCTGCCTCGTACGCTGAGCTCGTGTCTTCTCCCACAGAAACGGCCACAATGCTGCCGGCTCCATTCTCTAGCACGGCTTTGTACAGCGCGTACATGGTACTTTCTTCTCCAAACACCGTCTTAGCGTCTACTAGCTTTTGCAAACTATATACTGTGTTCGGCTCCGCCTTGGACTGCGCTATAATCGCAATGCTTTGCTCCATCTTTTTTGAGTACAACACCCCAGATGTCTGGTAATCGGAGTATATGCCCGGCCTCTGTTTTGCTATGGTAGTCAAAAAATCACCTCTTGCTTTCTTTTTTTACCGTGATCTCGCTTATGTTGATTTCTTCTGTCTCGTAACCAAGATAAACCGCCAATTTTATGGTACAATCCAGTTCAAAAGAAAAAATATCGCTGTTGTAGGAGGGCTTCTCGCAGGATATGCTCTCGATGTTATACAGTCGCTTGCGGTACAATAGAGCCTCGTATATCTTTGAAAAGGCATCGTAGCAGAGTTTTCCGCCATTTTTTCTAGGTGCAACTATCTTCATTTCAACGTCAATCTCAGCGCGATTCCCGTATTGCTCGCCTACAGAAGTCATGCCAAGATACGCATTGAACGCGCCTTCTTTTATAGCGATCTTGCTTATACCCAGCGACACATAGACATTCTTAATAGGATTTGGCACTTTTTCTTCGCGGTCCACGTCAACAAAATTAATCTCCAAAAGCTCCGCGCTCTGCGAAAGATCCAGCTTTATCTTCTCGACAACATCGTTAAAAATGCTCATAAAAGTTCATCCTCCACAAACACCTGAAGTATCGCCCATACATACATGACGCTCTCACCCAAATACACTGCCTGCGCCCGTTTTGCAACGTATGTTTCGTTCTGTGTTTCGATTTTTGTGTCAAACGGCAGCAAATCTAGTCTTGTGTTCTTGTCGCCAATATAAAGATAGTTCCGCCCGCTCGAATAGCCAACATCCATGAACCTACCGCCAATGTTGGTTGCATCCTTGTATCTTAGAGGCTGAATAAACGCCTTAGTTAAGATCTCCTCGCCCTCACCCGGAATCACCGTTACCGTCCGCCCGAATTTACTTATCAAGCCCGAAACACAGCTACTAAACATTCCACTTCACCCGCCAAAATGCAAATACGTCATCTTTTAAGATATCGGCTATTTTTGCTTTTTCACTCTGCCAAATCTCATGCGCCACATCTACCGCTCGATTCATGTTCTCCTTAACGGTTATATCTCCAGCCGAAAAGGATTCGGTCGTCTGGCTGAGCGCCTTAACTTGCATGTATCGATAAAGGCTCAAAGCAGCAGCGGCGGCAATAAGCCGCTCGCTGTGCATGGTTGGGTCTGTTTTGGGCAAAAGTTTTGAAATGAGCTCATTTTGGGCGTCGTTGCAAATGTATGTAAAAGCCTCGGACTCCTCTTTACTAAGGCTTGCTAACAGTGCAAATCGTTCCACAATTTTTTCTAAATCCAAAACTCATCTTCCCTTCAAGTTATTCTGTTGCGCCGAGCGTACACTCCATTTGCTTTACTGAGTCTTGCGAAATCTTTGCAAAGCCTACCGTTGAAGTCACCGAACTTCTTGAAAGGTCCTTATCGATCATCTTGTCGGAGTCGACTACCAATCCGTCCATAAGCATGACCATCTCTAAAGCGTCGTCCTTGTTCAAAGCAAGCAGAATGTCGTTTGCTATAGAGTTAACTCTGCACAATCTAGCGCCAAGCACTGTGAGGGTTGTTTCGGCTCCTTTAAAACTGTTCAATGTCTGCACATCTTGAAGCTCTTTTATGCCAAGCAGAGCCTGCATTACCTTGGTGTTGGCTAAAATTACATTTGGCTCGCAATTTGTAAAACTCCCCCACAACTCGACCAAGTCAGCATAGGCGATTCCACTCGTGCTAACTGCAGAAACCAACTCCGCTGCGTTACCAGTTTCGTCACCGTTTTGCAGCACATCCACAGCGTCGCTCAACTGAGCTCTTGCGATGTCCGCACCGATTCTTCTGAGCATCACAGCAAAAAGGTCCAACCGTTTGTGGCGCAATGCCTCGTACGAAGATGCTATAACTCTGCCTCTTTTCTTCATCGCAACCAGGTTCGACTTCGTCTGGATAGTGGTTTTAGGTAAGTCACTTGCCTCATTTATAGCATTGCCGGATGTGGCGTCCGTTGTGGCCTTAATCGTGCGATAGTCGTTGTTCTCCACATTAGTTACCGTCGCAACAATCGATTGCAACACTGTGCAACTCTCCATCCCCTGTAGCACGCTTCTTTTTACGAATTCCGGAAATAGCACGGCTGAATCTGTTGTTTTAAAGAAGCTGTCCAATACGTCCGAGTTCTGCCCCTTAACCTTGATGTTAAAGCGTTTTAGCTGACGTTCGTAAGCATCCAACCCCGAAAGCTCAGTGCCCTCGTATGCTTCAGATGGGTCAATAGACTCCAAAGCCTTGGTCAAACCCAGGTTGTACATACCTTTTTCTAGTTTTATCGAGTCATAAAAAGCCATTTTGACATTCCTCCAAATTTTTCTAATTAATTTTTATTGAATAACTAAATTTTAAAATCCTTGTTTTTTTGAGTCATTTTTTCGCGTTTTAATGGGGTCAACTGAGGTTTTGCGGGTAAAATCTCTTCGGACTTAATTTCAAAAGCCTTTTTAAATGCCTTCAATTCGGCCACACTCATTTTAGATGCGACGCTATTCATCACCTCACTGTTAATTTCTGGCTGAGTTATAGCACAAAGACGCATAACTTCGCGCTTTAGGTCGTTGTAATATTCTTTTCCTTCCTTTGCAAGACGTTCCAACTCATCAATCAACTCTGCTAGTTTTTGAGACTGCTCTGCGGTTATCGTCACAGCTTCACCGTTTTTGATAGATTTAATAATGTCGTTCATAGATCTCGCACCCCCTTTCGCTCCCGACCGGAACATTTTTATAACACCTGCATTTTTCTGTGCTGGAACCGCAACAAAAGACCATTCGTAAGCATCCAAAGGCTCACTTAAAATAACGTAACACACCTTTCCACCGTAGGTTTCGCCCTTTTTGTGATCGCAAGGGTCCGCTTTAACGTCGCAGCCACAAACCGAACACGTCGTGCTTTTAACTGCGCAGCCCACGCTCACTTCCTTCTTTATCCCCGAGTCTATCTCCAAAATAAAATCGTTGTTCTTCTCACACCGCGGCATGTAGGCCTTGGCAACCAATCGATAATATTGCTCACCTGCCGAATTCACCTTGTCGTCGATTTTCTCTACGTTACAAGCAAAAATCCTCGCCAGCTGATTCTCACTTTTGGCGTCGTGATCGGTGATCCCAGTCTTGCCAACAAATAAATCCGCCAGCTTTTCTAAAGCCTCTTTGTTGAATTTCTCGAACTCTCTGTCAACTTCGTTATCGCACAGCACAACAGAAAAAACATAAACTTCATCCTTGCCCAAATTGCGCCGGCTGTAAGCATTAATCAACGCCAAATCTCCCGGATTTACTGTATATTTATTGCTACTTTTGATTACGTACCCGTCTTTCATCAAATTTTCTCCAATCTTTTTTCAATTTCATCGGCCCGTGCGGACATTAACCGTGCATTTGCGATTTCTACCTCATCCTGCAGGTTGATGTTGTCCCAAACAATGTTGAAATGCGCCGCGAGTCCGTTGAAGGCCAGCCATTTGTTGCAGATTTTCTCTATCACCGGATCCAAACATCGTCTATAAAATTCCAATTCGCTTGTCAAGATGTCCGCCTGCTGCGCGGACATTTTCTCTGTGGTCGACCAAGACAGCCCCAAAATAAATGGCGGTATAGCTAGCTTTGCAACGATTTGCTCTAGCATCTGGCGCACCGGCACTTGGCTGTCCAAAACTTGGTTGTCCGCCCCAATGACCTTAATGCTCACGTCGCCAACCGAGACAAAATCGCTAACCCCGTTTATAGAGTTCATCGCATGTCCCCATTCTTCGGCGATTTGCATAGCTCGTTCTTTTGCATAAGCCTTTTCACTGGCATCCGGACCGGGCTTGTATGTAACAGCGAAGCGGACATTGCCAACCCGCTCCCAGTTCGCGTTGACGCTATAATAAATGTTGAGCAAAATCCCGCTTATAAAAGGCAGTCCCTTCAAAATCGACGTACCGTAAATCTTGCCTGGCTCCGGTTTAAGGGGCGTCACCAAAAGCAGGTTCTGGTGCGGAAGCGGAATCGCTTTGCCATTACCGTCTTTTCTGCAAACCTCCAATTTCAGCGGATTTTGACCAGTTTGCAACTTAACATCTTTCAAAGAGGCATTATAAAGCGCGGCCACATCAGTGTTCAAAGCATTCGGGACAATCTCGCCAACAGCCGTGCCATATGTCAGCATCTGGTCAAGGTACGTTGAGATAAACGCATTCAGTCCGCTCTCGCTGGCGTTCACCTTCACATGGGAGATAAACCGATTCAGCAGTGTCTCAACCTCACTATCTTCGCATTCGATCTTGAAACTCCCCACCAACCGTACAGTCTTGCAAATAGCCGCATCTATAATGGGCACTGCTTCGCGCAGCAAGGTGTACAGCTCGTATTCGGTCTCAGCCCTGGGGTTGTAGGCACTCAGCTCATAAAACGGATGCTTCTTTGTTGGCGCATTAACCGTCTGAACCGCCGAATAATCGCCCTTTTTGCTAGTCTTAAAAAATTTCATCAAATCACTCTCCTAAAATTAATATCGCTTGCACGCAAACGCAAAAAAGTCGTCCTCATCGCAACCGTCCTCCATCAGCGTCGAAACAAAATACCGGATATCATCCATGGCGTGGTCGTTCTCCTTAACCGGTACGTCCTTGCTCTGCGAATCCTCCCAGCGGTACAGCGAAAACTCCTGCATGCTAGCCCGGCAAGTATCGCAAATCCTCAAAGTCTGGTTCTTCAGAGCCGTAGAAACCTTGCGAATTCCGTTGACAACGTTGTTCTTGGCCGGAATCACCTTAAATCGGCCATACCGACGAATCAAAGTGATGAAACTCGCCGCAGAAGGGTCCACAGTAATAGCTTCGATGTCCAAGTCTTCCGCCAGCTCACAAAGCGAAGCATAGTGTTCCTCGTCCGTCTTAGAAGCTCCAACCTTGCGCGAGTCATAGTAGTACTCTCTCAGGCGGTACCAGACGCTGTTAAAGCGGCCCCAAAGCCCCATCGATGTCGGATTCACTGTGCCATAGTCGCAAGAGACCGCGTATTTCTCGAAGTTGACGTCCGGAACCTTCACAAAAGCCTCCGGAGTGCACATCTCCGGGTAGACGTTCCCCTGTGTTGCGACCCACCGCCCTTTTATGAACCTCTCATAAAACGTACCGCTATATAAACTCGCGTAACGCTGCTTGATTTCGTCTGTAAGCGATGGGTTGTCTTCCAGCGTAAAATGCAGATAAAGCGCATTCCGGCTGGCAGACTGCTTTATCCACTCCTGATAAAACCAGTGCTGCGGGTACTCCGGGTTGCAGTTAAACCAAAACTTCGAGCCCACAATCGAGCATCGCGCCAAGGCCTGCTCCACAAACGACTGCGGCATCAATGCAACCTCGTCAAAAAGGATGCCGGAAAGCGTAATACCTTGAATAAAGGCGGCGCTGGCCTCGTCCTTGCCCGAAAATAGATAAAACTTATTTTCCGCATTGCCAAAATTGATAACCAGCAAATTCTCCGAAATCTTGAATCTGCAAGCAAATCCGAGTTCATTAAGCGTTGGCAAAAGCGGGTCAATAAAGTTCCGTTTGATGGATCCTAAAGTCTTGCCGCATATCGCAAAAGTCGAAAACCGAAAATGCCTCATAGCCCAGCCCACAAAAGAAATACCCATGCAAAGCGTCTTTCCGCTCCGGATGGCTCCGTCGCAAATCAAAGCATCGTAGCGCTTAAAGAGCTCCGGATCGAGCCACCACGAGAGTGCTGCCATCTGCTTTTTTGAAAAAGATTTGAAATACAAAAAACGCACCACCCTAATTTTCAAAGTGATCCGCAAAATTTATCGACTTTATGCTCTCCTCGATGGCGTCGTAAAAGGACGTATTCTGATTCGCACCCAAAAAATCCAGCTGCTGCAGCTTTTCGAGCGCCTTAAATCTGTCAAAAAACTTTATTTCCAGCATTCCGTCGCGTGGCCGCTTGATTTCGGCAACGTTGAATAGGTCCATCTTGCCAACCTTTTCTGGCGAGATGTTCTCCGAATAAATCAGCTTTATCGCATCCGAAATGCCGCCAAATGCCAGCTTCTCGTACCCGCGGCACGCCTTGTAAAGCAGGTTTCGTTTTTTCTGGCCATACAGCTCATCTATCTTCGCACTGATGTCGTCGCGCTGCAATAGCTTATTCCCTGCCAATTCTGGCTCCACCTTGTAGCCCGCAGCCTCCGCCGACCGCTTTACGTCTCCAGAATTAACATAGTTGTTACAAAATAAGTACTCACGGTGCGTCAATTCCTTTTTGCCCGAATGTCTCAATCTTATTAACCCTCCCTCTTTCGTTTTCAAATATTGCTCAAAAAGCCCCTCAAGTTGCCTTTTTAAAGAGAACAAAAAATAAAAATTTTGCACCCATTGCCTCGAGCGCGATAATGTGGTATCATAAAATGGTAGATTTCGTCTTGGCGGAGGGAGGTTTTGATATGAAAAATCCGCTTAAAATCTGCAGTGTCGCGGGCATCCTTTTGCTAATGTTCCTTTGTCTTTACCTCACAGCCCCAAGAATTTCTTTTGTCCGGTGGGTATCGGCAGCAGAGGGAACTTCAAATAGCTCCATTCTTTCCGATGAGGACTGGAAAATCGAGCTGGATGAAAATACTCAAACTGGTGCTCACGAATTCGACTTTATCCAAAAAAGTTTGTCCTCTACCGATATAACCGACAACGGCCACTTCCTGTTGATTACAGGTATAATTCTGGCTGTGCTGGGCGTTACGGGGGTCGCATTCTTTTCGTTTTGCTTATACAAATTGTGTAAAAATACAAAAAAGCACCGCAAAAAGCGCAGTGCCACTCACTATAAATAAAGAAAGCTTATCAGAATCGCTCTGATAAGCTTTTTCGCTGCCTTTATTTTAAAACCCTCGCACTATGCAGTGGTTTTTTCTTCCTCTATGTTGTGGATGTTCCAGGTAGACGTTAGGAATAGCACCGACAAAACACAGCACAGAATCAGCATGATGAAACCACCGTCCCAGCTGAATTTATCTACAACCCAGCCAAGCGCAACCTCTGCCAAAACCTGACCGCCCATGTACCCGAACAGCCCAGTAAAGCCCGAAGCCGTTCCTGCAGCCTTTTTTGGAACTAAGTCGATAGCGCACAAGCCTATCAGCATTACGGGGCCGTAAATGAGCGCTCCAATAGAAGCCAGCGCACAGTTGATGGCCAAAATGTTGGTGCTCTGCCAATACACCACCGTCGCAATACTCACACCTATCATGCAAAAAACGCCCAGCGGCGCCCTTCTACCGTGAAAAACATGGTCGCTCAACCAACCGATGATCAGCGTACCGGGAATCGCAGCATACTCAAAAATCGCAAAAGCTATGGAAGAGTCACTTATGCTAAAGCCACGGACCTCCTTCAAATACGTCGGCACCCAATTGATCACGCCATAGCGCACCAGGTACACAAAGATGTTCGCAATCGAGATTATCCACAAAAACTTGTTGTTCAGCACATACTTAAACAGAATCTCTTTGCCTGACATCTCCGCCTCGGCGTCCTGCAGGTCTTTTTGCGACTCCGGATAATCGTTCTTAAACTCCTCAATAGGCGGAAGCCCCACAGACTGCGGTGTATCGCGAGCCAGTAATATGTAAATAAAGCCTCCTGCTATGGCTAAAAACGCCGGCAGATAAAAGATAAACTTCCAGCTAGAAAAAAAGCTGACTCCAAACATCGCAACAAACGCAACTATACCGCCACCAAAATTGTGCGAAGTATTCCAAATCGCCATCTTTACGCCGCGCTCTCTGTCCGAAAACCAGTGCGTCATTATTCTAGCGCACGGCGGCCAGCCCATTCCCTGTACCCAGCCGTTCAGGAGCATCAGCACAAACATTATCGTCACACTGCTTGTATTAGGTAACAACAAGTTCACAATGCCCGATAAAATCAATCCAATAGCCAAAAAATACCGCGCATTCGATCTATCCGAAACGTTCCCCATAACGAACTTGCTCACGCCATACGAGAGCCCTAAGGCTGACGCCACAAATCCAACCTGCGTTTTTGTGAATCCCAGCGCGAACAAATAATCTTTGGCAAACACAAAATTACTGCGCACGAAGTAATATAGCAGGTACCCCAGGTAAATACTAATAAAAACCTGCAATCTATACTTTTTGTAAACGGACGGAATTTTTTCTTCCGGCAATCTTTCGATAGGTTTCGCGGGTTTCAAAAAATCTAACATTAAAAAGACCATCTCCATTCATGCAAAAACTAATACAAATGATAGCACCATCGCGAACTTTTTACAACAGATTTTTCTTTTAAATAAAAATTTTTCAGCAAATCGCCAATAATTCTATAATAATATTGATTATTCTTAAAGAATTTTGTATAATAAAACTAAAATTCAAAATAAAAAGAGGTACGTGAGTTATGGATTTTTATCTCGAAGACGCAAGCAAAGTTCTGGCACACGTCAAAAGCAGTAATTCTGGGTTGACTTCCGAAGATGCGGCAACACGACTTGCAGCAAACGGAAAAAATCAGCTCACAAAAGAAAAAAAGGACTCTCTCCTAAAAAAATTCATGATACAATTAGCCGACCCCATGGCACTGGTTCTTTTGGCGGCATCAGGCATCTCGATTGGCGTCTCAGTCTATTCTAAAGAGCCCCTAACCGATACATTTGTAATACTATTTGTAATAATTGTTAACGCTATACTTGGGGTATATCAAGAAAGCAAGGCCGAAAAGGCCATAGATGCGCTGAAAAAGCTCTCGCAATCCACCGCAAAAGTTCTGCGAGATGGCGCCATAAAAGCAGTCCCCACAGAGGACCTAGTTGTAGGCGACGTAATTCTCTTCGAAAGTGGAGACGCCATCCCTGCCGACGCAAGGATACTCGAAAGTAACAGTTTAAAAGTCGAAGAAGCCGCACTAACAGGCGAATCCGTACCGGCAGAGAAAACCGCAAGTGCAATTACATTGAAAAATGGTGAAACCGTGCCGATAAATGATCGAAAAAACATGGTTTATACCGGAAGCAGCGTGGTTTACGGCCGCGGACAAGCCGTAATTACCGCAACGGGCATGGATACTCAAATGGGTAGCATCGCTCAATCCATTGCCAAAACCTCCGACGAAAAAACGCCGCTTCAAAAAAAACTGACACACCTTGGCAAAATGCTCAGCGTCGTCGTCATCGCAATTTGTGCCTTTATTTTTGTTTTTAACCTTGTAAAAACTCAAAATCTGCAACCCGAAAACATTCTAGAAATTTTCATGATTTCCGTAAGCCTTGCCGTAGCTGCCATTCCGTCTGGTCTTGCGGCTGTCGTTACGATTCAACTGGCAATCGGTGTTACCAAACTCGCTAAACACAAGGCGATAATCCGTAAACTGACAGCGGTTGAGACTCTCGGCTGCACTCAGATAATCTGCACCGACAAAACCGGAACTCTCACCCAAAACAAAATGACCGTTGTTGATAGCTATACCTTCGACGAACTTCAGCTTGCTAAGACTCTGGGTCTTTGCAACGACGTCAAAAAAGATAAAAACGGCAATCTGGTGGGCGATCCAACAGAGGTAGCACTATATAATTACGCTGAAAAACTTGCAAAACTCAGCAGTTCACCACAAAGCAGCACTCGGTTATGCGAGATTCCCTTTGACTCCGAACGCAAGATGATGTCGACCTTCAACAAAGACGGCAAAAAAATCATACAGTGTACCAAAGGCGCACCAGACGTCATTCTGCAGCGATGCACGCACTATCTTAAAAATAGTAAAATCTGCAATTTGGATGAAGCCGCCAAAAAAGAGATCGCCAATAAAAACAAAATCATGTCACAAAAGGCTCTGCGCGTGTTGGCGGCCGCCTACAGATTATACGATACCCCGCCAAGTGACTTAACCAGCGAATCTCGCGAAAATTCAATGGTCTTCATCGGCCTAGTCGGAATGATAGACCCGGTGCGTCCAGAAGTTATTGATGCAGTTAAAAATTGCAAAAGTGCTGGTATCAATCCAGTTATGATAACTGGAGATCACAAAGATACCGCCATAGCTATCGGCAAACAGCTAGGCATTATAAATAACGACTCCGAAGCTCTAACTGGCGCGGAGCTCGACAAAATTTCCGATAAAGATCTTGTAAAAATAATCCAAAACATAAACATTTACGCGCGAGTTCAGCCAAATCATAAGGTTCGCATTGTTGAGGGATTTAAAAGTCTCGGTAAGGTCGTGGCAATGACTGGTGACGGCGTAAATGATGCTCCATCTATAAAAAGGGCGGATATCGGCATTGGAATGGGCTTAACTGGCACAGATGTGACGAAAAACGTTGCAGACATGGTCCTCGCTGACGATAACTTTGCAACAATTATTGCCGCCGTAAAAGAAGGCCGCCGGATCTACGATAACATCAAAAAAGCCATACAATTTCTGCTTTCGTCCAACATTAGCGAGGTAATTTCTATATTCATCGCGACGCTACTCGGATTTAAAATTTTTTCACCCATCCACATTCTCTGGATAAACCTCGTTACAGACACTTTCCCCGCGCTATGCCTAGGCATGGAAGAAGAATCCCACGGACTCATGAATAAACCGCCTCGACCCGAAAATGAAAGCCTGTTCGCCGGCGGAATGGCAGTTAATATAGCCTACCAAGGAGTTTTAATTTCGCTACTCACGCTAGTATCTTACTTCTTAGGCGTAATAGCACAAACAGGAAAGTTCCAGCTAATAAACAGCACCTACGGCACTACCATGGCCTTTTTGACCATGTCTATAGCTGAAACTTTCCATTCGTTCAATGTCCGATCCATCCACGGATCTATATTTAAAATTAAAAAGCAAAATCCGTATCTACTAGCATCCATGATTTTCTCGGTAATACTGATAAACCTAGTAATAACCCTTCCCAGCCTAACCAAACTCTTCGAAACCAAACAAATCCTGCCGTTAGACTACCTTAAATGCATAGCTCTAGCAATATCAGTCATACCAATCGTCGAACTCATAAAGTTCACTCAAAGAAAACCTTTCTCCGCATAGTTTACGAGCAGCTAAAAGAATAAATTCTGGCCTCTTCTTCGGTTAAAAGAACAAATCCCAGATATATCTCCGCGTCTTGGCCCAAATCTTCAAACAAGAATACTTTTTGTGGTATTTCTTTAACATAAATGTAAATGAAGCTGCCTTTGTTGCTTTTTATGTGCCCACTAAACTTACCTGTAAACAATATTCCGTTTTTATTTAGCCTTTCGCTAAAAAACTTATTATCCTTTAGAATTATGATATCGTCTATAATTTCAAAATATTTACCAGAAAAGTCGTTTCCTTCTTCAAGATCCGTCGCAAAGTCTTCCAAATCCTCAACCGAACTAATAATTATAGGATTTTCTGGACATTCACCTGGCAAACAAACATAGTTTTCTTGAGTGTTTTCTACATCGTTATCGTAAATTTCTTCGTTTTCTTCTTTATCAGTAATTTCCACAATCCCCGTTTCATCTGCATCAACTGTGTTCTCGGCCAAAATCTCCATAACATCATTTGCGTTCGTACCAACAGTTGCTTCATCCTCGATCTCCATATCGTCTGTTGCATCTGCATCAACCGTATTCTCGGCCAAAATCTCCATAACATCATTTACATCTGCATTAGGATATTCCTCCGCTACACTTGAAATGGTAAACGAATCCCCAGCATCTGCGCCAAGAGCAAAGCCTTTAAAGACTACCAAACCGCCGATCATAGAAATTGCTAAAATGAAAACCACTACAGACCTAAAAATCTTTGTTTTTGAAAACATCATAAAAACCAGCCTTTCTTTTCATTTTACAGAAACTGCAATAATAATTATAACATAAAAATCTCAAAAACAAAACAGCTAAAAAACAATTTTTTCTGAATTTATTTATGTAAAAAAACAGCAACATTACTCTATAAATCTTTTAGAATAATGTTGCAACTCAAATCTTCTTAAAAATAATTACCACAAATAAGCTCTATAACCTTGTCAAAATTGCGCTTCTTGGCCTTATCCATTATCAAGATCCAATCAATAATCGTCCAGATTCCGCACCCTCCGCAAGTCAATAATTTTAGTACACCTTTAGTCACGTCGCCAAGTAAAAACCTATCTATACCAAGATATCCTAAAAATATAGATACAATAAGTAAAATGATCGGATCTTTTAGCTCCAACACAAGCAAAAGCGAAAACTCTTTTTCATCCAATTCCAAAAGCTTCTCCCGCAAAAACAAGATTTTCTCTTGTGGGAAATATTTTTGATTCGCAACCAAGTATTGATCTACCGCCTGTCTGTCCAAAAGATCAGCCCCCCTATGTTTTTCTGTCGGTATCCAAAGTTATTATACCACAAAAAGCTCAAATTTTTAATGGTCCCCTTAATTTATCGTCTCCTGGGCTTCTTTTATTTTTCTTATGTTATAATCAATCAAATCTATTTTCCTTTCTATAACCGTCAATTTATTATTCGAAACCAACTTAAACTTATTTCTCCATATTTCATTGCAGATCATTCCTATTATCATGGGTTTTTCCAAAGTTTCTAGTTTCCTTTTTATATTTGTTTCTTCTGCTAACAATTTACTTTTTTCTTTCAACAATCTTTCTTTTTCTTTCTGTAACCAATTAATACCAACGTGTGCTACATTACAATCCAACCTGCAATAATCCTTACTAAAGCTTTTTTCAGAGACTCCTATTTCTACAATCAACAGCAACGCTAAAACAAAGGAAATTCCTGCTGGCATGGCTTTTCCCCCTAAAAATTTTGTTTGTTATCCGATTTTTCTATTTTTTATTTTACCATCTTAAAATACAAAAGTAAATCGCTAACTTTCTAACAAAAGTTTACAAAAATTATTTGCCTCGTCTTCCAGTTGCAGAATATAACTAGGATCATCCTCTTCATAATTTATGCTGTTAACGCAACTATGCAGCAGAGCGTGAGCCAATTCGTGCGCACAGACTGTCTCTCTTTGGCGTGCAGATAGGCTTTTCTTTATCAATATGGAACTTTTAATTTTTGAATTTAAAAAGAACCCGTTAACATTTTCTGGCAAATCTAAAAATAGTACGTTTATATTCATTTTTTTGCACAGCTCAAAAGGAGAATTAGTTCCATACTTTTCTATCAAACTATGAACAAAATCTTTTATGCTCTCCGCCCCCTTGCCCTTTTTTCAAAAAAATTAAGCCCAAGCGCGCAAATATCACAAACTAATCTTCCAAGTTGCTGCTAGACACTGCTATAGCGGTCGCAAGCTTTATTGCTTGAGCAATTTTCTCCTTGTCCCGAGCAGTAATAGGCTTGCCGTTAAACATTAATCCCTTTTGGGCCCTCAGTGTATAGGTAATTTCATCTATAAAGTCCGTTACAGATTTCTCCTCATCTTTGCTATTTACCGACACATCTAGCAAATAATCCACACTCACGTTGAACATCTGGCAGATCTTCTTTAGCATGTCGCTATCGGGCTTTCTTCTACCCTGCTCGTACATTCCTATGGCCGAAGGCGAAACTTCTAGTTTATCTGCCATTTGTACCTGAGTTAGCCCTTGTGACTGCCGTAATTTCTTGAATTTTTCGCTAAACATATCTACCAAACTCTCCTTTTATGCAATTTTCGGTTACATAAATTATATCACACACGATACGTGTATGCAACTTATTTATTTTTCACATTATTTTTGCTCAAATTTCTACACCATATTTTCACTCATAATAATTAAAATTCTCATTTTATCGTTGACATTTTAGTCATTAAGTGCTAACATTCAACTATTAACACCTGCTATTTTTTACTGCAAATCGCATTTGTTTTTGTTTAGTTAATGGTTTTATTAGTGTACATTTATGTCATTTTATACACTTAACGTGTGCAAAATAGGAGGTCGCTATGAACTACAAACAACTCTACGCACAATATTTTTTGGAGTACAAACACATCTCAAAATACGTCAAAAACCTGCGGCGCCAGCTAAAGTACACCGATCCCGAAAACGAAAGAGAGGTTAAACGCCGAGTTTCCATTTTATATTCGATTTGTCTCGATTTAAAACACACCAGCGAATACTTAAAACTTTGTGAAAGAAGAGATTTAAAAGATGAATACTAAAACTACACTTAACGAATTTACCGAGTCCGTTGCCGGAATGATGGAGTACAACAATAGCATGCATTTTACAAACGAGGCAGAGCACAAACAGCTTCTTCGCATTTTGTCTAAGATTATAGCAGGCGAATTGACCGAACGTCAACAGCAGTGTATCATCATGCGATATTACAAAAATTTAACAGTCACAGAAATCGCATTAAAGCTTGGCATAGGCAAGTCCACCGTCTCTCGGCACATCAAAAAAGCTCGCACCCGGCTTTACAAGCTTCTCGACTACTACATTCTGTCTAAATAAATCCCTCCGAGCGGCAGCAAAAACCCCTACGCTAGGGCCATCCACTTAGCATAGGGGGATTTCATCTTTAGCTAAAACTTATTTTTCCCCGGTTTAAAGCCATCCTTCAGCGAGACAGCCCGGTTAAACACCAGATGCCCAGGCTTGCTATCGGTATTGTCCACGCAAAAGTAGCCCAAACGCATAAACTGAAAGTTATCCGGTGCCGTTGCGTCCGCCAGCGAGCGCTCCACCTTGCAGTCCGTCAAAACCTCCAAAGACTGCGGGTTCACGTAGTCCGCGAAGTCGCCCTCTTGTCCTCCCGGGTCCAAAACCGTAAAAAGGTCATTATACAGCCGAACTTCCGCATCCACAGCATTCTTTGCATCCACCCAATGGATGGTTCCCTTCACCTTTCTGCCGTCCGGCGTGTTCCCACCGGTAGTCTCTGGATCATACTCAGCATAAACTTCTACCACATTGCCGTTTTCATCGGTCCTGCTACCTGTACACCGCACAACATAGGCACTCTTCAGCCGGACTTCATTCCCTGGAAACAGACGAAAATACCCCTTCCCCGGATCCTGCATGAAGTCATCCGCCTCGATGAACAATTCCCGCGAGAACGTGATCCTCCGCGTGCCGTCCTCTGGGCGATTCGGGTTGTTTTCGACCTCAAAGCTCTCCTCCTGGCCCTCCGGATAATTCGTTATGATCAACTTTACCGGCCGCAGGACCGCCATAACCCGCCTAGCATTCTGGTTCAAGTCCTCACGCAGGCAATGCTCCAAAAAGCCGTAATCTGCCGTGCTGTTGACCTTCGCCACGCCGATCCGCTCACAAAAATTCCGAATAGACACAGGAGTATAGCCACGCCGCCTTAAGCCACACAGTGTTGGCATTCTTGGGTCATCCCAGCCCGCCACAAAGCCTTTCTCAACCAGCGCGCGCAACTTCCGCTTGCTCATTACGGTATGGTTTATTCCAAGCCGCGCGAACTCGATCTGACGTGGCTTGTACGGCACGCTCACGTTGTTTATCACCCAGTCGTACAACGGCCGGTGATCCTCGAATTCCAGCGTACACAGCGAATGCGTAATCCCCTCCATCGCGTCCTCAATGGGATGCGCGTAGTCATACATCGGGTAGATACACCATTTGTCGTGCGTTCTGTGATGCTGCGAGTGGTTGATTCGGTACAGCACTGGGTCTCGCATGTTAAAGTTGCCCGATTCAAGGTCAATTTTCGCCCGTAAAGTCATAGCACCATCGGCAAACTCCCCGGCCCGCATGCGTTTAAACAAGTCCATGCTTTCCTCCCTAGGTCTGTCGCGATAAAAGCTCACTGCCGCAGTAGAAAGATCCCCACGGTTCGCCTTTACCTCCTCCGGCGTCATCTCGCAAACATACGCTAGCCCCTTGCCTATCAGCTCGCATGCAAATTCATACATCTCATCGAAATAGTCCGATGCAAAATAAAAACGGTCTCCCCAGTCGAACCCAAGCCATTTTATGTCCTCTTTTATCGCCTCAACGTACTCCACATCTTCCTTCGCGGGGTTTGTGTCGTCCATTCTCAGATTACAAATGCCTCCAAATTGCGCTGCCAAGCCAAAGTCAATACAAATTGCCTTTGCGTGTCCGATGTGCAGGTATCCATTCGGCTCCGGCGGAAACCTAGTATGGATCTTCTCACCATAGCAGCGGCCGCCCGGCTTCATGTCCTCCTTGATGATATCCTTAATAAAATTGTTGTTTTCATCCGAAACGCCCGCTAAATTCGTATTCTTCTCTTCCATAACACCACTCCACACAGCATAAAATCTAAAAATCTCAACCAACCCATTGTGCTCCACTCAGTTTTATTGGCAAAAATAACTTTACAATAGCTTTTTAATCCCATTCTCAAGCCTTTTTAAGGATTCTTCCTTACCCAAAATCTCCAAAATCTCAATAGCCCCGCCAGGCGTCACCTGCAGTCCCGATGCAGCTATCCTCACCGGCCACATCACCGTGCCATTTTTGACTCCTAACCGTGCTGCCAAGCCAATTAAGCAATCATGAATCGCGTCATAGCTCCAACCGTCGAGTTTTAAAAGTTCTTCCATAGCGCTTTGAAGCATCACACCGGAATTTTCTAAATCCGTCTTGCTCTTTTTATTCACAAACAGCTCACTATCGTAATCCTTAAGCTCGCCCAAAAATCTTACCATCTCTGGGATCTGTGTCAAAACCTCAACTCGCTGCTGCAATATTGCAGCCACTTTAATCCAGTCAAGCTCCCTTCGTATGGCCGACCTGAAGTATGGCTCAGCGAGCTTTACGAACTCCTTAAGCGGCATTGCTCGGATGTACTCTGCGTTGAACCAGTTGAGTTTATCAAAATCAAACACGGCCGGAGATTTGCAGATTCGCTCCACCGAAAACGCCGAAACAAGCTCCGAAAGCGAGAAGATCTCGCGGTTTTCCTGCGGGCACCAGCCCAGTAGCGCAACGTAATTCACTATCGCCTCGGGCAAATAGCCCTGCTGCACCAAGTCCTCGAATCCCACAGAACCATGCCTTTTTGAGAGCTTCGAGGTTGTTCCATCCAGATTTTTTCCCATAATCAGAGGCAAATGCACATACGTCGGTGTCTCCAAGCCAAAAGCCTCATACAAAAGGTTGTACTTCGGCGTCGACGACAAATACTCGCTTCCCCTCACAACGTGCGTAATCCGCATCGCGTGGTCATCTACGACGTTTGCGAAGTTGTATGTAGGGTACCCGTCGTTCTTCAGCAAGATCTGGTCCTCTATCTCGCTGTTCTCCACCGTTATTTCACCATAAACAGTATCCACAAAGGTCGTGGAGCCCTCCAGAGGTACCTTTTGGCGGATAACATACGGAGTCCCCGCCTGCAAAAGCGCATCCACCTCTGCTTTAGGTAAATCCCTGCAGTGCCTGTCGTACCCTCCGGCAAATTCGCCTTTCTCGCTCTGCTCATCGTGCAGGCTCGCTAACCTCTCCTTCGAGCAAAAGCAATAGTACGCCTTGCCCGACTTCACTAGCTCTTCGGCCTTTTCCTTATACAAGCCCTGACGCTCACTCTGCACATACGGTCCATAATCCCCACCGATATCAGGCCCTTCGTCGTGCTTTAGGCCAACTTTCCGCATCGTTTCATATATTACGTCTATAGCACCAGGTACCAGCCGCTCTCTGTCGGTATCTTCAATTCTCAAGATAAAATCTCCGCCGCCAGACTTAGCTATCAAATATTCATACAGCGCTGTTCTCAAATTTCCAACATGCATAAACCCCGTTGGGCTGGGCGCGAACCTCGTTCTCACTTTGCTTTGCGACATGTTTTTCATCCCTTCAAATTAGTAAACTCGCACCTTTCAAAACAATTATAGCAGAATTTTCGATTTTATCCAACCCCATCGCAACGGCTCAACGGATCAGCCCCGAAACGTACTCCTCCAGACACAGATTCTTCGCCTTAATAGCCGCAGCGTGCTCTTCGCCCACGTACCTAAAATGAGCAGGCTCTGCCGTTCTGCCGGTCACTGCCTCCTTTTCCTTTTCGTATCTTGCAATAAAACCGAACTTCTCACAATTATCCCGCAGCCAGTGGAATTCTGGTGTGGCCAAAAATTCGTCTCCAGCGGCGTTAAAATCCACAGCCAGCCCCGTGTTATGTTCATTACGGCCCGGTGCAGAGACATTTTTTAAAGCCAACTCAATTGCTTGATCCTTCGCCACCCCAGACTGCAAAAATTTTTCAACTTCCACATTAAACAAGCGATCCTGCCGTTCTTTGCTTCTGTATCCCAGAGAAACCCACAGTTTAACGCCACTTTTGCTTGACTCCCGTAACATTTCGCTAAGCGCAGGGATAATCCGCTCATCCACCTCCACGTCGCCAATCTGCTTAAGCCGCGGCAGAGAATAATCCGGCATCTCATTCATGTTGTTAACTACAATCAGCGGCCAATCGCAAGACCTGTTCCACGCGTTAAAATCCGTCCTCAGCCCTTTCTTCTTAACGCTCACAGCCCGATTCATCGCCAACGAAGTCTCATTCTGCAACTCCTCATTCTCACTCTCAATCTTCACAAAAACGCACGCCACAACAATAGCACTCGCAAACAGCATCAGCCCTGTAAATCCGACGACTCGTCTATTCAGCTGTGCGCTCCTACCCCTTAAATAAGCCTTTTTATAATACCTTAAGTAATTTTTCTTTTTTGGCATAAAAATAACTCCTCAAAAAACAAAACCCGCAGCCACCAATGCAGTGCGGATTTTAAGGCAACCTATATTAATTATGCCCGATTTTATCTGAAAAATTCTAACTTAGTCTTCACAGAAACAGCATTGGATTTACCCATCTGCCATTCACCATGACTCCAAAATGCAGGTGGTTTCCAGTAGAATGTCCAGTGCTACCCATATTTCCAACCATTTGTCCTGCTTGCACGCGCTGTCCCGGTCGAGCCAAGACCCTGCTCAAATGCGCATAAATCGTCTTTTTCCCGTCATCGTGCAGCACCAGAACGTAATATCCCCAGCCATGGCCCCAGCGACTAGAGGAATTAGCCTCAACCACAACCCCATCAGCAGTCGCCACAATAGGTGTTCCAGCAGGTCCCGGAATATCTATCCCGTTATGGCGACGTCTGCCGCCCCAGCCAGAAGAAATGTTACGACGGCCCGGTACCGGCCAAGCATATCGACCATTTCGCTTAGTAAAGTGGTTTGCGTTCCTTGCAGGGCCATTAAAAATATCATTCTGCAAGCTTCTTTTTCGAGCCTCATTCGCACTTATTTGTGCCCTCAATTTAGATTCTCTCCGCAATAGTTCGTTCGCAATCTGGTCATTTTCACGCTTTATCTTATTCAGCGCTTCGACCTTAGCGTCCAAAACAGACTTCGAATCCTCTACCTCTTTTTTGCGGCCTTCCAAGGCCACCTTTTCCTGTTCAATTTGAGCTCTGTTCTCGTTCAACTCATCGATTAAATCTGCATCATAGCGGCTAAGTTTTTGAACCATGTCCGCCTTATCTAAAAGATCCCCAAAATTCTGAACATTCAAAAAGATCGCGAGCTCCGGAACATCGCCAGCTTTATATATAGCCTTTAATCGCTCGCCCAATCTAGACATATTCTCGTCCATGTTTTGCTGAATTTCATTCATTCTAGCTTGTTTAGACGCAATCTCCTGGTTAAGCAAATTCATTCTCTCCGTCAATATGTTCATCTGGCTTTGCAAAAGATTCCACTGCTCCAAAATGTTAGCTCTGTAGGCTTTTTTAGTGTTTATACTTTTTTTCAGCCTCTCAGACTCTGCTGCCAGCTGCTGTTGCCGTTGTTCGAGCTGATGTATTTGGCTTTCCACAGAAGAATCTCCATTCGCCGCAAAGCCAACCCTCCCACTCATAACATTCAAAAAGCTTACTAAAAGACAAGCTGCCATCAATCCGGATAGAAATTTTTTGCATTTTCTCAAATTTTGTTCCCTCCGTTTTGTTTCAATTTAGAAACACATATTACAAATATGTAATTATTTTATCACCTAAACCGATACATATCAAGGGAATTTCAGCACAAACTTAAATTTCTATTTTAGCAATAAAAATCTCTTATAACCCGCACCATTTGTATAAACTTTGTATAAAATCTTCCTATATGTTTTGGCTTAAAAAACTTGTTTTTTTGTGAATTTTTTATACATTTTGCCGTTGGCGTTAAGGCTCGTTTTGTAACTCTTTTGTAATAACTTATCTCCCGACCACTATAAAAATTTTTGCAAAAAAAAGCAAGCCCCAAAGAAATAGGACTTGCCCAAATATATCCTTGTAAAAGTCGAAGTATCTTACGAATTAATAGCGGTAACCACGCCAGATCCAACAGTACGGCCGCCTTCACGAATAGCAAAGCGCAAACCTTCCTCAATAGCGATAGGCGTAATAAGCTCAACGTCCATGACAACGTTGTCGCCCGGCATACACATCTCGGTGCCTTCTGGCAACTTGATGATTCCCGTAACATCGGTAGTCCTAAAGTAAAACTGCGGACGATAATTATTAAAGAACGGTGTATGGCGGCCACCTTCATCCTTAGTCAGAACGTAAACTTGGCCTCTAAATTTGGTGTGAGGATTAATTGTTCCCGGCTTAGCAAGAACCTGACCGCGTTGAATATCCTCTCTCTGGATTCCGCGAAGAAGAACACCAACATTGTCGCCAGCTTCAGCATAATCCAAAATCTTTCTGAACATCTCAATGCCAGTAACAACTGTCTTTGTGCGTTCTTCACTCAAGCCAACAAGCTCAACTTCCTCACCATTCTTCAGTTGACCGCGCTCAACCCTACCAGTAGCAACTGTTCCTCTACCAGTAATAGTAAACACGTCTTCAACCGGCATCAAGAAAGGCTGATCTGCCTTGCGTTCCGGAGTAGGAATAAACTTGTCAACAGCATCCATAAGCTCATGAATGCATTTGTACTCGTCAGCATTAGGATCCTTCGAGCTAGACTCAAGAGCAACCAAGGCTGAACCGCGAATAATAGGCGTATCGTCGCCAGGAAACTCGTATTCATTCAATAAATCGCGAATCTCCATCTCAACTAAGTCAAGAAGCTCCTCATCGTCAACCTGGTCAACCTTGTTCATGAAAACAACGATGCAAGGAACGCCAACCTGACGTGCAAGCAAGATATGCTCTCTAGTCTGAGGCATAGGGCCATCCGCAGCTGAAACTACCAAAATAGCTCCATCCATCTGCGCAGCACCAGTAATCATGTTTTTAACATAGTCAGCATGGCCAGGGCAGTCAACATGTGCATAGTGGCGAGTAGCCGTCTCATACTCAACGTGCGAAGTATTAATAGTAATTCCGCGTTCTCTCTCTTCTGGAGCCTTGTCGATATTTGCATAGTCAACAAACTCAGCTGCTCCTCCTAAGTTCAAAACCTTAGTGATAGCCGCAGTTAAAGTAGTTTTGCCGTGGTCAACGTGACCAATAGTACCAATGTTTACATGAGGTTTATTTCTTTCAAATTTAGCTTTTGCCATTGGATTTTCCTCCTTTTGATGCATAAAAATTAATAATTAAAATGCTATTGTCTACATTGTAGCAAATTAGATAATAAAAATCAATAGAAACTTAACAAAACTAATTAGACTTAGTTCTGTCGGCAATAATTTTTTCCGAAACCGACTTCGGCACTTCAGCGTAATGACTTGGTTCCATAGTATATTGACCTCTGCCCTGCGTCTTAGAGCGCATATCCGTAGCGTAGCCAAACATCTCCGAAAGCGGCACCAAAGCATTAACACGTTGCGCTCCAGAAACAGCCTCCATTCCCTGAATCATTCCGCGACGCGAGTTGATGTCACCAATAACGTCACCCATATACTCCTCCGGAACAGTAACGCAAACCTTCATAATAGGCTCCAGTAAAACCGGGTCCGCCTTCCGCATAGCGTCCTTAAAAGCCATAGACCCAGCAATCTTAAACGCCATCTCCGAAGAGTCAACCTCATGGTAAGAACCGTCATAAAGCGTAACCTTAACGTCCACAACATTGTATCCAGCCAAAACGCCCGAAAGCATGGCGCCCTTAATGCCTTGGTCAACCGCAGGAATATACTCCTTAGGGATAGCTCCGCCAACAATAGAGTTCACAAACTCGTATCCCTTAGTAGGATTCGGCTCAATCTTAATCTTAACATGACCATATTGACCTCGGCCACCAGACTGTCGAGCATACTTCTGATCAACGTCAGCATTCCGGCGAATAGTCTCTTTATAAGCAACCTGCGGCTTACCAACATTCGCCTCAACCTTAAACTCTCTCAAAAGCCGGTCAACAATAATCTCTAGATGTAGCTCACCCATACCAGCAATAATAGTCTGGCCGGTCTCCTCGTCAGTATAAGCCTTAAAAGTTGGGTCTTCTTCCGCAAGTTTTGCCAAAGCAATACCCATTTTCTCTTGCCCCGCCTTGGTCTTAGGCTCAATAGCAACCCGAATAACCGGGTCCGGAAACTCCATAGACTCCAAAATAACCGGAGCCTTCTCAGTACACAAAGTGTCGCCCGTAGTGGTATTCTTAAGTCCAACAGCCGCAGCAATATCGCCAGCATAAACCGTTTCAATGTCCTGCCGGTGATTTGCGTGCATCTGCAAAATCCGACCTAACCGCTCGTTGTCGTCCTTAGTAGAGTTATAAACCGTAGAACCCGCACTAATAGTTCCCGAATACACCCGGAAAAAGCACAACTTACCAACAAATGGGTCCGTAGCAATCTTAAACGCCAAAGCAGCAAACGGCTCATCATCCGAAGAATTCCGCTCTTCCTCAGCACCGGTCTCAGGGTTAACACCCTTAATAGCAGGCACGTCAGTAGGCGCAGGCATGTAATCAACAATGGCATCTAACAGCTTCTGCACGCCCTTGTTTCGATAAGAAGTTCCGCAAACAACCGGAACCATAGCATTAGCAAGCGTCGCCTTCCTAATACAATTCTTAATCTCCTGCTCGCTAAACTGCTCGCCCTCCAAATATTTCTCAAAGAGGGCTTCATCCTGCTCCGCAACATGCTCCAAAAGCTCAGTATGATACTTCTCCGCAAGCTCCTTCATATCCTCCGGGATCTCCTCCACACGGATATCCTTGCCAAGGTCGTCGTAATAAACATAAGCCTTCATCTCAACCAAGTCAACAAGCCCTTTAAAAGTATCCTCCGCGCCAATCGGCAGCTGTATAGGCACAGCATTGCATTTAAGACGTTCCTTCATCATCGTCACAACGTTGTAAAAGTCCGCCCCCATAATGTCCATCTTATTAACATACACCATCCGCGGCACTCCGTACTTGTCCGCCTGACGCCACACCGTCTCCGACTGCGGCTCAACGCCTCCCTTAGCGCACAATACAGTAACCGATCCATCCAAAACCCGCAAAGACCGCTCAACTTCAACAGTAAAGTCAACGTGCCCCGGCGTATCAATAATGTTAATCCGGTGATCCTTCCAAAAACAAGTAGTAGCGGCAGAAGTAATCGTAATTCCGCGTTCTTGTTCTTGCGCCATCCAGTCCATAGTCGCCGCACCATCATGCGTCTCGCCTATCTTATGATTAACCCCAGTATAAAACAAAATTCGTTCAGTAGTAGTAGTCTTGCCCGCGTCAATATGCGCCATTATCCCGATATTTCGCGTAAAATCAAGTGAAACTTGTCTTGCCATAAAAACTCTCTCCTTTCTCTCAAAATATAGTAAAATCTTCAAAAAATCTTTTCAAAACAACCAAATTAAATTACCATCTGTAATGCGCAAAAGCCTTGTTAGCTTCGGCCATTTTATGAGTATCCTCGCGCTTTTTAACAGCTCCACCGGTCTCATTAACAGCATCCATAATCTCGTTTGCAAGCCGTTCTCTCATAGTCCTTTCAGCCCGAGCCCGAGAATAATTTGTCAACCAACGCAACCCCAAAGTCTGGCGGCGTTCCGGCCGGACCTCCATAGGTACCTGATAAGTAGCACCACCAACACGGCGAGCCTTAACCTCCAAAACCGGCATAATGTTCTCCATAGCTTGTTCAAAAACTTCAAGCGGTTCGCGTCCAACCTTCTCTCTAATAATATCGAACGCGCCATAAACAATTTTTTGCGCCACGCCTCGTTTCCCGTCATACATAACGTTGTTAATAAGGCGAGTCACCAGCTTAGAATTATAAAGCGGATCCGTCAAAACGTCACGCTTAGTAATAGAACCTCTTCTTGGCACTTCTCTTCCCTCCTTCACAAAAATGATATCCTAGGTACTCGAAAGCGACAAAACTCCCGTTCGCCAATACAGAGGTGCCTCAATAAATCTAAAATCTATAATAAACACTTCTGCATTGCAAGGTGCAATCTGCATCCGTAAAGGTATTTGTCAATTTCAAAAAACAGATTATTTGTTTGCTCCTCCTGCCTTAGGCCGCTTAGCTCCATACTTAGACCGGGCCTGCATGCGCTTTGCAACGCCTTGCGCATCCAAAGTTCCGCGAACAATATGATACCGAACACCAGGTAAATCCTTAACACGTCCACCACGAATAAGCACAACGCTGTGTTCTTGCAGGTTGTGACCCTCGCCCGGAATATACGAGCTAACCTCAATTCCGTTTGAAAGGCGTACCCTAGCGATCTTTCTAAGTGCCGAGTTAGGTTTTTTAGGCGTAGCAGTCTTAACAGCAGTACAAACACCACGTTTTTGCGGAGAAGTCTGTTCAATAGGAAGCCGTTTTTTAGCATTCCATCCTCTCAAAAGAGCTGGCGCCTTGTACTTTTTCTCAGAAACTTTTCTGCCCTTTCTAACTAACTGGTTAAAGGTTGGCATATTACACCTCCTCAAAATCAAGATATATGTTAAAAGCTCGCAAAAAAAGCCATCACAATAACAGTAATAGTCTGAGCTTTATAACCAAAAATAAACATACCTCAAAGCAAAAACCTCTTGCCACCGCCAAAAATAGACGCAGCAAAAAATTTGAAAACAAAAGCAAACCACCACATGGATGATTTGCTTATATAATCTTCCACAATATAGTATTGTACCATACTTTCACAAAGGCTGTCAACGCTTTTCTCTCAAAAATTCACGAAAAACGACGCCAGGTAAGAGCAGGCCTCTAAGCTCGATCAGTCAAGCATCAGCCACTAATTTGTCCAGACAAAGCCACAATACCACTGTAGTTCTATGCACCCTCGTCTGATTCATCCTCGTCTGGGATCCGGTTAACAACAACATCGCTGTAACGATGCATTCCCGTGCCAGCAGGGACCAGCTTTCCAATAATAACATTTTCTTTAAGTCCCACCAGTGGGTCAATCTTCGCCTTTATGGCCGCATCAGTCAAAACTCGAGTAGTCTCCTGGAACGAAGCCGCCGCCAAGAACGATTCCGTAGCGAGCGAGGCCTTAGTAATTCCCAATAAAGTCGGAATGCAAGTAGCCTCCAAAAGCCCCTCTTCGCCAGCAGCAATCCGCCGCCGGATCTCCTCATTTGCTGCAATAAAGTCAGACTTATCCACCATAGAATCTGCAATCAAGTCCGTATCGCCGCGGTCCTTAACCTGAACCTTACGCATCATCTGCCGCACAATCACCTCAATGTGCTTGTCGTTAATGTCAACGCCCTGCATACGGTAGACACGCTGCACTTCCTGTATCAAGTAATTTTGCACAGCGTTCGCCCCACTTATGGCCAAAACGTCATGAGGATTAACCGAGCCCTCTGTCAAGCGCTCACCTGCTTCTATCTGCTGGCCTTCCTGAACTCTCACAATGGATCCAAACGGGATCAAATAAGAAACCTTTTCACCGCTCTCACTATTATAAATCACGATATGGCGGTTATTCTTGACCTCTTCAAAACTAACCTCACCCGAAATCTCACTTATAATCGCAAGATGCTTAGGCTTACGGCTTTCAAACAGCTCCTCAACGCGCGGCAAGCCCTGAGTAATATCCTCAGCACTAGCAACACCGCCAGTATGGAAGGTTCTCATAGTCAGCTGCGTGCCGGGTTCACCAATAGACTGCGCCGCAATGATTCCAACAGCTTCTCCTACAGCAACAGGCATGCCATTAGCAAGGTTCGCACCATAACACTTTTTGCAAATCCCGTGCCGCGCCTTGCATCCAAGAATCGACCGAATATCTATCTTCTCGACACCCGCACCAATAATAACGTCCGCATCGTGGTCGTCCATCATCTTATCCTTAGAAACCAGCACCTCACCGGTCGCCGCGTCAACAAAGTCCTCACACAAATACCGGCCAATCAAGCGTTCATGCAGGCTCTCAATAGACTCCTTGCCATCCTTAATCTCAAAAATAGTCAGCCCTTCGGTGGTTCCGCAGTCGTCCTCGCGAATAATAACCTCCTGCGAAACATCAACAAGCCGGCGAGTAAGGTAACCAGAGTCCGCAGTACGAAGCGCCGTATCGGCTAATCCCTTTCGTGCCCCGCGTGAAGATATAAAGTACTCCAAAACATTAAGCCCCTCGCGGTAATTTGCGCGAATTGGAACCTCAATAGTCTTACCCGAAGTGTTGGCAATAAGGCCACGCATACCAGCAAGCTGCCGAATCTGACTCATAGAACCACGCGCACCCGAGTCCGCCATCATATAAATCGGATTATACCTGTCCAAATTCTCCTGTAAGGCTGCTGTAACGCCATTAGTAGCCTTATCCCAAATTTTAAGCACATGGCCCTCGCGTTCCTCATTCGAAATAAGTCCACGCTTGAACTGCTGAGAGACTTTCTCAATCTGCGCCTCAGCGTCAGCAATAATCTCCTTCTTTGCCGGCGGCACTACCGCGTCGCAAACCGCAACGGTAATGGCGCCCTTAGTAGAATACTTGAATCCCTGGTCCTTAATGCAATCTAAAACCCGCGCCGTCACTTGCGTTCCGTGAACTTTAATACAGCGATCAATAATTTTCTGAATCTGCTTCTTGCCGACTAAAAAGTCAACCTCTAGCTTCAAGTAATCATCGAGAGTTTCCCGCTCAACAAATCCCAAATCCTGCGGTATAGGCTGGTTAAAAATAATCTTACCAACCGTCGTCTCAATCATACCAGTAACTTTCTCGCCTTGCACAACCACAGTCCGCCTAACCTTAATTTTCGCGTGCAAGCCAACATCCTTAGCGTCATAGGCCATCAAGGCTTCCTCAAAGTTTCTAAACACCTTGCCCTCGCCCTTTTCGCCTTCTTTGTCCAGCGTCAAATAGTAAGATCCCAAAACCATGTCCTGCGTAGGCACCGTCACTGGTCGCCCGTCCGATGGTTTCAGCAAATTGCCCGCAGCCAGCATCAAGAACCTAGCCTCAGCCTGCGCCTCTGCCGAAAGCGGCACGTGAACCGCCATCTGATCCCCGTCAAAGTCAGCATTGTAAGCAGTACAAACCAAGGGATGCAGCTTTAAAGCCCTTCCCTCAACCAAAACCGGCTCAAATGCCTGTATTCCTAACCTGTGCAGCGTTGGAGCTCGGTTCAAAAGCACTGGATGCCCCTTTATGACTATCTCCAAAGCGTCCCAAACTTCTGGCTTAGCTCTGTCCACAGCCTTTCTTGCCGACTTAATATTGTTCGAAGCCCCAGTCTCCACCAGCCGCTTCATAACAAATGGCTTAAACAGCTCCAGAGCCATCTCCTTAGGCAACCCGCACTGGTACATCTTCAGCTCTGGCCCAACTACAATAACTGACCGGCCCGAATAATCCACACGTTTGCCCAAAAGATTCTGCCTAAACCGCCCCTGTTTGCCCTTCAACATATCCGAAAGCGACTTGAGTGGCCGATTATTCGCGCCAGTAACCGGACGGCCGCGACGACCATTGTCAATAAGCGCATCAACGGCCTCCTGCAGCATGCGCTTCTCGTTGCGAATAATTATATCCGGCGCGCCCAGCTCCAGCAAGCGTTTCAGCCGATTATTCCTATTAATAACGCGCCTATAAAGATCATTTAAGTCCGAAGTCGCGAATCTGCCACCATCCAGCTGAACCATAGGTCGCAAATCTGGTGGAATAACAGGAATCACGTCCAAAATCATCCATTCCGGGCGATTTCCCGATAGCCGAAAAGACTCCACCACCTCGAGCCGCTTTAAAATTCTAACTCTTTTTTGCCCCACAGCAGACTCCAATTCATCCTTGAGTTCTTTAGAAAGCGCCTCCACGTCAATCTCCGCCAAAAGCTTCTTAACGGCCTCTGCCCCCATCAAAGCCTCAAAATCGTCCTCGTACTTTTCCTTTAAATCGCGGTATTCGCGCTCTGTGATAAACTGGTACTTAACCAATTCGCGTGCTTTACCTGGGTCTGTGACAATATAAAGCGCAAAATACAGCACCTTCTCAAGCATCCGAGGAGATATATCCAAGATGAGTCCCATTCTAGAGGGGATCCCCTTAAAATACCAAATGTGCGAAACCGGTGCCGCAAGCTCAATATGCCCCATCCGCTCACGCCGAACCTTAGACCGAGTAACCTCAACGCCGCAACGGTCACAAACTTTGCCCTTGTACCGAATCCTCTTATACTTGCCGCAATGGCACTCCCAGTCTTTCTGCGGTCCAAAAATCCGTTCGCAAAAAAGCCCGTCGCGTTCCGGTTTCAGGGTCCTGTAGTTAATCGTCTCCGGCTTCTTCACTTCCCCACGCGACCACTCCCGGATCTGGTCGGGCGACGCGAGTCTGATCTTAATCGATTCAAACACATTAAATTTCATCTTACGCTGCAACCCCCTAAAAATCTTGATCTGCCGCTGGTATATCCGCATCGTCAAAAACTTCGTTCAGCTCATCCTCAAAGCTGTCATCATCGTCAGAGTCTGCAACAACACTGGACTCATCAAACATATTGTTCCCCTCTGGGTCGTCCTCCAAGCTGAACCCATCCAAAGAAGTAACCACTTCCTCCTCATGAAAGTCACCGCCAGCCGGGCTCAAGCCCATATTATCGTCGTCATCAAACGTCTGCTTTAGGTCGATCTCCTCCTCATTCTTGTTCAAGACCTTCACATCGAGCCCCAACGACTGCAGTTCCTTGATCAAAACTTTAAACGACTCCGGAATACCGGGCTTTGGAATATTTTGTCCCTTAACAATCGCCTCATAAGTTTTGACTCTACCTACAACGTCGTCCGACTTAACCGTCAAAATCTCCTGCAAAGTGTACGCCGCACCGTAAGCCTCCAAGGCCCAAACTTCCATCTCTCCAAAGCGCTGGCCGCCAAACTGCGCCTTTCCGCCCAGAGGTTGTTGCGTAACAAGTGAATAAGGCCCGGTAGACCGCGCGTGAATCTTATCATCAACCAAGTGGTGCAGCTTCAAATAATACATATATCCCACCGTCACGGGGTTGTCAAAGTACTCACCGGTGCGGCCATCCTTCAGCCAAGTCTTTCCGTCCTCGCTGAGCCCAGCCTTCTTAAAGCATTCAAAAATGTCCTCTTCATGCGCGCCGTCAAAAACGGGCGTCATTATCTTCCATCCCAGAGCCTTTGCCGCGTAGCCAAGGTGGACCTCCAAAACTTGGCCAATATTCATACGAGAAGGCACACCAAGCGGGTTCAAAACGATATCAAGTGGCGTTCCATCCGGCAAAAATGGCATATCCTCAACCGGCAAAATCCGCGAGACAACGCCCTTATTCCCGTGCCGACCGGCCATCTTGTCGCCAACCGAAATCTTACGCTTCTGCGCAATGTAGCAACGCACAACCTTATTCACGCCCGGTTGAAGCTCATCGCAATTCGCGCGTGTAAACACCTTCACATCAACAACAATTCCGTACTCACCGTGGGGCACACGCAACGAAGTATCGCGGACTTCCCTAGCTTTTTCTCCAAAAATAGCGCGGAGTAGGCGTTCTTCAGCTGTAAGTTCAGTCTCACCCTTAGGCGTAACCTTACCTACCAAAACGTCACCCGCCTGAACTTCTGTTCCCACGCGGATTATACCCATTTCATCAAGATCTTTCAAAGCATCTTCGCCGACATTCGGAATATCTCTAGTAATCTCCTCCGGCCCAAGCTTAGTGTCGCGGGCTTCCGTCTCATACTCCTCAATATGAATCGAGGTATAAACGTCATCTCGAACAATCTTCTCACTGATAAGCACGGCGTCCTCGTAGTTGTAGCCCTCCCAAGTCATGAAACCAATGAGAACATTCTTGCCCAAGCTAACTTCACCATTGCTAATCGCCGGCCCGTCGGCCAAAACCTCGCCTTTCTCCACGCGCTGTCCCTGACTCACCACCGGCACCTGATTAACGCAAGTTCCCTGATTAGACCGCATAAATTTGGTAATTTTAAAGGTTTCCACCTCGCCAGAATCATAATCAACGGTAATCTCATTCGCGCAAACGCTCTCCACAACGCCATCGTCCTTAGAAAGCACGCAAACACCCGAATCCACGCCAGCCTTGTACTCCATGCCCGTGCCAACAATAGGCGCCTCCGTCTTAAGCAAAGGCACGGCCTGCCGCTGCATATTCGATCCCATCAAAGCGCGGTTTGCGTCGTCATTCTCCAAAAAAGGGATCATCGCAGTTGCCACAGACATAACCATCCGCGGACAAATATCCATATAATCGGCTCGATCGCTCTCAACTTCCACGAAACTATCGCGATACCGGCCGTTAACCTTCGAGTTCACAAAATGGCCCTCTTCGTCAAGGGGTTCATTCGCTTGCACCACGATGAATTCGTCTTCCACATCGGCCGTCATATAGACAACCTCCGAAGTTACCACTCCTCGCGCCTTATCGACCTTTCTAAAAGGAGCCTCAATAAAGCCGTATTCGTTGATCCTCGCAAACGTCGCCAAATAAGAAATCAAGCCAATGTTAGGTCCTTCCGGGGTCTCAATCGGGCACATGCGTCCATAATGGCTATAGTGAACGTCACGAACCTCAAAACCGGCTCTATCTCTAGAAAGTCCTCCAGGTCCCAAAGCAGAAAGCCGCCTCTTGTGGGTCAGCTCGGCCAAAGGGTTCGTCTGATCCATAAACTGAGACAACTGCGACAGCCCAAAAAACTCCTTAATAGCCGCAACAACCGGCCGAATGTTTATCAAAGACTGGGGAGTTAACATCTCCAAGTCCTGCGCCTGAAGCGTCATTCTCTCACGAATAACCCTCTCCAACCGCGACAATCCGATCCTAAACTGATTCTGCAGCAGCTCGCCAACCGACCGAACACGCCGATTTCCCAAATGATCAATATCATCTGTCACACCAACGCCGCTAGCAAGGCAATTCATATAATTAATCGACGCAAAAATGTCGTCAATAGTAATATAATTCGGAACAAGCTCTCCCAAACGCGCGACAATAGCCTCTTTAAGCTCGTCGTCAGAACCAGAAGCCTCCAAAATCTCCATCAAAACGCTAAACCGAACCTTCTCCTTCACGCCGCATTCGGCCTTCGCGTCAAAGTCAACATAGCAACCTATGTCCACCATGCCATTCGAAATCACCTTAACCTCGCGGTCCTCATCCTGAACATAAGCAACCGTAACGCCGGCATTCTCGATCTCGCTAGCCTTTTCAAAAGAAATTGTCTCGCCGGCATCGGCCATAATCTCGCCAGTGCGGGGGTTAACGATAGGTTGAGATATTACCCGACCCGTCAACCTACCATAAATTCCTAACTTTTTATTGTACTTATACCGCCCCACCCGCGACAAATCGTATCTTCTCTCGTCAAAAAACAAAGCATCCAAATGTGCCTTAGCGCTGTCCAAGGTTGGCGGCTCTGTGGGCCTCAGCTTGCGATACAATTCCAAAAGGGCCTCTTCCGAATTATTGCACGGGTCCTTCTCAATCGTAGCTAAAATGCGCTCATCGCGGCCAAAATAATCGATAATCTCATCGGTTGTCCCAAGCCCAAGCGCGCGAATAAACACAGTAACCGGAATCTTTCGATTCTTATCGATACGAACGTAAAAAACATCGTTAATATCGTTCTCATACTCAAGCCAGGCGCCGCGGTTCGGGATAACCGTCGAGCTAAACAGCTCTTTGCCCGTCTTGTCGTGCTCCATCTTAAAATAAACGCCCGGAGACCGAATAAGCTGCGAAACAACAACACGTTCCGCACCATTAATAACGAATGTACCACTGTCCGTCATAAGAGGGAAGTCGCCCATAAAGACTTCCGACTCCTTAATCTCGCCACTTTCCTTATTTAAAAGCCGCACCTTCACCCGTAGAGCAGCAGAGTAGGTAGCATCTCGCTCTTTGCATTCTGCAACACTGTAGTTAGGACGGTCCATGTCCAAATGATAATCAAGAAATTCCAAGACCAAGTTGCCGGTATAATCGGTAATGCCCGAAATATCCTTAAAAACGTCCTTCAGCCCCTCGTCAAGAAACCTCTGATACGATTTCTTCTGGACTTCAATAAGGTTTGGCATCTCTAAAACCTCGTCAATTCTAGAAAAACTCATCCTTACATTTTTGCCCATCCGCACAGGTTTGACATTCAGCATAGGTTTACCCACTCCAATTCATCCTTTTGTCAATATTCAATAATACAATCAGGCCGCAAATCCTCACAAAAACGCGCAAATTCGCCCAATCATAATAATTAACACAAAAAACTTAAATAAAACCCTTGTTTTTTTGTCGAAATGATGTTATAATTAATCTATTTAAGCTTCAAAAATCCATTTTTAATGCAGTATATTATTTTATTACAAACGCCCTAAATTGTCAAGCATTTTTAGCATTTTATTTTAATCATTTTTGCAGGGCGGGTTGAGTATCTTGAAATAACGGTCTGGCTATCATTTTTGCTTTGAGGTGATTTTTATTATTAAAATTTTAGTCGAAACTTCTGCGAGGCATATTCACTTGTCTCGCCGTGACTTTGGGTTCTTATTTGGCAACAGCGCGGAGTTGGTCGTTCAAAAGGAACTCTCCCAGCCCGGCGAATTCGCAAGTACTGTGCGGCTAGAGGTTGTCGGCCCTAAAAACAAATTCACCAAAGTGGCAGTACTTGGGCCACTAAGAGCACAAACTCAGGTGGAGGTCTCGCTCACTGACTCGATAAATCTGGGCTTAAACGTACCACTCCGAGATTCCGGCGACTTAGAGGGAACTCCCGGCTGCGTATTGGTTGGTCCAAATGGAAGCCTTGAGATTCCGCACGGAGTCATTGTTGCTAAACGGCATATTCATATGGACCCGGACTCTGCTAAGGCTTATAACCTCTCCGATGGCCAAATAGTAAAGGTGGCAGTGCAGACGGCGCATCGTTCGTTGACGTTTGAGGATGTGATGCTCCGAGTAAGCGAAAACTTCGCCCCGGCCATGCATATAGACACCGACGAAGCAAATGCTGCCGGCATTGTAGCAGGCCCCACGTATGGCGAAGTCCTAATTTAACCGATTATTTTTATGCGCAAAACAAAAACCACACAAGATTCTGTGTGGTTTTTAATTATTTTAGATTAAGAACTTAAGCGTTCTTTTTCTTTTTCATGAGTCCCATGTACAAGCCAGCAGCTATCATCAATCCAGAAGCAGCTAAGCATACCATTCCAGTAGCGTCGCCAGTCTTTGCAGATTTTCCGCTAGTGCTTGTTGTAGATTTATTTTCAGCAGTAGTTGTTGCTGTAGTTCCAGCTTTGCTTAATACAACATATGGGCCGCTTGCTGCCGTCGTCCAAACTGCAACATATTGTATATCATTAATTTTTTCTACAGCTGACTCAAAATCTCCAGTTACTCCGGCAAGTTTCAGAATATCTGTGTATTCTTCTCCCGTGAATCCATCTGGAATCTGATATAACACACGAATGCCTTTCTTTAGTTCATCAGCTTTTGCAGCTGTTTCGTCTGCTTTGAGCTCAAGAGTGTAAACTTTCAAACCATTGCTACCATACTTTGGAGAAATCTTAGTGCTAACTTGTTTAAATACCGTATCACTAGCGTCTATAGCCGTTAACACTAACTTCTTACCGCTAAATAGGTTCAACGCATCTTGTACCATAACTTTATTTCCATTGATGTCAACAACAACAAAGTTCAAGCCTTGGTAGCCAGAGATTGCAGTTGTTCCGTTTGGCATAAAGCGTGGTGTTGTACCTGCTAATTTACTTAAGTCTGAGTAAATTACTTTTTTACAAACACTACAAGTTTTAGCTGTTCCACCTAAGTGTTCTGCTGTAGCCGCTATTTGTGTTGGATTCGCTAAGGTGTGATTTTCAGTCTTTTCTTTACCACACTTTTTACACTTTGCAGTGTGCTGCGTATCGGTTACCTTTATCGGGTTCTCGTTATCATACTCGTGCTCACAGGCTCTTAATGTTGTGCTAGCATTAGCTGCACCTGCATTTATTGCCTTCACGCTATCAAGTGCAAACTCTGTTCCAGCAGTATTAGTTTTTACTTCAAATCCGGCCTTTACAGTATCTGCTTTGTTAGCATCAATTTTTCCAGTAAATTTCAATAAGTCAACTGTTTCTCCCAGGTTAAATACTTGAGCTTGAGCTTCTGGCACGCTAAACTCATATGTAAATTTTTTGCCATTATAACCAGCTGTTCCGTCTACGTTTGCTGAGATAATACGCTCAAATTTATAGTCCGTTCCTGCGGTGGCATTTTTAAATACCTCATTAACATCTTCAAACGTGACTTTAAACTTGTTTATTTTTACAGTACCAGTAGCATTTGTACCAGTTGTTTTTGTAAATTTAACAAATACGTGAAAGCTTATATCTTTACCATCTTCGATTTCATCGTTATCTACATTTGCAAATGTAACTGTTGCCATTGTCTGGTTTGCAGCAACTTCATCTGCTGCAAAACCTTTCATTTCTACAGCCGTAACTGCAAACATCAAACCTAGCATTGCGCTAGCTAACCTTTTTAAAATTTTTCCTTTCATCAACAAATCAGTCCTTTCTCAAATCAATAAAAATTTTTCTAAAAATAAAATTTTTGCACTTAAAATTCCCCAAAGATACCTTTTAAATTTTCTCCGAGAAAGAGTAACATGCAATTTTATTGGCTAAATTGCGCCTCCCCCTTTATTATTTCAGCTTATTTTTTTGCTGTTGTCAGCACCTTTTTTAGTTTAAACTTGTTCAGTTTAAATATAAATGCCCTCCCTTCAGCTTTAAAAAACATAACTGTTTTGCCAATGTGTTAATTATACCACAAATTTCGACAAAGTCAACCCATTTTTTGTTAGAAGTTTTAGAAATGTTTTTATTAACTATGCCAAAATTATGATATTTTTCGCTCAAAAATTTCCTATAGTTTTTGTTGATAATATATGGTTAACCCAGCATTCTTTTTTATCTTTTTCCAGATAAATCGCTCTGCATCGGGATTTTGTCCGTTTTGTGGTTTTATCCCAATTATGATCTCAATATCAAGAATTTTTCTAACAACTTGTTAAATCTTTTTACCTTATATATAAGGTTTAAAATTCTTTTGTTACCGAAAGTTCATAAACGCCTCAAATTCGTACTTTTTGCTCTTATAATAATCCTTAAAGCAGGTTGAAAAGAGCTTTCTGGCCTTCAGATTATCCAACGCAACCGCATAAAGCGCTATTTTGTCGGTACATTTCGTCGCATGATTTCTTATGCATTCACCAAGGATCGCAAGCCCTAAGGCTTTTTTGCGATAATCTTCCCTCACAAACAGCGACCGATAGAGAACTGCATCCTCATTAACGCGAAAAGCCGTTATCCAGCCAACGATTTCCCTGTCATCAAAAACCGCAAACCTAGTGCATTCGTCGTCCAAATCAAATTCGTTTGCAAACGGAGACAGCACGCTCGGGTAATCAAAGTTTTCTTTGTTTTTAATCCTGTCGAATAATTCGGGCTTCACTAGGTTTTTTGGCAAAAAAGACATCTTAGGTGGCAGCTTAAATCTACACTGTGATGCCAATTTTACAATTTTATTTTTCTCTAAAAGAACTTTAGGCTCAAACAAATAGACTTCTGTTAGTAATTTGACTGGTGAAAATCCTCTTTTCTGCAAGAACTTGTCCATTATGTCAATGTTCTCCTGCGAAGTAATAGCATTAACCCCGATGGTATCTACGTTAATCTCATTCATCCTGTGTTTGAGAGCATTCAGTAAGGCTGTTCCTGCGCCTTTCTCTCTAAAAAGCGGAGCAACAAAAAAGCTCGTCACGTTTGCCTTAAGATTCTCGGCCTCATCGCACTTTGTCAGCCTTGCATATATCGCACCACAAGGGATATTCCCACATTTGGCGCCATAGGCAACAAAATTTTCGTGCTCGTTATTAATTTTATCCACCAAAAAAGGCCTATAAGCCTCGTCGTTTCGTGGATCCCACTCCTCAACCGTAATAATTGTAATCACCTCTTCCTCTAAAGTGTGTACAATTCTTAATTTAATATCATTTAAAAAGGTAAATATATTATTATTATACAATTTTTGGAGTTTTGTGCAACAGATTTTAATTTTTTGTAAAGTAAGCCTTGACTTTTTCTATAAATGTTATATGATCTTTGCATCCGTTTTCTCACCACTTACGGTAATAGTGGCCAGTCTACATATTTCTTTAAAAAAAGAAATAAACCCTAAAAAATTAAGAGTCGATCAGCTACATAAGCGATCGACTTTTTTATATAAAAATATTTATTAAGATTTAATAACCTACTATATTGGAGGGGAATTTCCACTCAGCGTCCGGCCCAGGCAACAAATTCGATGGAACGCTTACTACTGGCGGCTCTTCGCCTGCTTCTATAAATCTTTGGTTAAATCCGTCAAATGCGTTCGGATAAATTGCGGTTAAAAAAAATGCATCTACTACTGAGTTCTCAGATGAGTGCCCAAACGGAGACCCAAGACAAGCCACACAGTAATTTCCGTTCGGGCGGGGTATTAGGTTTGTTGCGTCTAACAGCATTAACCCATAATCAGTAATTTCAAGACGACACTTTTCACCATTAGTATAGGTAAATCCTACAGTTGTATCCTTTTGAACCGATGCTGAACACAGACAACCATTAAAAGACATAATCATTGCAACCGATGCAATAAAACCCCTAAACACGTAACCAAAACTTCTCAAAAAAATCTCTCCTTAAAAACAAATTTGATATCAATTATAAAAACACCGCAAGAAAAAGTCAAGCCACATAAAAAATAAAAATCTGAAAGTTCTAGTTGTGATCGGATTTTTGCGTGGCAAAATCCGAAATGTAGGCCAAAAAACTAAAATTCACGCTATAAACAAAAAAATTCACGATCATTTTCAATCGCGAATTGGACCTTGGAGCCACACTTTGGTCGAGGTGACAGGGCTCGAACCTGCGGCATCTTGGTCCCAAACCAAGCACTCTACCAAACTGAGCTACACCTCGTTTTTTTATTAAATTTAATTTGTACCACGAAAAACACTCATAAACTCCGCCACAAACACTTTTTGGATTATATTATAAAAATGCATTTTTGTCAAGCCAAGTTTACATTTGCCTTCTCGAACAAGGGGAAAATTGGCTTTTTGATAATCTTTTCTCTACTTGACAACACCGCTTTTGTTAATTTATAATATATAATTAGTAAAATAAACCATAGTTTTTGTGCCATTAATTGGTTAAAAGTCTATGATTAACTAAATTTAATGGTGTGGAATATTAAAAATTTGTTAGGTGGTAATATTATGAGGAAAATTTTTATGTTCAATTTCTCGGCAAGAAAGAGAAAATCTGTTGTTTCTGCTACCATGAGCTTTATAATTTTGATTTCTACCTTAAATTGCACTCTAAGCCTGGGCTCTAGCGCATCATTCGAAAAACCAAATAACGATCCTTCTCAAAATATAAGCTCACAAACCTCCGAAAAGGACATCCTTATTAAAGATCTTAACTTGATTGATTTTTTAGACTGTCTTTATAACGACCACCGTTTCTCTCCCTTTTTTAGGTTAATAGAAAAACTTTTGGACTGCCACACAAATAGTCCCATTTCTCGAAGCATATATGAGCGCACACTTAAGTTTTTTGTTAAAAAGAAATCTGAAATGCAAAATCCTAATGATCTTGAAGAATTGGATAAACTTAAGCAAGACACGTGGGATGAATTCAACAGATTAAGAGAAGAACCCCAAAATTATTATGGCAATGCAAACGAAGAATCTTTCGAATATGATAATATGGAAGAGGATTTGCTAGCAACTCTAGAATGTGACCCTTCACAAACTCAAGAAGATGTCCCTCCAAGGCCAGAAACAGCCCTACCTCCAGAAGACGCTTCTCCACAAACAGAAGATACCTTTCTAATACGAGAATTCCCAACGATAATTGAAGAATACGATTATACACAACCGGAAATAGACTCCTCCGGGAGCGAAGGGAATTTTGACGCCGACGGATATCTTCGTCCCTTAAGCCTTATGCCCGATATTGCCCCGCCACATTACTCGGTATTTTTAGGTAAGTAATAGGTTCCCCCCGGTTTTTTCTGCCTGATACTCATTATTTTGTTGACACTCACCTTCTTGCTAAGCTATAATAGGTTCGGCTGGGATGTGCTTCTTTATCTTATTTTAAATGGCTAAAAAATCTGCAATTAGTCGCTATTTTTTCATTAAGTAAAAAATTTAAAATTGATAGGTGGTAAAATTATGTTAAATTCAAAAGTGAAAATCTCCATTATATCTGCTTTGTTTAGCCTTTTATTTTTGTTCCCTATGGTAAATTTTGATTTGTGCTGCAGTGCTAGTCTTTCGGACGACGACAATCCAGAAACTCCCCAGCAAGAATTTAAAATTAACGATGATGAAACCAGTCCCCACGTAAAATTTAATATTACTAATGAAAACGACACCCAAGCAACGACTACTCAAACCGAAATATACGAGGAAGAAGAATCCGAAGCAAGTGATCCTCCGACTGAAAATGATGGTGAAGAAAATCCAAACAATGAAGAGAAAAAGGACGATAATAGTTCAAACAAATCTGATAATGGAGACCTTTGCCCATTCTTTTGCAACATTTTTTAATTAAATAGTAATTGACAAGTGCCTCTTTCTTGTTTTATAATATAAACAAATGGAGGTGCTCTTTTTTATGTTATTTGTATAGTTAAGTTCTACACTTAAACCTTTTTCGTGCTTTTTGCACTAAATTTTCAAAATTTTTAGGAGGTAATATTTTTATGGCAAATTCAAAAATTAGCAAGGCCTTTAAAGCGGCCTTAGTTAGCTCCGTGCTTGTGGCTAGCCCCGTGCCTTTATCAAATGTGGCAACAGCTTCTTATGGAGACCAGCAACAACCAAACCGTCGTGATCGGTTCTTATCTGCGCTACAAGCGGCTCTTAAAAAAGCTACGGCTGCAAGCGATGAAGACCTAATAAAAGAGTTGAAGGACCTTATAGATAAGGTAGGAGACAGTAAAAAGACTAAAGCAAGCCAACTTAGCAAATTAGAGAGTACGGTTAACGACTTAGTCGAAAGAGCAAACGGTAGCGCACAGCCTCCAGCTCCTGTTGTGCAACAGCCTCAAATTCCTGCTGAGCTACAGCCTGAAAACAATGATCAACCGGCTGAAAACGGAGGATTAGATAACTCTGAGGTTATCATGGAAAATGAAGAGACACCGAGTGAAACCACTGCTAACCAATCACCCTCCTTTAATTTTTTTGACTCTCCTAGTTCTGGCAGCATAGCTCATTACAGTATTGATAATTCAAGTAATGATAGTTTACCAACTGGCAGCCCTATTAACTCAAACAGGGCTAATTCGATCCTTTACCATTCTGAAGATTCTGCTGAGTCACTGGCTGTAAGCAATGATCAACTGCCTGAAACTCCTGCTGAGCTAAATACTGAGGAATCGTCTGGAAGCAAAAGTTCCTTTACGACTAATACCATAGAAGAGTTATCTGACGGCAAAAACTACGAGGAGATAATTAGTCGCACGGATCAACATTATGAAATGTATATAACATCTCTTAATGATTCCCCACTAACGAATCCTGCTGATCAACAGCCTGAAGAAGAGACACAGAATGAACCTGAGCTACAGGATCAAGTTGATACACAGAACGAAATTCCTGTACAACCGGCGAACGAAATAATAGAAGAAGAAGAAGATAGTAGTAGTTCCCCAACATCTGCATTGAATGAAAACGCTGATGAGCAACACAACGAAGAAGAGGCACCGAACGAAACTGTAGAAGATGAGGAAAGAGATGAACAAAGAATCCCGCTTGAAGAGCAAGTTCGACAGCTTCGAGAACAATTAAACGCGGCTTATCAAGAGATAGACGACCTTAGAGCGCAAAATGAAGAGCTTCAAAACTATGCTATAGAATGTAATGATGTTTGTGAGGATGCTACAGCCGATGTAGACCATGCCACGGCTATAGTTAGAGAAATATTCCCATCCCTAGTACATCAACAGCCTGCATCTCCTGTTGCGGAACAGAATGAAAATAATACATACCGAAACTTAAATACACAGACAGATGTAACTGCTGAACAACAAGCCCAGCTTGAAGCGCGAGTTCAAGGCCTTCAAGAACAATTAACCGAGGCTAATAAAAAGATAAACAACCTTAATGCCAAAAATACAGATTTAGAAATAGTTATCAAAACTAAGACGGAATGCTTGGAGGAGCAAAACAAGGCTAAAATAGAAGATGTTTTAAAAATAAATAAACAAGAGGATCAAATCCAAAGTCTTCAAAAAGAATTAGATAAGGCTAAGCAAAAGCTTGGCGCCGCAGAGGAGGCTAAGCAGCGGGCTGAGCTATCGGCTAAGGCTAAAGAGGAAGAAGCTAAAAATATGGCTAATGAAAAAGAATCCTCTCTTAAAAATGAAATTCAAAAGCTTAAAGATCAAATTAATGCTCTTCAAGAACAATTACAAGAACAATTAAATGAGGCTACGCAAAATGAACAGCAAATTAATGACCTTCAAGCACAAATTAATGCTCTTAACTTGCAACTAAACCAAGCCCAGAATAATCAAGTCGAATTCCAAGGAACTCAACCACTACCTCCTGCCAATGATCAAGCTGAGACACAGAACGAAACTCCTGTGCAACCGGCGAACGAAATAATAGAAGAAGATAGTAGTAGTTCCCCAACATCTGCATTGAATGGAAACCCTGATGAGCAACACAATGAAGAAGTGGCACAGAATGAAGCTGAGGCACAGCCTGAAGAAGGGACACAGAACGAAACTCCTGCTGAGCCACAGCCTGAAAACCAAGAAAACCAGCAATCGGATCAAGACGATATATACCAAGAGAATGGTAGCGAGTCTTATAATGAAGAATATCACAACGAGGAAGAAGACGACGAGAATCCCTCTGAGCAAACGGATGAAAATTCTCATAATCCATCACAGCCTGTACGCACAGGAAATCAGCAACAGAGCACAACTACGCAAGGTGGTTTTTGGGCTTCACTTCGTACAATTCGTGCGAGCATTAGCTCGAACATTCATAACTTTCTGCGCCCTTTAAGTGATTCTAATTCAGAAGATGACTCGGACGAAAATTCACAGACTATAAATGATGCCACCCCAACTCCTGCAATGCCTACTCCTCTGCCGATGCCTTTAATTGACTCACAAAATCTAGAACAACACCCTATTATCAGAGTTTTATCAGCCGTATTCACCTTCTTCACCTTCTCCTTATTTTTTGGCAATAGTAAGTAATTAAATCTTACGATTGATGTTTGCCTTTGGTAATTGACAAGTGCCTCCTTGCTGAATTATAATACTTTCAGTAAGGAGGCCTTTTTATGCTCTTAAACAGCGAAAAATCTATGGAAAAAATCGTGGCTCTTTGCAAAAATAGAGGCTTTATATTCCCTGGGTCCGAGATTTATGGCGGGTTGTCGAACTCCTGGGACTACGGCCCTTTGGGCGTGGAGTTTAAGAATAATATTAAGGATGCCTGGCGTCAGAAGTTCATTCGTGAGAGTAAGCTCAACGTTGGGCTGGATTCTGCTATTTTGATGAATCCTCAAACTTGGGTCGCTTCGGGACATTTGGGCAACTTCTCTGACCCTTTGATGGACTGCAGAGAGTGCAAAACTCGGCATCGAGCAGATAAGATTATAGAAAATGCCGGCGGTGACGCCAATGGTATGTCTTTTGACCAGATGAGCGCATATATAACGAAGCATCACGTCACTTGCCCCGTCTGCGGCGCCGCGAACTTCACTGATATTCGCAAGTTTAACCTGATGTTCAAGACCTTTCAGGGCGTGACTGAGGATGCGAAGAATGAAGTCTACTTGCGGCCCGAGACGGCTCAGGGCATCTTTGTGAATTTTGCTAACGTTCAGCGGACTTCCCGACGCAAACTACCTTTTGGCATCGCTCAGATCGGTAAATCTTTTCGCAATGAAATTACTCCGGGCAATTTTATCTTTCGTACGCGTGAGTTCGAGCAGATGGAGCTTGAGTTCTTCTGTAAACCTGGCACCGATCTTGAATGGTTCAACTACTGGCGCGATTTTTGCAATAACTGGCTCTTAAACTTGGGTCTAAGCCCTGATAACATTCGGCTTCGTGACCACTCTAAAGAGGAGCTTTCGCACTATTCGCGGGCCACTACCGACATTGAATTCTTGTTTCCGTTTGGGTGGGGCGAGCTTTGGGGAATTGCCGACCGTACTGACTTCGACCTGACTCAGCATCAGGAGCACTCTGGCAAAAGCCTCGAATACTTCGACCCCGACTCAAACCAGCGCTATATTCCGTATGTGATTGAGCCTTCATTGGGCGCCGATAGGGTTGCGCTGGCCTTCCTCTGCGACGCATACGACGAAGAAGCCTCCGAAGATGGCGATACTCGCGTGGTGTTGAGGCTTCATCCGAATTTAGCTCCATTTAAGGCAGCTATTTTTCCATTATCGAAAAAACTAAGCGACGGCGCTAGCAAGGTCTACGGTCAACTCTCTGCACATTTTATGGTCGACTACGACGAGGCCGGATCCATTGGCAAGAGATATCGCCGTCAGGACGAGATCGGCACGCCATTTTGCGTCACATATGACTTCGATAGTGAGTCCGACGGCTGCGTTACCGTGCGCCATCGCGACTCTATGCAGCAGGATCGCATTTCTTGCGACAAGCTGGTCGATTACATCGCGGAAAAAATCAAGGTCTAGCTGCAACTTTCAGTTTTTAGCTTCGATTTCGTAAATCACCAGCGCAGTGGCGACTATTGCCGCCGTCTCAGTGCGGAGGATCCTTCTGCCGAGCGTGCATATCGTGGCTCCCGCGGCGTTCGACGCCAAATCTACTTCCGTGCGCTCAAATCCACCCTCTGGTCCAATAAAAACAGCAATAGACCGAGGGTTTTCTGTGTTGTTTATTGCCCCCCGTAACGGGGATCCGCCATTTTCATAAAAAAGAAGCGTTTTTTCGCTTCTTTTTGCTATTTCTACGGCATTTTCAAAACTCACTGCTTCCAAAACGCGCGGTATTCTGCCTCTTCCAGACTGCTTTGCGGCTTCCTCTGCAATTTTCTGCCAGCGAGACACCTTTTTCTGCAACGATTTTTCATCCGGGCGCGAGACACATCGACTTGTGAGCATCAGAACAATCTCGTCCACCCCGATTTCTACGGCCTTCTGCACGATGAAGTCCATCTTGTCCCCTTTAGGTAGCGCCTGAAAGAGTGTAACCTCCACACTTGGCTCCGAATCGCACTTTTCTACCCTCAGGAGTCTCAATTTTACTGAACCTTCGCCAAAATCCGTGATTTCACAAACATAATCCAACTCATTGTGGCACAGAGTCAGCATTTCACCCCTTTGCATCCGCAGAGACTTCATAATATGCGCGGCGTCATTGCCCAAGATCTCAAAAAAATCCCCAACCGGCTCGTTCACAAAAAAACGTGGCATATCATCATTCCAATCGTACAAGTCGTAAAAATTTAGCGAACCTCGGCACCTGATTCACCGAAAATTCGCCAACTCAATCTTCTTTACAAAATCCATCACGTTTTCGTTCTCGAACTCACTTCTGCGCGACTTTACGATTTTCTCACGCAAATTTATCAGTCTAATGCGATTATACCGCTGAATGCACACATACGGTAGGTTTATCAGCAATACAACCGTGCAAAACGTTATTCCCATGAGGATCTTGTTGATCAAGACTATCAAAACCGCCACCCACATGCAGTTTTTGTGCGCCCACTCTGCGCGGCATGTTTCCAAAATAAAGCGGTCTATGTATGTCAGTGACAAACTGGTTAGACTTTTTTTGGAAAATCCATTTTTAGAAATATACTGTGGCAAAAAATTCTTCCAACTCTTGATTTTTATCCATTTGTTATACCACTTTCCGTTATTCTCCCAGTATTTTTCTCTATAAATATACTTGTTGTAATCAAAGTGGTTGTCATTTAAAGCTCGACAACAGCAAAACACGATCAAATCCCAAGCTAGGATTAAGCCCAGATTCCACGCGGCAGCAAGCCATGTATTTTCGTTTGAAAGCATAAATTTGTCAACCTCGTTTCCACTTTTTATGATACCCCAAAATCCCCCAAAAAGTCAATGACTTTTGAAAAAATTTGACATACTAGCGCATCAACTTTAAAATAGATTTAGACTTGTTTGGGAGGCCCGAAAAAAATGGATGCTAGAAAATCTGCGAATTCCCTAAATATTAATCTGCTTGCGCGCGAACTGATCGACTTGTTGCTCGAAAAAAACTTGAAGATTGCTACTGCCGAGAGCTGTACCGGCGGCTTGATTGCTAAGTTGATTACCGATATTCCCGGTGCTTCGGAGGTTTTTGAGTGCGGAATTTGCGCCTATTCAAATTCTATAAAAGAAAAATTGCTATCCGTTTCTTCAAGGACTCTGGCGCGTCACACCGCCGTTTCTAAAGAGACCGCAATGGAAATGGCTGCAAGTGTCAGAAAGCTCGCAAAGGCCGATATCGGTCTCTCTACCACGGGTTATGCAGGTCCAAAGGGCCCTAACTCCGATGAAATCGTGGGTCTTGTGTATATCGGACTCTCTAACATTACCAAAACTACCTATATTCAGCTGAATTTGGCGCATGGTATTTCTGCAGATCGCGAGTACATTCGGATATCTGCCGCATATAATGCATTAGTCGCGGCTCTGGACCTAATAAAAACCGGTATCGTCAAATAGCACAAAAACGTTTATTAACTTTGATTTTGGCTTATTCCCCGGTTTGTTCGACCTCATGGCACTTTTTAATTTTGTTTTTATAATGATTCTAAATTGCTCTCAGGTCGTTCACCACGCGGGTTTTGATGTTATTTTGTTTGTATTATTAATTTTGGAGGCCTTTTTTGTGAAAAATACCTGTTCAATCGTTTTAGCTGCGGGTGAGGGAACTCGCATGAAGTCGAACATGCCTAAGGTTTTGTCAAAAGTTCTCTTTAGACCCTTGCTGCAATGGGTTTTAAACGCCTTAAGTGATGTAGAAATCTCGCCAGTATGCGTGGTTGTCGGCTATAAAAGCGATATGATTATTGACTACTTGCAGAAACTTGATCTGCCATACGAAACTGTTATTCAAAAAGAGCGTAAAGGCACTGCTCATGCCGTTTTGACGGCCAAGAATTTTCTTTTAGAGAATATTGATAAGGATGTCCTGATTTTGAACGGCGACGGCCCTTTTATGGATAGTCGCACTATAAAAAACGCTTACAAACTGCATCAGAATCAGGAAAATGACGCTACTGTAATTTCTGCTAACATCAGAAATCCCTATGGTTACGGGAGAATCATCCGCGACAGCCACACAGGGACTCTCACCTCCATCGTGGAGCAAAAGGATGCCGACGAGACGACGCAGAAGATAAATGAGGTGAACTCTGGTGGCTACTGGTTTAGGGTTTCTCCGCTTTTGGATGCCTTGCAAAATATAAAAAACAACAACTCTCAGCAAGAATTCTATCTCCCCGATGCCATCGGTCTGCTTTTGTCCCGCGGGTTCCGCGTTAACGCCTATATTTCTCAATCCGAAAATACTGTGCTCGGTGCAAATGACCCCATTCAGCTGAGCGAGCTCAACAATGTCGCTAGAATGAGCATCCTTAAGCGATTGATGCTTAGTGGCGTCGATATTCCCTGCACAGACGGTGTTATCGTAACGGATGAAGTTCAGATTGGGCAAAACACCTGCATTCTTCCTGGCACGGTCATTACTGGAAAAACTGTTATCGGCACAAACTGCGTAGTTGGGCCAAACTCTCACATAGAAAACTGCTTAATCGGCAATAATATTGTCTTGAGGGCTATTGACTGCGCTGATTCTCGCATTATTTCTGATGTTTCGATAAAGCCTTTTTCAGTTGTTCGCAATAACAATCTTGTATAATTATATGCTGTTTATACTATATATATATTTACTCTAACGAAGACGGCGGCTCAAACTTAGTATTGCAATAACAATTGGTGGGGCTATTTCCCCGCCGTTTAGCTGTTTACAGAAAAAAGAGGTGTTTCCATGCTTAAAATTTTTAATAAATCAAGGCCCGAATTTCTCATTGTGGGGCTCGGCAACCCTGGCGACAAGTACAAAAACACTCGTCATAACGCAGGTTTTATGGCTATCGACCAGATTATCGCGGAAAAAGGCGTCACTGTCAAAAAAGTTAAGCACCATGCCGAAGTTTTTGAGACTTCATTTGCAGATAATCGCGTCCTGATGGCAAAACCTCAAACTTTTATGAACTTAAGTGGCGACGCTGTCGAAGAAATCATCAATTACCACAAAATTCCTGTTAAAAATGTGATTGTCCTCGCGGATGACATCTCTTTGCCTCCAGGCAAGTTGCGAATTCGCAGAAAGGGCAGCGCTGGGGGACACAACGGCCTCAAAGATATAATTCTCAAGACGGGCTGCGATACCTTTCCTCGCATAAAAATCGGCGTTGGCGCCAAGCCGCCAAAATGGGATCTTTCCAACTGGGTTTTGTCCGAATTTAGCGGCGCGGAGCGTGAAAAAATTGATATCGCAATAAAAAATGTAAGCCTCGCTCTTGAACTGATGATCGGCGGAGACATCGACGGCGCAATGAGCAAGTTTAATTCTTAAGAGGAACAAAATGGAATTTTTAGACAAAATATTACTAAAGTCACAAACGTTCAACCATATACTTTTTGGAGTTTTTGATAACAAAAATACGATTAGTATTACCGGATTAGCAGATATTCATAAAGCACACTTTGCTCATTCTATCTGCAAGCTCAAGCATTTATTGGGTCTTGTGATCGTTCCGAATGAATGTATAGCACAAAAAATAGTTGCAGATATAACCTCTATGGGCAGCAGAGCCGCCGTTTTTCCTGCTCGCGACTTCAACTTTTACAATATTGAGGGGCAATCTGCGGACTACGAACATCAGAGGATTAGCGTTCTGAGCCAAATTTTACGCGGTCACTTGGACGTCGTAGTTGCTACAATTGACGCTGCACTGCAGTTTACTGCACCAAAAAACACTCTTGGAAATGCTACGTTCAGCATCGAATTGGACACAAAAGTTTCTCCAGAAAATGCTGTTAAAAAGCTTATAAATGCCGGTTATACGCGCTCTGACCAGGTTGATGGCCCCGGGCAATTTTCTTTACGAGGAGGAATTTTAGACGTTTTTTCAACTGATAGTAATCAATCTGTCAGAATTGAGTTCTGGGGCGACACAATCGACTCTATGAGTTTTTTTGACATTACGGATCAGCGTCGTACCGAAAAAGTTGATACTATGAATATCTCTCCCGCCCGAGAGATCCTCATTGGCGACACTGCTAAACTTTTGACGAAAATGATTGAACTTCAAAAACGTCTTGAAGCAAGTAAATCCGGTGAAAATGCGATCAACACTTTGCGCGCAGAAATAGAGTCCCTACAAAACACTGGCAACATCGGCTCTCGTGATAAGTTTATGTCTCTTATATACGATTCTCCGGGGACTTTGCTGGATTATTTACCGTCAAATACGATGATATTCATATGTGATCAGTCACAGGTTGATGAAAAACTGCGGTCACATCGGGCACATTTTGAGGAAGATATACGTTTATACTTAGAAGATGGCGTGCTTTGCGATGGTCTGACTTCTTTTTCGCTCGATAAATCTGACTTTTTGCCTTTACTTTCTAATAAACGTACTTTATATTTTGATTTGTTTTTAACTCAGAGTTGTTTTTCGTCAATTGATGAAACTTTTGCCTTTAACGCCCGCCAAATAGCGCCTTGGAACGGAAATATTCCTCTTTTGAGCGAAGATCTGTCTTCAACGAGCAAAGAACAATCTGTTGTGATTCTTGCCGGCGATGAAAACGCTGCAAACAGCATTGTATTCGACCTTAGCCCAATTTGCAAAAATATACATTTTGTATTAAACACATCAAATATACAAAAAGGAGCTAAAATTGTCACCCCTGGAATCCTCTCGTGTGGTTTTGAATATCCAGAAATTAATTTTTCGCTCATTGCCTGCGGTCGTACTGCCAAATCTCAGAAGGTTTTTCCTAAAAAGAAAAATAAACCTACAAGCATTTATAGCCTCTCGGACCTCCACGTCGGCGATTATGTGGTTCATAGCCTACACGGGATTGGCGTTTTTAAAGGCGTTCATAAACTCGATATGCAAGGTGTGGCGAAGGATTACATCAAAATTTCATATGCGAAAGGCGACACGCTCTATGTTCCTGTCACCCAGCTCGATTTGGTCGACAAATACATCGGTCCGGCGGCGGAAACTCGTATAAAGCTGAATAAATTGGGCTCGAGCGACTGGCAAAAGTCGAAATCGCGCGTAAAAAAGGCCACTCAGGATATCGCAAAGGAGCTTATCAAGCTGTACTCCGATCGTTTGCGGACAAAAGGTTATGCTTTTACTGAAGATGGCGAACTTCAGCGTGATTTTGAGGCTCAGTTTGAGTACACCGAAACACCCGATCAAATGCGGTGCATCGACGAGATAAAGGCTGATATGCAACGGATTGCTCCAATGGACCGCCTTTTGTGCGGGGATGTCGGCTTTGGCAAAACAGAAGTTGCCCTGCGAGCGGCGTTCAAGTGCATTTGCGACTCAAAACAGTGCGCCATTCTGGTGCCCACGACCATTTTAGCCTGGCAGCATTTTCAGACAATCCTGGCGCGATTTGACTCCTTTCCTGTGAAAATTGAGATGCTCTCGCGCTTTCGGACTCCACGGCAGCAAGAGTCCATCTTAAAGCGCCTAAAACGCGGCGAAATTGACATCATCGTAGGAACACACCGGTTGGTCCAAAAAGACGTGATTTTTCGTGACTTGGGCCTCGTAATTATCGACGAAGAGCAGCGGTTCGGCGTTAAGCAAAAAGAGCGCTTTAAGGAAATTGCCAAAAACGTCGATATCCTCACGATGTCGGCAACGCCCATACCGCGCACCCTGAACATGGCGATGTCTGGAATCCGCGACATGTCATCGATCGAAGAAGCCCCACAGAATCGGGTCCCGGTGCAGACCTATGTTCTGGAGCACGATCAGACGATCATCAACGAGGCGATTCGCAAGGAACTACGGCGGGGCGGCCAAGTCTACTATATGCACAACAGCGTTGGCAGCATCTCTCAGACTGCGGCTGCTCTACAGTGCCAGATTCCCGAAGCGACAGTCGGCTTTGCTCATGGCAAGATGTCCGAGCAGGAGCTTTCTCGCGTGTGGCAGGGCGTGATTGCCCATAAAATCGACATTTTGGTTTGCACGACGATAATCGAAACCGGCATTGACGTTGCAAATGTGAACACGTTAATCATTGAAAACGCTGACATACTCGGACTTGCACAGCTTCATCAAATTCGTGGACGCGTTGGACGCTCAGAACGTCGCGCTTTTGCCTATTTCACCTATAAGCGCAATAAGGTTTTAAGCGAGATTTCGCAAAAACGTCTTGCGGCTATTCGCGAGTTTACCGAGTTTGGTTCTGGGTTTAAAATTGCCATGAGAGACCTTGAGCTGCGTGGTGCCGGGAACATTCTTGGTGGCGAACAGCACGGACATATGGCCGACGTGGGTTATGACATGTATCTTAAGCTTTTGGAGAACGCTGTTCGCGTTGAAAAGGGTGATACGCCGGCAAAGTTGGAGGTTGAATGCCTTGTGGACGTCCAGGTTAGCGCACATATTCCGGAACGATACATCTCGAACCTGAACCAGCGGCTTGATATCTATCGTCGCATTTCGGATATTCGCTCAAAAGACGATGCTACCGACGTTTTTGATGAACTGATCGATAGATTTGGCGATCCACCCGAAAACGTTAGCAATCTGATTGACATCGCGCTCATTCGCAACACCGCTGCGGACCTCGGGATTTATGAAATCCGCCAGCAGAACAGCACTTTTCTGCTTTTTTCTAACAATTTGAACGAGAAGCTTCTCGAAAAATTCATAAAAACTATGGGCAAACACGTTACCATCAAAACTACCGCCAAACCTCACATCTGCGTTGCTTCTGACCCGAATCTTCCTGTTATTACTAGCTTGAAAGAAATTTTATCGATATCTTAAGTTTTTGTGGACATTTTTTGCAAAAAAGTGTATAATCTGATTAAAACAATATTCTTGCGCGAACTTTTGGCTCTTGACGCGGATTTTAACCCTGTTTGCGCAATCAAAAAACGGAGGGTAAAAATGAAATTTGTGAAAAAATTTGTCACCTTATTCTTGGCACTCACGATTTGTCTGAATTTTTGCGGTTGTTTCGATAAATCCTGGGCTATCAAAAGCGGCGATGAATCCCTTGCGACTGGCGTTTACGTCTTTTTCTTAATGCAGGCTCATCAAGAGGCCATGCAGAAGCTCTCTAATGACAACGGCACTCCCGACGACATCAGCAACGCCACTATTGACGGCCAGAGTGCACCTAATTGGATAGTCGAAAAGGCGCTTAGCATGTGCAAGGAGGCCCTTGCTATTGAAAAGATGTTCACCGAAAAAGGCTTGACTTTGACCGAAGCTGACGAAAAACAAATTCAAGACCTCGTCGAATCTATCATGTCCTCCTCTAGCTCGGCGTTCGAAAACTCTGGCATAAGCCGGGCCGACGTGCAGCGCGTAGTTTCGTCTCAGATTAAGCGCAACAAGCTTTTCCTTTCGACTTACGGCAAAGACGGCGCTAGCCCCGTTTCTGATGAGGAGCTAAATCAATACTACAAAGAAAATTATTTGAAGCTGTTGTTTTACTCGAAAATGCCTACTCCTTCAACAGAGTCTGGCAATACAGATAATTCTAATTCAGAAAATAATCCAGAGTCCGCAAACAACGAAAATCAAAAAGTCGAAACCGAGGAATCCATTCAGAACGAGCTAAATGCCTATGTGGATGCCATAAACAACGGCAATAAGTCTATTGATCAAATTCGCGAAGAAATCAAAAAATCTGCGTCTGCCCCATCTGGTGCCGATGGTGACCCGTTGATTGAGCAAATCATTAATCCGAACTCCCCTACCCTTGCGGCAGAGATTGCGGAGAAGATCAAGACGCTCGAAAAAGGCAAGGCCTCCATGGTTACTTTTAACAACGTATACTTCTTTATTTACAACGGCGGCGCGCCCTCTGAAGATATCGACTTTAGCAAAGAGGCTTCTTCTGAGCAAAACCAAGAATCTACGGACTCAAACCAAGATGCCAATTCTGAGCAAAACCAAGAATCCGAAGGGGCTGGCCAGGAAAGCCAGAGAGATACCATTTTGTCCGAGATGAAACAGGCTGAGTTCGAAGATAAAGTCAAGCAAAAACTCGATTCGCTCGGCTTTAACATAAACTATAATGCGGTTAATCAGTTTAATCCGCTAATGTTCAATAAGCTCGTAAACGCTGCTGCGTAGCCGGTTAAAAGCAAAACAGGTAAGGCATTTCTTAATCAAAAGAAATGCCTTTTTTAATGGAATGCCATAATTTTGTGGCCAAATGCATAACTATAAATCAGGACGTGCCGTTAATCGCCCCATTTAGCAGAATTTCTTTTTGTATGCTTCTATGCACTGCTCAACAACTGTGCACGCCTCTTTGGCACCTTTAATCGACTCTACCGACGTCTTCTTGCCTTCAAGCTCTTTGTACCGGGTAAAAAAGTGATTCATCTCGTCAAAAAGATGTTTTGGCAACTCGCTTATATCCTTATATCCATTATAAATCGGGTCTTTAAAGGGTACCGCAATGATCTTTTCGTCTTTTTCACCGTCGTCAATCATCGAGAGAACCCCGATAGGATAGCATTTTACCAGCGTTAACGGATAAACATCCTCCGAACAAAGGACCAAAACATCTAACGGATCGCCATCTTCAGAATACGTCCGTGGAATAAACCCATAGCTCGCCGGGTATTGCATCGAAGTATACAGCACACGGTCCAACGTCAGCATACCGGTCTGTTTGTCCAGCTCATATTTCGTCTTGCAGCCCCTCGGGATCTCAACAACAGCCATAAAGCTACTTGCAGAAACCCGCTCGGCGTCCATATCATGCCAAATATTCATATTACAGCTCCTTCAAAAAATCTCGACGTATCAATTATATCACACATTTGGGCTATTTGTAAATTAATTTTGATAAAATCTGTAGAAAAACCTAATTTTCACATTAAAAATCACATATTTGGAGGCAAAAAATGAAAAATAAATCAAAAAAGATCGCAAGGGCAGGTTTTCTCGCTATAATTATTATCGCAGCTGTCGGATTCTTTTTTCTAAATCAGAAAAATGCTCCCATTACAGAAGCCCCTAAAAACGAGGAAGTCCGAATTGAAACCTATAGCAAAAACCCTCTTACCGGCCTTCCTATCGATGATGGCAAGATTAATAACCGCCCTATAGCCATTATGATAAACAACCTGCATTCCGGACAGCCTCTCCTTGGCGTCACAGAGGCAGATATAATGTATGAGTGCCCTACAGAGGGCGGCATAACACGAATTCTGGGCGTCTTTAAAGATCCTTTTTCTGTGCCCGCCATTGGCAGCGTACGCAGTTCTCGGCCGTATTTCATAAGCATCGCCAAAAGTCTCGACGCCATCTACGTCCACCTGGGCGGCAGCACGCACGCTTACAGCATCCTCCATAGCGGTTACATTGATTCTATCGACCTTATCAAGGGTCAGTTTATGTGGAGGGACCCGGCCAGACGTAAAAATCTCGGTCTCGAGCACAGTGCTTTAACGTCTGGCAAGAAACTCGGCGAGGGCATCAACGCTAATGGATTTCGCACTCAGTGGGGCAATGATTACACCTACCCGCAGAGCTTCGGCGACGATTCGCAAGTTCTAGGCGGCACGAGCGCTACCAAGGTCACCGCCAAGTTTTCTGGCTACAAGAGCACCGTTTTTACCTACAACGAGCCTACTCAGACTTACCTTGTTTCCCAGTTTAATCGGCCTCAGATGGACGACAATATCAAAAGGCAAAACAGCAAGCCCAACATCATTTTGATGAACGTTTCGGGCCAAAACATCGATAATACCGAGCTTCTCGCGCTGGACATCATCGGTCGCGGCACCGGAAAATACATCTCACACGGCAAATGCATCGACATCACCTGGACTCGTAACACCGACACATCGCCATTCTCTTACTTTGCCAGCGATGGCAAGCCCCTCACAATGCTGCCCGGCAAGATATATACTTGTCTGCTAGCCCAGTGGGCCCGTGCGGACATCGCGTAACCACGTCAAACCGAAAAAAGAAAGAGCATCCAACGGAGGTGCTCTTTTTGTATTCATGCGGCGGCGCGCGGTATAGTGCGCTGTTTAACCAATTTTGTTCACATTCATATACGGCCTCAAAACTTCCGGAACTGTCACACTGCCGTCCGCCTCTTGGTAATTCTCCAAAATTGCCGCCACAGTTCGGCCTACAGCTAGTCCAGATCCATTCAAAGTATGCACAAACTTAGCTTTGTCGGCTTTATCATCCTTAAATCGAATCGAAGCCCTCCGTGCCTGGTAGTCTTCGCAATTCGAGCAAGATGAAATCTCCACATACCGGTCGTAAGAGGGCATCCAGACTTCTACATCGTACGTCTTAGCGGCACAAAAGCCCAAATCCCCAGTAGAAAGACAAACTACCCGATACGGCAATCCCAAACGCTGCAAAACGTTCTCTGCGTCCGCCGTCAATTTCTCCAGCTCATCGTAAGAATCCTCCGGCCGCGAAAACTTTACCATTTCAACCTTGTTAAACTGATGCTGCCGAATCAATCCGCGAGTATCTCTACCTGCCGATCCAGCCTCCGCCCGAAAACATGCCGAGTACGCACAATATTTTATCGGCAATTCGGCCCCATCCAAAATCTCCTCGCGGTGATAGTTTGTAAGCGGAATCTCCGCCGTAGAAATCAAGAAATAATCGTCATTCGCAATCTTAAATGCGTCCTCTTCAAACTTTGGAAGCTGGCCCGTGCCCGTCATAGCAGCACGGTTAACGATGTCCGGCGGCAAAATCTCAGTGTACCCGCGGCTGGTGTGAGTGTCCAAAAAAAAGTTCACGATTGCACGCTCAAGCCGAGCTCCAAGTCCCCTGTAAAAGTGGAACCTCGCGCCAGACACCTTTGCCGCACGCCTCGGATCCAAAATGTTCAAATCTCTGCCCAAGTCCCAGTGCGCCTTTGGAGAAAAGCCAAAATCTCTAGGCTCGCCCCAGCGCCGAACTTCAACGTTGTCGGAATCATCAACTCCTGCGGGCACGGTCTCATTCGGAATATTCGGGATTGCAAGAAGTCGATCTCGCAAGCTTTTTTCGGCATTGCTAAGCTCAGCATCCAAACTCGAGATTTCATCGGACAAAGCCTTCATTTCTTGCATCACTTTCGACGTATCCTCGCCGTTTTTCTTCATCTCCGGAATCCTCTTCGTCACTGCATTCTGTTCAGACTTCATTGCCTCAACCTTAGCCGTCAAATCTCTCCGAGCCCGGTCAAGTTGTATTATTTTGTCAATCTCTGCATCCATATTGGCGTTGCGGCTCTTCATGGCAGCCTTCACCACATCTGGATTCTCGCGAATAAACCTTATATCCAGCATAAAAACACTCCCTCACAAATTAATCTCTTCCAAAGTTCTAGCAATACTGGCCAGATCGTCATTGTTATAGAACTCTATCTCGAGCACACCCTTATTTTTGCGCGGTTTTTCTTTAACTTTGACCCGCCGACCTAAAATTTCTTTTAGCGAAATTTCTACCTCATCAAAAAAAGGATTCCTCTTTTTCAGCGGTCTCGGATTCTTCTTTGCGCCCGCCGCAGTAGCCTCCAACAGGTCCTTGCAAATCTTCTCAACCTCTCTAACCGAGAGAAAGTCCTCCACGGCTTTATTGGCGACCTTCTCGATGTCCGCAGCGTTCTTCAAGCTAAGCAAAGCCCGCGCATGGCCAGAAGTCAAGGCGCCCTCCGAAAGCAGATCTAGCACAAATTGCGGCAATCCCAACAGCCTGATGGCGTTAGTGACGGTAGATCGGGACTTCCCAACCGTCTTGGCAACTTCATCCTGCGTGAAATCGTAATTCTCGATCAAGGACTTGTACCCCAACGCCTCCTCAATAGGCGAGAGATCCTCGCGCTGCAAGTTTTCTATCAATGCCAGCTGCATGACTTCGCCATCCGAAAGCTCCCGGATTACAACAGGAACTTCGGTCAACCCAGCCATCCGAGAGGCTCTCCACCGGCGTTCGCCCGCCACTATCTGATAAAATTCTCCACCCGATACAGGTCTCACCAAAAGTGGCTGCAAAACACCGTGCTGTGCGATGGAATCCGCTAATTCTGCCAATGCTTTCTCATCAAAATCGGTCCTCGGTTGAGCTCTATTCGGCTCTATTTCGGAAATCTTCAGCATTACCGAAGCTTTGTCTCCCGTTGCATTCTCCAAAAAAATCGCATCCAAGCCCTTGCCCAGTCCGCCCTTCTTTTTGGCCATCACTTATCCTCTCCCCTCTTCTTTTCGCACTTTATAAGCTCCTTCGCCAGCTTCATGTACGCACGCGAACCTTTGCCGTGCTTATCATAATATATGGCAGGCTTTCCAAAGCTCGGCGCTTCCGAAAGCTTCACCGTCCGTGGAATGAACGTCTTGAAGACCTTCTGGTCGAAATAATTCTTGACTTCCTCGGCAACCTGCTGATTCAGCTTGAGTCGCGCATCAAACATCGTCAAAAGCACGCCCTCCACGTCCAAATCTGGATTATAAGTCCGTTTAACCAACCTCACCGTGCTCATCAGCTGAGAAAGCCCCTCCAACGCGTAAAACTCGCATTGAATCGGCACCACAATGGAATTGCAAAAACTTAAAGCGTTTGTGGTAATCAGCCCCAAAGAAGGCGGGCAATCAATAATAATGTAATCATACAAACGCAGTACTGGCGCGATTGCTTGGCTCAGTTTCGACTCCCTATTCTCCAAACCAGCTAATTCAATCTCCGCCCCCGCCAAATCTATGTTCGCGGGCAAAACGTCCAGGTTATCGAACCCCGTCTTAATAATTGCCTCGTTGACCCTGTCCACATCGAGCAAAACGTTATAAACCGAGCACCTCAGCTTCGCTTTGTCAATCCCAACCCCGCTCGTCGTATTGCCCTGCGGATCCATGTCCACCAGCAAAACCTTCTCTTTAGACTTCCCCAAAGCAGCCGCCAAATTTACTGCCGTCGTGGTCTTTCCAACGCCACCTTTTTGGTTCGTTATCGCAATTATTTTTTTCATCATGCGCCCCCTTTTTCCACAGTCTACACTAATTATATCATACACACAATTTTTTGCAAGAAAATTCTCACAAGTTTCACGTGAAACATTTTAGTCTCGGGCACAAAAAAAAGATGTTTCACGTGAAACATCTTCATCTCAAGCCAGAAATTATGCGCTTTCGATTCGCTTGGTTGCCCGATCCTTTGGGATTTTGACCATATACTCTAAATATTCATCCGTCTCGTTGTGGATATATTGAACACCCTCTCGAGAAATCTTCATTAAATCCAAGGCGTCATTGATCGCATTCATAAAAAAGTTCAAGTCTTTAACAATAAAATTTTTAGTAGAGCCCATCAAATCGCCCTGCAAAATCGAATCAATCAAAGCTTCTGTATCCAACACGTTTAAAATTTTTTCAGAGATCTTCTTAATCATCAGTCTGCGTTGTTCCTTGCTCCCGAGCTTTAAAATGGCTCTGGCATGCCGTTCGCTTAAGTTTGCCTTTTTTATCAAAGCTCGCTCCTCTTCATCCAGCTTCAAGATCCTTATTTTATTTGCTATTGTCGACTGCTTTTTGCCCAGCTTTTTCGCGACGACTTCTTGCGTCAACCCCCAAACTTCGACAAGATTCCTTATTGCTTCGGCCTCTTCAAAGATGTCCAAGTTCGCGCGCTGCAAATTTTCCAGCAAAGCAAAAACCGCCGCCTGAGTTTCGTCGCAATCCAATATCACGCACGGGACCGTCTTAAATCCAACCATTATCGCAGCTCGAAGACGCCGCTCCCCCGCAACCAGCTCAAATTTAGACGCAAAAACTCTTCTAACCGAAATAGGCTGCAAAATCCCATTCTCTTTGATGCTTCGAGAAAGTCCCGCCAAAGCCTCTTTAGAGAAGCAAACCCTCGGCTGCGATCGACTCGGCTCAATCTGAATCACCGGTATACTATGAATTTTGTTCGAATTTTTAAAACAAAACAAAAAGATCCCCCCTGCGCAACGCTGTTTTAAGATGATGATAACATAAAAAAAAAGAAATTCTTACCCTTTTGTGTAGATAAAAATTTTTCTTTTTTCGAAATTTATCACAAGAACTTTTTATAACGGTTTTTTCTTGATTTTCGCGCTATTTCGGGGATAAATCTCCAAATTTTTCGCAGTCTTCTTAAAAACAATGATACTTCTATCACAATCATTCACCAAACTAAAACTTTTTTGTGTGAAAATCTCCGCATTCAAATTTTTTATAGCATTCTGTGCTAAATCGAGCTCAGACTGCACATTACTGCCCTTTAACGCAATAAAAACTCCATCAACCTTAACAAAAGGCAAGCAATACTCCAGCAAGACGTTTAAAGGCGCAACCGCCCGTGATATCGCAACATCAAAGCTTTCTCGAAAATCTTTTTTTTGCGCTGCATCTTCTGCCCTTTCGTGAACTAAATTCACCTCTATTTTCAATTTATCGCTTAAGTCGTCCAAAAATTTTATTCGTTTGTTAAGGCTGTCAAGCAGTGTCAAATTGACATCTGGCCGTACAATCTTAATCGGCATTCCTGGAAATCCCGCCCCTGTCCCGACATCTATGACAGCGGACCCGTATGGGATTGCGATTGCATCTAGGGCCAATACGCTGTCCAAAAAGTGCTTGACGGCGATTTCCTGCGGGTCTACTATCGCTGTCAGATTTATTTTTTCGTTCCAATCTATCAATAAATCCGCATATTTTTCGAATTTTCCAACCATTTCCCTCGATATTCTAAGGTCCGTTTTCTCAAAAACTTGCGCAAAATCAACAACCTGATCTCCCATTATTGCCCACTCCTTCGCGATTTTTGCCTTATCCAAATCAGCAAAACAGAGATATCTGCTGGGCTTACGCCAGAAATTCTCGAAGCCTGCCCGATGTTTTCTGGCTTCACTAGATTCAATTTTTCGACAGCCTCTAGCCGAAGCCCATCAACCTGCGAATAGTCGGCATCTGTTGGCAATTTTTTTGATTCCAACCGCTTCATAGCTTCGATTTGAGACATCTGCTTGTTTATGTACCCATCGTATTTTATTTCTACTTCGATTTGCTCAAAGATTTCGTCGTCGATCTCAGGCCGGTTTACGTCAAAATCACGCAAGCAATCATAGGTAATTTGTGGTCTTTTTAGTAGATCAAACATCCGTGTCCCAGCAGAAATTTCAGATGTTTCACGTGAAACAAGCATGGCATTAACCTCCGCAGACGCCGGTATGACTAGGTTTTTGATGCGTTTGATCTCTTTTGTTTTTATCTCCTGCTTCTTTTTAAAAGCGCTCCACCTGGCCTCAGAAATCAATCCTATTTCCCGTCCGATCGGCGTTAAGCGTTCGTCCGCGTTGTCCTGACGCAAAACTAACCGATACTCCGACCGCGACGTCATCATTCGGTAGGGGTCACTAACCCCTTTCGTGACCAAATCGTCGATTAGCGTGCCGATATACGACGTGGATCGATCTAACACAAGCGGTGATCGGCCTTTTACCTCCAAGGCTGCGTTAATTCCCGCCACCAACCCCTGTGCAGCGGCCTCCTCGTATCCAGAACTTCCATTAATTTGCCCTGCTCCAAACAACCCCGGCAACTCTGAGAACTCCAAAGTAGAGTGCATTTGCAATGGGTCAACGCAGTCGTACTCGATGGCATAGGCAGGCCGCATTAGTATAGCATTTTCGAATCCCGGCAACGACCGATAAAATTGGATTTGCGCCTCTTCTGGCAGGGACGACGATAGCCCCTGAACGTACATTTCATCTGTGTTCAAGCCACACGGCTCCACAAAAAACTGATGTCGCTCCTTGTCTGCAAAGCGGACAAATTTATCCTCAATGCTTTGGCAATATCGAGGTCCTTTACCCTCAATCAGCCCCGAATACAGCGGCGATCTGTGAATATTCTTCAAAATTATCTCACGAGTCTTTGCGGTGGTGTAACCCACGTAGCAGCTCACCCGGTTTTCCCCGATGTGGCGGCTCTCATAAGAAAAGGGCGTAATTTTTTCATCACCATTTTGAATTTCTAATTTAGAAAAATCTATGCTATCCCGCAAAACTCTCGCTGGAGTGCCCGTTTTAAAGCGACGAAGCCGTAGCCCTAGCTTTACAAGAGATTCACTCAAAAAAGACGAAGGAAAAATCCCGTCCGGACCGCTCTCAAAGGAGACTTCCCCCACAAAAATTTTGCTCTTAAGGTACGTACCAGTAGCAACAACAACTGTCCTAGCGCAATATACAGCCTCCAGACGAGTGGTTAAAAGCCAAATCCCCGCATCATTCCGGGCAATTTCAACAATCTCTGCCTGTCTAAGATGTAGATTTCTCTGCATCTCGAGCTTATGCTTCATCTTGCTCTTGTATTTTTCCCGATCTATCTGTGCCCGCAAAGAGTGCACCGCCGGACCTTTTCCTCGATTCAACATTCGAGACTGCAAAAAGCATTCGTCTGCGGTTTTTCCCATTTCGCCACCCAAAGCATCAACTTCTCGCACCAGATGCCCCTTCGCTGTCCCACCAATAGAAGGGTTGCACGGACAATTTCCCACTGCGTCCATATTTATAGTGAAAATTGCCGTCTTGCACCCCAGCCGAGCCGCGGCTAAAGCTGCCTCTATCCCCGCGTGGCCAGCACCAATCACCGCCACGTCGTAATTTTCTGCAAAAAAACTCAAAATATCCCTTCTTCATCGCGCAAAATCGCCAACCGATCCCACAACTCTAAAAAATCACTTTCCAACGCAAAACTTCGAAAAAACCTCATCCACAACCACCTGAGTTGCCTTTTCGCCCGTCAAGACTAAAAGTTCATCGATTGCGCTGTTTATTGAGACGGTTACCGCATCCAAAGTGAGGCCATTCTCCAAAACCGATAAAGCTTCTCTTACCGATTCTAGTGCCTTTTTCACCGAAAAAAACTGTCTTTCCGAAACTAAAATTCCTTCCGATGGATCAACCTGCGCCACTTCAAGCATTTTCAAGACCCTTTTCTCTAATTCTTCAGCTCCTACGCCAGTCTTTGCCGAAATTTTAACAACATCCTTAACAAATTTTTTGAGATAATCAATGTTTAAAACCGGCTCCAAGTCAGATTTATTCACTACACTAAGCACGTTGTTATTTTCTTTTATAGAATTAAGCAAATCAAATTCGCCGTCTGTCAACGATCGTGAGCCATCAAAAACGAAAATCACCAAGTCTGCAGTCGCGAGCCGACCCCGAGCGCGATCCACTCCGATGGCCTCAACCGGATCTCTCGTCGCGTGAATCCCGGCGGTATCAGAGATCCTAAGTGTAATACCCCCAACAACCACCGTCTCTTCTACAATATCTCGCGTTGTCCCTGGGACATCTGTCACAATGCTGCGCTCGGAACCAACAAGCAGGTTCATTAGCGTAGACTTCCCAACATTAGGGGCCCCAATAATCGCAGTGTTCACGCCATTCACTAAAACCTTGCCTGTGTCATAATCCCGCACCAATCGAGCCAATTGTTCTTCTGACCGACTCAATATTTCTTTTATAGAACTAAAATCAGCATCAAAGTCAGCATCATCGGGATAATCCGCCCAAACTGCGAGCTGTGCCGACAATCCCACCAAATCTGCGTTCACGTTAGCAATTTTCCTACTCACTGCACCGTCGTTTACCGCCACAGCGGCTCTTGCTGCGCTTTTTCCAGAAGCCTCGATAATCTTCATTACCGACTCCGCCTTGATTAAATCCATCTTACCATTCAAAAAGGCCCGTCTAGTGAACTCTCCAGGCTCTGCAACGCTGGCACCTCCCGACAAAACAGCACTCAAAACTCGCTTCGTAACATAAAGCCCGCCATGACAAGAGATTTCCACAACATCCTCGCCAGTATAGCTGTGTGGCGCGCGAAACACCAAAACAACGGCTTCATCAAGCTCCTCGCCCTGGTCAAAAATCTTCCCAAATCTCGCAGTATATCCGGGAGTTTCTGCCAATGTCCTGCCAGAAACCGCGACAAAAAGCCGATCAACAATAGAAATCGCACTCTCACCCGAAACGCGAACAATCCCGATTCCTCCCTGACCTTGTGCAGTCGAGATCGCAGCAATCGTTTCCATTTGCATGCCCGCAAAACCTCCCATCATACCGAACTTTTTGCTCATTCCAAACATCAAAAACCTGTAAACAAAGCAAAAAGGCGACTCAAAACCGAATCACCTTAAAAACCGCGAAAAATCGGCAACCAACTCAAACAGACTTGTCAAGATCAATGATTAGATGCCGTTGAAGGTCCTCCCCCTCCGACCAAGATTTCACGCCATCAATCTTCTCAACCGTCATATGTATAACCTTGCGTTCGTAAGGCGTCATCGGCTCCAGTTCGACGGGCTTCTTCGTGCGCAAAACCTTAGAAGCTAGATTTTCTGCCAACTTTACCAAAACTTTTTCGCGCCGTTCACGATAATCGCTAATATTAATCGTTACCCGATAATACGAATCGCACACATCGTTAGCAACCAAGCCAACCAAATACTGTATAGCATCCAAAGTGTCGCCACGATGTCCAATTGCTATCTTTGCATTGCCACCAACCACGCGTAAATTGACTCCATTCAAGGTTTCTTCGCTTTCTATGCTAAAATTTTTCAGTCCATATGCGGTCAAAACGTCGTGCAAATACTTTGCTGCAAGCTTTGCTGGCGAAATAGTCACTCTCGCCTTAACTTTTGCCAATTTCCCGCCAAAAATTCCAAAAACTTTTTTGCCCGGCAGTTGAATCACCTCAAAAGACACCTCTTGCTGGGCGGCGCCCAATGCTTTACAGGCCATTTCCTGCGCCAAAACTAGCGTTTCTCCAACTCCAACTGCTTCCCTCACCACAACTATGCACCTCCGTAATTTTAACAAACCTTTGTAAAACTTCAAATTCTCGACAAATTTTTAAAATTTTAGTCCTTACTTTTCAACATCTATGCGGGGTTCATTAGCCTCCATAATCTCCAACCGAGCAATCCTGGCCGCTTCTTCCTTCGCCGCAAGGGACTTTGGCCCAAAGAACTTAGCTAAAAACATCGACTGGACCAGCGAAATCACGTTAAACACCGTGTAATAGGCGCCTAATGCCGCAGGTGCGTACAACGTTAGCGAGACAAAGACCAGCGGAATCAAAAACGGTACAAACTTAGCGCAACCTGGCGCCGTTTGTCGGTTCCCGTCCATTAGCTGAGCCACATATATCGTCGCGAACATCGATCCAGCCGAGAGTACAGGCCAAATCCACGCCAGAGTCGAAAAAGAGCTCGTCATCGGTACCGCGAACAAATCCAACCCAAAAAAGTTGAAGCCTTTGTTAAAGTCCAGTATATCACTAATTTGCTCGGCTGTAAACATCGTCAATTTGTCGCTGACTTGCGGGAAAACCTTTATAATCTCTAGTTGCGCGTAAACCGACCCGAAATCACCCGACAGTCCAGGAATAGCCTTCAAAGTTTCCACCGCAGAGCTCAAAGCCTCGGCAGAAACGTGAAATAAGTTAGTCAAAGGCCGAAAAATGGCGCCGTAAACGCCTGTGAACACAAACGCCGGCAAAAGCTGCGGCAAACATCCACTCAACGGATTAAATCCCTCTTTTTCATAGAGTTTTGCCATTTCTTCGTTCATTTTTTGCCGATTATTCGCGTATTTTTTCTGTATTTCCTGAGTCTTCGCGCTAATCTTCGAGGTTTTAAGCAACGCCTTTCTCGACTTCAACTCAAACGGAAACGACAAAACCTTGATTATCATAACGAAAATGAACACCGCCGGGACAAAACTGTCGAATAAATCGAAGAAGAACCACAAAACAAGTCCCAAAACCCTGCCCAGCGCGTCGCCAATCAGATTAAATAAATTCATACAAAAATGTCCCCCGTAAAGATGATAAATACCGCAAAATTAGCGTCGTTTTCGCTGTCCAGGTAACGGTACAGGGTCAAACCCACCGCGAAACATAGGATTACATCGCAAAAATCGGAGACCAGCAAGAGCCAAACCCTTCAACGCGCCAAATCTAGCAATCGCCTCTATACCATAGTCGGAGCAAGACGGATAAAACCTGCAGCACGGCGGCCTGTTTATCGAGATGTTTCGCTGATAAAATTTTATCAACCGAATCAAAAAATTTTTAACCATAAAAAAACGCCTGCTCTCCAAAAATTAACCTCATATTGGCGCCAAAAATTAGCCCTCTTTAGCCAAAATCCGGGCCTCTGCTAGCTTTTTGGACAGATCCCTCAAAACGTCGCCCATTTTTATCGACCAAGTTTTTTTTCTGGCCACCAAAACAACATCGAACCCCGGCCGAATCCTAGGCAAAAGCGCACGATAAGCCTCTCGCATAACCCGCCTCGCCCGATTCCTCTGCACAGCGTTACCGATTTTCTTGCTCGTAGTAATGCCTATCCGAGCGGTATTCTCGCGATTTCTCAAAACGTAAACAACCAAAACCGGTGAAACATACGACCGACCCCTCGAGTAAATCCTGCTAAAATCGCGATTTTTATTTAAAGTAATAATCTTACTCATAACACCAAGCCTTCTGGTTTTGGCTCCACACCGACACTCTTTAATCCTTTACTTCTTAAAATTTTTACAACAACAAAAAAAGTCCAAAAACAAAGACCAAGCCGCAATTTAGTCTAGCTCGAACTAAAATTAATAAGAAAGTCTATGTCTACCTTTGGCTCTACGGCGCGCCAAGACTCTGCGGCCGTTTCTATCTGCCATTCTTTTTCTAAAGCCGTGTTCCCTTTTTCGGTGAAGCTTTTTTGGCTGATAAGTTCTTAACATAAAGCGTCCTCCCTTCACACATTAAAGCGTATGAAGTTATTATACCTTAAGAGACGACCCGTGTCAAGGGCTGCAAAACATCCGGATCGGTGGCGATTTCCCTGTAATTTTCCGGCTTTTTTATTAACCAGGTGCTTCACAAAAAATCTGTTTGAAAATTTTTGCGATTTGTGGTATCCTAAATACTGTATATCTTTGTCTTGTTTAAAATCTGTCTTATGGGGCTAAATCGCTTTTTTGCGCCTTTTTGCCGCGTTTTTGTCAAAATTAAGACGCTTTTTATTTCAAGATTCCCTTTTTGCAACTTTTCTGTTTCTATTTTTACTAAAAATAAAAAAGAAATTTATTTCGCGAACAATCGCACAACATTGCACAAAGTTAAAGATAGTAGATCGTTAATTCTCTGGAGGTAAAAAATGGAATCTTTCAACGAGGCTTGGGAACTCATCTGTTCCTACTGTAAGACTCGAATAACCGACGTCGCTTACAAAACGTGGATAAGCCGGATTTCCCCTGTTAAGATCGACTTTGACACTGGTGACGCTATTTTAATGGTGCCTAACGAATTTCATAAACAAACGCTTACCCGCTGTTATACGCCGCTTTTGAACAGCGCGTTTGAGGAGATCTTCGGGTCTAACGGCATAAATATATGTTTTGTTACGCCAAACGCTAGCAATGAAAACCGTCCGCCCAAAAACGATAGTTTGGCAATAGATGCAGCGCCAGAACTAACCTTCGATACATATATCGTAGGCTCTTCCAATAAATTTGCGCACGCTGCGGCGCTGGCTGTGGCGGCTAACCCCGCTGGATCCTATAATCCTTTGTTTATTTATGGGAACTCGGGACTTGGCAAAACACACTTGCTCTACGCCATCTGCAACGATATCAAGAAGTCGCACCCCGATACGCGCTCTCTTTATATTAAGGGTGACGAATTTACGAACGAGCTTATCGACGCTATTCGACGTGGAACAACAATTGAGTTTCATCAAAAGTACCGCCAGACCGATATTTTGCTTGTGGACGACATACAGTTTATTGCAGGGAAGGACTCTACGCAGGAAGAATTCTTCCATACCTTCAACACGCTGTATGAAGCCAATAAGCAGATCGTCTTGACGTCTGACCGGCCGCCAAAAGAGATTCAAACACTTGAGGATCGCTTAAGGACGCGCTTTGAATGGGGTCTAATTGCTGACATTCAGCCGCCGGACTTTGAGACGCGGATCGCTATTATTAAGAGAAAGTCCGAGATTCTGGATATCGACATACCAAACAACGTCTCGGAGTATATTGCAACTAAGCTTAAGACGAATATCCGGCAGCTCGAGGGCGCCGTTAAGAAGATTAAGGCTTACTACCTTTTGCAAGGCGACGAACCGAGCATAACTACGGCTCAGGCCGCAATTTCGGATATTTTGAACAACGATCAGCCTCCGCCGCTTACAGTGGAGAAGATCGTGGAGGAAGTCGCAAAGACTTATGGCGTTTCTGGCGAGGATATTCGCTCATCTAAACGGGCATCGAACATCTCTAACGCGCGGCAGACAGCCATCTACATTGCAAGGGAAATTACTCAACTTTCTATGACAGCCTTGGGTGCGGAGTTTGGCGGCAGAGATCACTCTACGGTGGTCTATGCTATCCAGCAGGTAGAGAAGACGATGAAGACCGACCCAAAAACCAAGGCGATGATCGAGGATATCATCAAGAATATTCGCGACAGGTAGTGCTTGTTAAATTGTTGACAATGTTTTCACTTTTTAACAAATTAAGTTGAAATTACGATTTTTACAATGTTTTTCTTTCAACTTTTTTTCAACATTTAACACCAAGTTTTCCACCAAACCGTTGAAATCTCGGGAACTTTGGTTAAATCAAAAAAGTTTCAACATAAATTAAACGGGGGTTTTGAGTTTGAGATTGGCTTTACAGTGCATGTTATAAGGGTGTTTCAACAAATTAACGGCCCCTACTAGTACTACTAAAATTTAATTATTTCATTGCTATTATTTTTTACAGAGGTGATCTTTTATGAAAATAACTTGCTTACGGCAGACGCTTGTTGAATCTGTTCTGAATGTTCAAAAAGCTGTCTCGACTAAATCTTGTCTCACAGCGCTTGAGGGGATTCTTATTTCTACAAAAGAAAATACGATCTCGCTTTGTGGATACGATTTGGAACTTGGAATTATAACGGAGATCCCTGCTACAATCGAACAACAAGGCCAAGTTGTTATAAATGCAAAACTTTTTTCGGAGATTATTCGCAAAGCACCGGCCGATACGATTACCATTAGCGTGGATGAGAAACTGATTGCTACGATCACTAGCGCACCAGCAGAGTTCTCGCTTGTTGGGCTTTCTCAGGAGGATTTTCCTGAAATACCGACGCTTCCGGACGCCGAGACATTGAGCCTTGACGGTGAGACTTTGAAGGGGATGATCCGGCAGACGCTTTTTGCGACGTCTGAGACCGATGTGAAGCCGATTAACACGGGAACCTTGTTTGAGGTTAGCAAGACGGAGCTAAAGTTGATTTCTGTTGATGGCTTTAGGTTGGCCTTGAGAAGGGAACAGCTTGCGGGCGGCAAAGAGATGCGGTTCGTTGTTCCGGGGAAGACGCTTAATGAGGTTTTGAAGATTCTTCCGGACACCGAGGACGCCAAAATCCAGATTTCTGTAGGGAAGAAGCACATAATTTTTTATATAGAGAGCTATTTCGTAATTTCTCGGCTGTTGGAGGGTGAGTTCCTCGATTACACCGCGGCGATTCCTCCATCACACACTACAGAGGCCGTTGTGAACGTGAAGAGTATGATTGAAAGCATAGATCGCGTATCTTTAGTGGTCACCGACAGACTTAAAAGCCCCGTGAGATGCTCTTTTGCAGACAACTTTGCGCGCGTTTTTTGCATAACGACGGTTGGCAAGGCTAACGATGAGTTGCCCATAAGTATGCAAGGCGACGCGCTCGAGATAGGGTTTAACAACCGGTATCTGATTGATGCGCTCAAGAATACTGAGTGCGACGAGGTTAAGGTTCTGTTGAATGGCCCGCTAAGCCCAATTAAAATTGTGCCTAAGGATGGGGATGCGTTTGTTTTTCTTGTTCTGCCGGTGAGGTTGAAGGCTGTCGATGAGTAAGGTTTGTGTTGTGACGGTATCTGAGGCCGGAATAAAACTTGATTCTTTTTTGAAGTTTTGTGGAGAAGTTTTGAGCGGCGGACAGGCGAAAGTTCTCGTTCAGGCGGGCGAAGTGGCTGTTAACGGAGAGGTTTGCTCGATGCGTGGGAGAAAGTTGCGGGGTGGTGATGTTGTGGAAGTCCGAGGGAATCGCTATGAGGTCGCTGTTGAGGAAGAAAAATTTTGAAGATTGAGAAAATTTCTTTTAAAGAATATAGGAACTTAAAAAATGCCGAGGTGACGCCGAGCGATGGGATTAATATTCTTTGCGGGAACAATGCGCAGGGCAAGACGAATTTTATTGAAGCTATCTGGCTTTTTACTGGAGGAAGATCGTTTCGAGGCTCGAAGGATCGGGATTTGGTGACTTTTGGCCAGAGGAACGCTAGCATTTTTGTGGCGGCAGAGAGTTTTGGTCGAGTGCAGGAGCTCAAAATAGAGGTTATGGAGGGCAAGCGCTTTGTTACTATCAACAAAGTACCGCAACGGAGCGCGTCAGATTTAATTGGTCGTTTGTGCGCAGTGGTTTTTTCCCCGCTGCACCTGGCTTTGATCAAAGATGGGCCGGGCGTTCGGCGAAAATTTCTAGATACCGCGATTTGTCAGATGCAACCCAAATACACCGCGCATTTGCTGAAATATATTCACGTTTTGAATCAGCGAAATAGCTTGCTTCGTCACCTTAAAAAGAGCAAAAATCTCGATGATACCTTGGATATATGGGAGGAAAAGTTGGCAGAGTACGGTTCGGAGTTGATAGAATGCAGATTTTCTTATTTAGAAAAATTAAAGGAGTTGGCGGCAGAGTTCTACTTGGGGCTATCTTCCAAAAAAGAAAAATTATCTATGCAGTATAAAACAACAATGAACGCCGATCCAAAGGGAGTTTTGGAAAAATGTTCGATAAAAAAAGATTTTTTGCAAAAGTTACGAGAATCGCGAGAAGAGGACGTTTCGCTGGGGTTCACAACCAGAGGTCCGCATCGAGATGAGATTGAGATCAAAATTGACGGGAAATCTGCAAGAATGTTCTCTTCGCAGGGGCAGCAGAGAAGCGCGGTTTTGGCTATGAAGCTTGCTGAGGCGGAGCTCGTACAACAGACGGTGGGAGAGACGCCAGTGATTCTGATGGATGACGTGCTGAGCGAGTTGGATGGAAGCCGGCAGAACTACTTGCTTGAGTGTATCTCCGAAAAACAGGTGTTCATAACGTGTTGCGAGCCGGAGATTGCAAAACGGTTGCCAGGAGGACGGGTTTTTGAAGTCTTACATGGCGAAATTAAGCCAAAAAGTTAAAAAGAAATGGGTGTAAATGGCGTATGTATTTGTGTTTGGGGCGAGATGTTATGGTTAAAGCCCGAGAAATCGTGGGAATTTTTGATTTGGATGCGAGCACAGTTGGCAAAATAACGCGGGAGTACATTTATAATGCGGAAAAAGAAAAATGCACGGTGAGCGTATCGTCGGAGCTGCCGAAGTCTTTTGTGGTTTGCAGAGGTGATTCTTTGCGGAATCGCACGGTTTTTATAAGTCCGCTGGCAACATCGACGCTGAGCAGGCGCAAAGAAATGGGGAGTTTTTCGTGAAAAAGTTTTATTTAAAATGCCCACATTGCGATGAATCCGTAGGTTTTGTGAGCGCGTTCCAGTCTAAGGCAAACCGCGAGTTTGTTTGCCAAAGGTGTGGGAAGGGTTCGGATGTGTTGTTGAAGGCGAAGATCGTCGATGTGTTGAAGGTTTTGGCGGTTTTAGTTGGGCTGATTGTGGTGATTTTTTCGCTGTTTTTAAGATATTATATTTGGGGCGCAGGTTTAATCATTTTGCTGTTTTTGGCGTTTTATCTGCAAGTCCCACGATTTATAATTCTAAAAAAGAAAAATGACGAGTGAAGATTTTTGCAAATTAACAAAACAAAAACGGAGGGTTAACTTTGAATAGAACGGGAAATGCCGGGATAAATCATGAGTACGGAGCGAACGAGATTCAGGTTCTAGAGGGATTGGAGGCCGTGCGTAAGAGGCCGGGTATGTACATAGGCTCTACGGGCCCCCGTGGACTGCATCATTTGGTTTACGAGATCGTCGATAATTCGATAGACGAGGCTCTTGCGGGATTTTGCGATAAGATAGAAGTCCGATTGTTATCGGGAGAAGTGGTTTGCGTTACAGATAACGGCCGTGGAATCCCGGTTGGAATGCATCCTAAGTTGGGAGTTCCGGCGTTAACTGTGGTTTTTACGGTTTTGCACGCCGGCGGAAAGTTTGGCGGTGGCGGATATAAAGTTTCTGGCGGGCTCCATGGAGTAGGCGCTTCGGTGGTTAATGCTCTTTCGGAATGGCTTGAGGTTCGGGTTTTTCACGATGGCAAAGTTTATTATCAACGGTTTGAGCGCGGTGTGCCGGTGTGTGAGATGGAGGTTGTTGGCGAAACAGCTGTAACTGGGACCGAGATAAAGTTTAAGGCTGACCGACAGATCTTCATGGAGACGGACGTGTATGATTTCGAAATTTTGGAAACACGGTTGCGTGAACAGGCCTTTCTGAATGCGGGTGTAGACATTGTTTTGATTGATGATAGGCATGAAGACGAGCCTCTCTCAGAGAGATTTCATTATGAGGGCGGATTGTCGAGCTTCGTGGAGTATATTCACAAAAAAAGAGGGTTGGACGTTGTGCATCCGGACGTTATTGCGTTTTCGAAGACGATGCCGGACGACTCGGCGCAGGTTGAGGTCGCGATGCAGTACAACGAGAGCTACAATGAGCTGATGCTGTCTTTTGCGAACAATATTCACACGACGGATGGCGGAACGCACGAGGAGGGCTTTAAGAGGGCGCTTACGAGGGTTATGAACGATTACGCGCGCCGGTATAATATTTTGAAGGAAAGCGATAAAAACCTGTCTGGTGAGGATGTTCGCGAGGGGTTGACCGTGGTAATAAGCGTCAAGCTGAAGGAGGCGCAGTTTGAGGGTCAGACTAAAGCTCGGCTGGGCAATAGCGAGATTCGTGCGTTTGTGGATGGCTTGGTGAGTGAAAAGTTGCAGACTTACCTGGAGGAAAATCCGGCAGTTGCTAAGGCTATCTTCGAGAAGGCTTTGGCAGCGGCTAAGGCTCGGGATGCTGCAAGAAAGGCTCGCGATTTAGTGCGAAGAAAGTCGGCGTTAGAGTCGGCATCTTTGCCCGGAAAGCTAGCGGACTGCCAGTCGAGGAACGCAGAAGAGACGGAGATCTACATCGTTGAGGGAGATTCGGCAGGAGGCTCTGCAAAAGGAGGTCGAGACAGGCGGTTTCAAGCGATTTTACCGCTTTGGGGTAAGATGCTTAACGTTGAAAAAGCTCGTCTGGACAGAGTTTATGGCAATGATAAACTTATGCCGGTAATAACGGCACTGGGTTGCGGAATTGGTGGAGAGTTTAACCTAGAGAAATTGAGGTATGGGAAGGTTATCATCATGGCGGATGCCGACGTGGACGGATCTCACATACGAACACTGCTGCTAACGTTCTTCTTCCGCTTTATGAAGCCGCTCGTGGAGCATGGGCACATCTACATCGCTCAGCCGCCGCTGTATCGGATAACCCGGGCCAAGAAGCATTACTACGCCTACTCCGACGAGGAGCGAGACCAGATATTGCAGGAGCTTGGCGGGGGAACGGACATCCAGCGGTATAAGGGTCTTGGTGAGATGGACTCAGAGCAGCTGTGGGAAACAACGATGAATCCTGAAACTAGAATAATGCTGCGGGTGGAACTTGCCGATGCAGCGGCCGCAGACGAAATCTTTACAATTCTGATGGGCGACAAAGTCGAGCCAAGGCGGGAGTTTATTGAGAAGAACGCCAAGTATGTGCAGAATTTAGATGTTTAAATTGCGATTTCACCACAAAAATTAACTTTAGAGGAGAACACTATGATAGAACTTGATGAGAATATTCCGCTTGAGAATGAATCTGATGGGGATTCTGTGAATGAGGAGCCCGAGCAGGCGCATGAAAACGAGCTTGAAGAGGGCGGAACGTCTTCGTTGGAGGACGAAAAGCAGATAGAACGCGAGGTTTTGCAGACCGAGCAGGAGGATAAGATCGAGGACGAGGAGAAGGAGCGCGAGGAGGCGACTTGGGATGGCTCAGAGTCTGAGTTTGTGGAGGATGACGACGCTGAAGAGTACGAGGAGAAGTACGCCGGAATAAAGTTTGGCTATGTCTTGAAAAAAGACGAGATACTCGATTGTTTAAAGCATACCGGCTTGTTCAAGTCTAACGGGACCCGGTCTGCTGTGGAAATCTGTTTGCTTCTAGTCCTGGCACTGATGTTCTCGGTTTTATTTTTCGTTACCGGAAACAAAATAAATTTTATACTCGGAGTAATATCCACCGTTTTGGTGTTTCCGGTTGTCTTGATGCCACGCATTTTTGTCGGATTCAATGCGGATAAATTAACAACGGGTAAAAAGCTGTCTGTGGAGATTTATCCGGACGAAATCGCAGTGGATAGCGAGGCGTCGACATGGACGATCCCACTGGACGGCTCATGCGTGTTTGAGGAGTTCAACGGAATGTTCTTGATCTATCTACCGCAGGAAAAGCTGTTTATAATCCCGATGCGGGCCATTGAGCCGGACTTTTTGGCGGATGTGCAGGGAATGATAATCGCAGGGACTAAGCCTAAGGAAGCTTCTTGAATGGCGATCTGGCGGGAAATTTGAATAAAAATAAAGGCAAAAATAAAATGGGGTGAACTTTTTGGAAAACGAAGAGAAGAACGAACTGACGCCGAAAGTGATAGATGTTGACATTGAAAACGAGATGCAAAAGTCGTTTTTGGCGTACTCGATGTCGGTAATTGTCTCGAGGGCGCTACCAGACGTGCGTGATGGCTTAAAACCGGTGCATCGGCGGATCTTGTATACACTTTACGAAAACGGCCTGGGGCCAGATAAGGCGTATCGAAAGTGCGCAGATACCGTTGGATCGGTGCTTGGAAGATATCACCCACATGGTGATACCTCGGTTTATGACGCTTTGGTGCGGTTGGCGCAGGATTTTTCGATGAGGTATATGCTGGTGGACGGGCACGGCAACTTTGGCTCGGTGGATGGCGATCCGCCGGCTGCTTATCGTTATACTGAGGCCAAGATGAGCAAGATGTCGGTCGAGATGCTTACGGATATCGAGAAGGACACGGTAAATTTCATGCCGAACTACGATGATCGCTTGAAGGAGCCGGAGGTTTTGCCTTCGAGATTTCCGAATTTGCTAGCGAACGGATCGACTGGAATCGCTGTGGGAATGGCAACTAACATCCCGCCGCACAACTTGGGCGAGGTTATAGACGCGATTTGCTGCTTGATAGACAATCCAGATGCCGAACTGGCGGAATTGATGGAGCATATAAAAGGGCCGGATTTCCCGACTGGCGCACAGATTATGGGTCATAGCGGGATTCGGTCGGCATACTCTACGGGGCGCGGAAAAATCGTCGTACGGGCGTGCGCGGAGATTGTCGAGGAGAAGAATTCGCGCTACAAAATCGTCGTCACAGAGTTGCCGTACCAGGTGAACAAGGCGCGGCTATGCGAAAACATCGCGGAGCTGGTAAAGGATAAGCGAATTGAGGGGATCTCGAACATCGAGGACCACTCCGACCGCAACGGAATGCACATTAGGATAGACCTAAAGCGCGATGCGTCGCCACAAATCGTGCTAAATCAGCTATACTCGTTCACACAGCTACAAACAACTTTCGGCGTGATAATGCTGGCGATCGTGAACGGCGTGCCGAAAATTCTGACGCTAAAAGAGATGCTAACGCACTATCTGGACTTTCAAATAGAGGTGCTGACCAAACGGACGCGGTTTGAGTTAAATAAAGCACGGGAGCGCGCACATATTCTGGCAGGATTAAAGATCGCAATCGACCATATTGACGAAGTTATTGCAATTTTGCAGGCGTCTAAGTCGGTGGCCGAAGGCAAGGAGCGGTTGATGGAGTCTTTTGGGCTGGACGAAGTGCAAGCGCAAGCCATTGTGCAGATGCGGTTGGGACAATTAACAGGCCTGGAGCGCAGTAAAATCGAGGAAGAGCTGGCGGCACTCGAGGAGAAAATCAAGGAACTTTTGAGCATCTTGGAGGATCGGTCGAAACTTTTGACGATGCTAAAAGACGAGATCTTAGAGATAAAGCGGCGGTTTGCCGATGAGCGAAGGACAAAAATCATGGCGGTGAGCGGAGAAGTCGACGTGGAAGACCTGATTCCTGAGGAGGACTGCGTGTTAACGCTGACAAACTTTGGATACGTTAAGCGCCAGAAGACGGATACATACAAGCTGCAAAGGCGTGGTGGAAGGGGCGTTTCGGGCATGAGCTGCCGCGAGGAGGACGTTGCTTCGGAGATGTTTGTGGTGAACAGCCACGACTACGTCATGTTTTTCACGAATTTGGGCAAAACCTATCGCCTGAAATGCTACGAAATCCCAGAGGGTTCAAGGACGTCAAAGGGCACGAATGTTGCGAATTTGCTACCGATTTTGCCGGAGGAAAAGGTCACTTCAATGATAAAAGTGCCGGCGTTTGAGGAAGAAAAGCACCTCGTGATGGTCACAAAGGGCGGAATAATCAAGCGGACGCAGCTTAATGCCTATGATTCGGCGAGAAAAAACGGCCTGATTGCGATCGACTTGGATGAGGGTGACGAATTGGCGTGGGTTAGTGTTACCGACGGCAAGACAGAGCTTTTGGTTGCGACGAAAAAGGGCATGGCTATCCGGTTTAGCGAAACTGATGTGAGGGTAGTTGGCCGTACAGCGCGCGGAGTTAAGGCTATTACGCTTAAAGATGGCGATAGTGTTGTGGGGATGAGCCCTGTTTGCCGCGAAAAGATGGTTCTGACGGTTTCGGAGACGGGTTATGGCAGGCTCTCGGATTTTGACGACTATAGACTTCAAAACCGCGGCGGCAAGGGAATTACGAACTATCATGTTGAAAAGTATGGTGACGTTGCGGCGATAAAGCTGGTTTCGTGCGATGAAGATGTAATTTTGATTGCTGAAAACGGCGTGATTATCAGGATAAAGGCGGATTCTATCCGTAAGTGTTCGCGTCCTTCTAAGGGAGTGCGTGTTATGAAGATTACTGATGACAACAAGATCGTTGCGGTTGCGAGCATGGAACATGAAGATGAAAGCGTAGATACCGATTCTGACCGGGTCGACGGAGAAGAAATTGCCCAAGAAGACGTGCAGAATAAGGATAACACAGAAGAGCAAGAGGCTTTTTAACAAAATTGCGAAGTTTTGTTGAAAGTTTTGTAATCGAAAGCAACAACAGTGCCTCACTATACCGGGTAGCCCACACTGTAAAAGGAGGATTTAGGACGCATGAAAGTGGCGGCATCTCTGCTGGCAAGCGATTTTGCCAGGCTGGGAGAAGAAGTGGAAAAAGTTTCGCGATCTGGTGCGGATTTTATACATGTAGACGTGATGGATGGCTTTTTTGTGCGAAATATAACGATGGGATCAGATATAATTGAAGCAATACGGCCATATGCGAGCATACCGTTTGACGTGCACCTGATGATAACTGAACCGTCGCGCTATTTTACCGATTTCGCAGGAGCCGGCGCGGACATAATCACATTCCATGCGGAGGCGGGGAGCAATCTTTTAAACGCGATAAACGCCGTTAAATCTACGGGCAAAAAGGTTGGGGTAGCGATAAAGCCCACTACTCTAGTGGATGAGCTTTTAGAATGTTTGCCAATGATAGATTTGGCGGTAGTTATGACGGTGGAACCGGGCTTTGGCGGACAGGCCTTCATGCCAGAAATGATGAGCAAAGTCCGCGTGCTGCGGGAGGAAATCCGGAGACTCCGGCTAGAAACACAAATAGAAGTTGACGGAGGGATAAACAAAGAGACCGCCAAAATGGCGGCCCAAAGCGGTGCGGATATCTGCGTGGCTGGAACAAGCATTTTTAAAAGCAGCGACATGACTCAAGCAATCGCCGGGATAAAGGGAGTTTAAGTCCAGATTTGCGAGAATTTTAGATGAAAAATTGGCCGAAACAAGTTTCCCGGTAAAAGTAAAAAAACTGGGAAACATTACTCTCGGCCTGATTTTTTAAAATTTAGGTTAAAAGATACTTTCCTAGCTCCTCTATGGCGCGGTTCTTAATGATAACATTGCCTCGTTCTGCCAGTCTGGCGACGGCAACAGCGCTTTTGCCCGCAAAACGCCCGTACTCACTGATGACTGCCAGAAGATTCGATGAAATCAAGCCTTTGATATATAAAACCAAAAAGTAGGAATTTTTAATTTCTATAATAGAACTATCAAAAAAGCTAAAATGATAGTTGTATAGGCGTTCAACTAGCGAAAAAAGAGAATCCGGACTTTTAAAAAAGAAGACGAAAGGTTTAGGTTTATTTTTAATTTTATAGATTTTTCTAGTAGAGCCAAGGCGATTCGAAAGCAGCGTGACCAAAATGAAACAGCCATTAGGTTGCGGAATAGCCTCGATTAGGAACTTTTTGTTGCTGCAAAAAAAACCGATCTCGGATTCGGCTTTGGCCAGCAGATTATTTATGACTTCTGAAGAGAACTCGAATTTCCAGTTAAGTTGATTAAGCGAAATATCCAAAAATTTCAAATCCTCGATTGAAAGGGCAATTAGCAGACGTTTCTCGTCGATTTTATCCAAAATCATGACGACACCACCCAAAAAAGAAATAGTAAAAAAAGATTCATCACAATAATATAATATTATAGAACTGGCAGGGGTGCAAGTGGATTTTACAGAATAAGCGAAAAAACATTAAAAGGTAACAAAAAAACGGAAAACATGACCAAAACCAACATTTTTGATAAAATAATTGACAAAAAACGAGATGAATGTTAAAATAATAAGCGGTTTTTTGAGTAAAAGTGCACATTAAAATTAGGGGGATTTGAAAATGTTGTTAATGGGCGGATTGTTCAGCGCTACCATGTTGAGCATCTTAGCATCGCTGGCGTATAAGATTTTTTTGTGTGTTGCGGTTTACAAAGACGCGACGGAGCATGATGACCAAAATGCCGTGTTATGGACGGTTTTGACGGTAATTTTCGGATTTGTACCAGCGATTATTTATGTAATTTTTAGATATCAAAAAGAGCGAGAGTTTGTAGTGTGCCGGCATTGCGGGAAGATGGTCTCCAAAAAATATCCGGTGTGTATGTTCTGCAAGCAGCCGACAAATGAAGAATCGAGCCGACCTATAGTTAGCGAAGAAGTAAAAAAATATTTGATTTTGGCGGGAATCTTTTTCATTGTGAAAATCGTTTTCGAGAGCATAATCGTGGCTTCTGGGGCACGACAAGGTGTCACGTTTAATTTATTTTAGTAATTATTTAAGAAATTATTACAAATAGTATAATTTTGAGGAGTAAAATGAGGGGCATAGTAAGAAAAATATTCATCTTTTTTGTCACGCTGATGCCGATTCTGATAGGAGTAGGACAAGCTTTTGCTGAGCCAGTGCCAGAATTTACGCTGAACAAAGGGCAGTCGATGTTTATTTCTGCTGAGCATCTGCAGAAAAGAGATATGCTGATATCGGAGAATGCCGCAGTAGCAATGGTTTTGGACGGGATAATCACTGCGAATTCGGTGGGAGAGACGTTTTGCAGGGAAGTTTGGCCTGGTGAGAATGGTGAAAAGAAAGAAAAAAGGTTCAAAATAAAGGTTTTGCCGACAAAGCTGATCCGCTATGTTTTTGTAGAGCCGAATAATCCGCGACCTGATGAGGATTTAAAGTTGGTAGCAATTTCAGATATGTCGGTATACCGAGTTAAATTCCTGGTGGATACAAATTTGGGGCGTTTCGAAGCTGTTTCCGGGGAACAATACCAAGATGGGGATTGTTTTATTCACAAAGCGCGCATAAAAGCTAGAGGTTTCGGTAAGTTTACGGTAAAAACGCTGCTGCAAAGCGGTGAAGATTGGTTAGATGCACCTGGTTGCAGTTTTGACGGAAGTTTTGTTGAGAGTTCAGCGACAAAACCAACAGAGATGCGTGTTAGCGATAGGTGCCTTGAGTACATAAAGGCCAAAGAGGGCTTTAGGACGAGATTTAGAGAGGACAGCCTCGTTAAAAACGTCTATGACATCGGATATGGCAGTGGGGTTAGATCTGGTTCGGCGTTCTATAACAACGTAACGCGTGCTGTGGCGCACGCCATGCTTGTGAATCGGCTGAATAACGGCAGCTGTGCGCGGGCTCTTAATAATTTTATTTTGCGAAATGGGTTGGTCTTGTCTCAACATGAGTTTGACGCACTTTCGAGCTTTACGTACAACTTGGGTCCCGGCTGGATGAGCAACTCTAGTTTGCGAAATGTATATTTAAGGTTTAAAAATACAAATGGTTTAACTTTGAACGTACCGAAAAAAAGATCAACAGGGATGGTTACGTCAACAAATGGCCTCCGGCTGCGGGAAGGGCCGAGCACGCAAAGCAAGATTTTGACTGTTTTGAGGTTTAATGAGCAAGTCGAAATTTTGAGCGAAAACCAAAACGGATGGTATCGGATTCGAACGAGCAGCGGTCAGGAGGGGCATTGCTTCGCCGAGTTTTTGAGTGTGGCTACTGAATATACAAATGGTAATATTGGCGTTATTAGCTCTGATAATGGGTTGAGATTGAGAGAGTCACCGAGCACAGAAAGCCAGGTGAAGTCTGTGATGAGGTTTAATGAGCAGGTTGAGGTTTTGAGCGGAAATAATAACGGATGGTATAAAGTGCGGACGAGCGGCGGTTTGGAGGGGTACTGCTTTGCGCAGTTTTTGACGGTTACGGCGCCGACTCCGGCCTGTAGTGGTTCTGCGAGCAGAGACGACTTTGCAAGGGAATTTTTGAAGTACAACAAAGCGGGAGGAAAATTCATAAAGGGCCTTTTAAACCGGCGGATTGAAGAGCTGCAGATCTATTTTTATGGCGATTATTCGCGAGATGGGGCCAAAAACAAGTATAATTTTTTGTTACCAGATTTAGCATAGCTTTGAAGTTTTAGAGTTTACGAGGCATTTTGTGAACTCTTTTTTCTTTTTGAGAAAAACTATTTTCTTGTTGAGAATTTTGAGTTATAATGTTCTTTAGAGGATTCGTGCGGGGTGCGGGGGTGACGGGATGAGCGAGATTTATCTGGACAACAGCGCGACAACTAGGCCGTGCAGGGCGGCGGTGGATAAGATTGTGGAAGTGCTCACGACGAAGTTTGGAAACCCATCATCGCTGCATGAAAAGGGATTTGAAGCGGAAAAAGAAGTTGAAGGCGCGCGAAAAATTCTTGAAAAGAGTTTGAATGCCACTGAGGGTGAGATTTTTTTTACATCTGGAGGCACAGAAGCTAACAATCTTGCGGTTTTTGGAGCTGTGAACGCAAACAAAAGGCGAGGGAATAAGATTGTAACGACATCGATAGAGCATTCATCGGTGCATAACCCAGCACAGGAGCTCGAAAAACAGGGGTATGACGTGGTATACTTACGTCCAGACGCCAACGGACGAGTTTTGATAGAGCAAATCGAAGAAGCTGTCGATGCAGACACGATTTTGGTAAGTGTCATGATGGTGAACAATGAGGTCGGCTCGATTTTTCCAGTAGAGAAAATAAAGGGAGTCATAGAAGGGCGCAAATCGCCAGCACTGCTGCATGTAGATGCAGTCCAAGCGTTTGGCAAGATCCCGGTCAACGCAGAAAAGCTAGGAGTGGATTTGCTAACAGTCTCGGCACACAAAATTCACGGGCCGAAAGGCGTGGGAGCGCTGTTTAAACGCAGAGGCATGCGAATAATCCCGCGAACATACGGGGGAGAGCAGCAACAAGGGGTGCGGCCAGGAACAGAGGCAGTATCGCTAATTGCGGGATTTGGCGCGGCAGTTGAGCAGATTGAATTGGGGCCGCAGGGCGACAAAATAACCAACCTGAACTGGTACTTAAGAGAGAGACTCGTTGACTTAAAGGAAATCAGCGTAAACTCCCCACAGGATGCGGTTTCGCATATAATTAATATTTCTACAAACGAAATAAAATCGGAGACGATGCTCCATTTTTTGTCTAGCAGGGGAATTTTTGTTTCGAGTGGTTCTGCATGCGCAAAAGGCAAGCGGAGTCGGGTTTTGCGCGAGATGGGGTTGCCAGAAAGGCGTATAGATACTGCGTTGAGGATCAGTTTTTCTCGAGAAAACACACGTGCAGACGTTGAAGAGCTGTTACTTCAGCTGAAGGTTGGCATAGAGACGCTGGCGCACATTTGATTGAAAGGGGGAATCGGCGGGAAAAATGAGAGAAGTGATGTTGATAAAGCTAGGCGAAATCGTACTGAAGGGGCTCAACCGAAAAAACTTCGAGGACAAACTTGTACGGACTATCAAGCGAAGAATCGCAGAACACGGGGAATTCCGAGTGATAAACCAGCAATCGACGATTTACCTGATTCCACAGGGCGAAACCGTAGATTTTGCGCGGATAGAGAAAACGGTCGGCAAAATATTTGGGATCTCTCGGTACGCTAGAGCGGCGCAGTGCGACAAGGATTTGGCGGCAATAAAGGGGACAGCGGTTGAATATTTGGGCGGAGTTTTGTCAAAAATGCGGACGTTTAAAGTTGAATCGAAACGCAGCGACAAGAAATTTTCACTAAAGTCGCCGGAGATCTCGGCAGCCGTCGGAGAGCGCATTCTAGAGGCGTTTCCGCACCTGTCGGTGGACGTGCACAACCCAGAGATCACCGTAACAGTCGAGGTTAGAGACTTCGGGGCATATGTAAGAGGCGATTCGCTGCCTGGAGCAGGTGGAATCCCTGTTGGAACGGGAGGCCGAGCTGCCGTGCTGATTTCTGGCGGAATAGACAGCCCTGTGGCAGCGTGGATGCTGGCGAAGCGCGGCGTAGAGCTGATTGCGATCCATTTCGCAAGCCCACCGTACACAAGCCTCCGAGCCGAGCAGAAAGTGGAGTTGCTGCTAAGAAAAGTCGCGGAGTTTGCGGGAAAAATCACGATGATAACCGTTCCATTCACGGAGATTCAGGAGGATATCAAGAAAAATTGCGCCGAAGACTTTTTTACAGTGATAATGCGCCGCTTTATGATGAGAATTTCGGAGATTATCGCAAAAAGATATCGATGTAAAGCCCTAATTACAGGCGAAAGTTTAGGCCAGGTAGCTAGCCAGACGATGGATGCTATCATCTGCACAAATGATGTCGCAAAAATGCCTATATTCAGGCCACTAATCGGTATGGACAAAGATGAAATAGTGGAAATCGCAAGAAAAATCGAGACATTTGAGACTTCCATTTTGCCTTACGAAGATTGCTGTACAGTATTCACACCTAAGCATCCCCGAACCAAGCCGGTACTGAGCGATATACAGAGGGAAGAGAGCAAAATAAATTGCGAAAATCTGATTAGATCGGCGATTGAGGCTATAAAAATAACAGAGATTTTAGAATAGAAAAGAGGGGTCGTATGAAAAAACCGAAAAATTTGAAAAAAATAATCTTTATTTTGAGCGCGGTAATTTTTGTCGTCTCGCTAGGGATAATCGTCAATCTGTGCTTTATCGAGCCCTACCAGAATGCATCTACGCTGAAGGAAATCGAGGAGGTCTACTATAAAGAAGCCGACTCTGAAGAAGAGACAGGGAATTTGGCGGCGCTGATGGCGATAAATAGCGACATAATGGGCTGGATAAGAATTAACGATACACCGATAAATTATCCGGTGCTGCAGTCTGCCCCGAGCGATCCGATCTACTACCTGTACCGCAACTACAAAAAGGAGCACAGCGGATTCGGCAGCATCTTTTTGGATTCACTCTGCGACCTAGAGAAACCCTCGAAAAACCTGATTTTGTACGGCCATAATATGCGAGATGCTAGTATGTTCGGGCATTTAATAAGGTACGATGACTTGAACTTTTATAAGCAGCGCCCTAAAATAACGTTTAATACCTTGGCAAAGCGCTCTGAATGGAAGATCATCTCGGTTTTCAAGACGAACACGCTCGAGTCACAGGGCAAGCTGTTCGACTACCTAAAAATAGATTTTGCGGGCGACAAGGACTTTCTCGACTTCGTATATGACTTAAAAGTGCGGTCGATTCTAGACACCCCGGTGGACATCGGTAAAAACGACCGACTCATGACGCTCTCCACATGCTCCAGTGAGCTAAAAGAATTCCGTACCGTGGTGGTTGCAAGGGAAGTCCGAGAAGGAGAGTCGCCAGAAGTAGACGTAGAAAATGCAAAAATAAGAGGCAATCCGCTAATGCCTCAGGGGTACTATGCCAAGTATGGCGGCAAAGCGCCAAAGATTAACGGATTTGAGAAAGATCTAGCCGAAGGTAAATTAACTTGGTACGTAGAGCAATAATTTGACAAACAAAAACCCCCCAGAGTAGTGATCTCTCGGGGGTTTATAATTTTACTAATTAACAATTATTTTTCATTTTTCAAAAGGCTTTTTTCTTTATTAGAATTAACAGAAATCAGGTTATTATTCTTATATCGAAATAAAGTTAAAACCACGTAAAGGCCAAAGATCAAGCAACCAGCGTTGTGAAGTAAAGACATACCCTTAAAATTGGGCCAAATTTCGGCAACAATAAAATCGATAAGCGTGTAAAAACCCTCAAACAAGAAGAAGAAAGCCAAGGAGCGATACATAGGGAATCCGCGAAGTTCGGCCGTAAAGAAAATAGTAGTAATAGCGAGAAAAAGAATAGATAAAGCGATGGCAAACCACATATCATGCGCCTCCTTTGTCCAAGACAATTATACAAGAAAGTTAAAGAAGAGTCAATTTAAAAGATCATAAAACATAAATATTCTTAGTGCGACGTCCCCAACTGCGGCATTCCGACTCACTGTTCATAAAGAGATCTAGCAAAACGCGACCACTTCTCAAAGCGCCGCCGGTATCAGCAGCAACACAGCGACCGTACCCCGGAACATAAAGTTCCGTGCCATAAGGGATAACACGCGGATCAACAGCAACCATCCCGACTTTAGCGATCTTTCCGGTAGAAGTCCGCGGGCCACCATCTTTTTTACTGTTAGTATAAGCAGTGCAAACTCCGGTCAAAACCTTGCGATAACGATGGACATTCCCGGTCTCATCGACAATAGTGCCGTCCTCCGTGGAGATAGAAACCTTGCCAGCTCGAGATTTAGCAATGGGCTTAGTACCAACAATTTTAACCTGATTAACAGGCGCCTTCAAGACATTCTCTGACAAAACCTCAACATCAGTGGGCTTCCCATCGACGTATTTGATTCGCTTAACAACGTCCTTTTCACCATTGGAGCCAGCGACTTCGATTTTAAACTCACCGCGACCCAAAGCGCCGGACTTTTTAATCGCAGTAGAGAAATTAATTGTCTCTCGTTCGGTAACTTCCTTAATTTCAACGCGATTAACAGTAATATTCAAGCCATCTTCAACAACTTTGTCTAGAGGTTCGCTAACAGTATCGTCAGGCGAAAGCTCGATCTGCAGAAATTTCAAAGCATTATCAACCGTACCCTCTGGCACAGAAACTGCGCGATTTTCGCCATCAATAAAGACATTCACAGGAACAAATCGCGAAACAACAATCTTCTTTCCAGCAGAAAGCGGCTCATCCATAGCAGCAGAGACGAAAAATCCGTCGCCAGCAGGGATATTATGCAAAGCAAATAAATCCGCAACAGTACCGTCGTTAACTTCAAAAGAGTGCCATTCGCCGTCAAAAAACACATCAACAGCAAAAGCGCGTTTAATCACAATATCGACCTGATTGTTATCTCTATCAGTCCGATGAACCTTATCCTTATTCTCATCGACCTGGATTCCAGCCTGCCGCAAAACAGCGCTAGTTTCGTTATGAAGAGTGCGAATCTTAGTAACACTATCACCATCGGTAATGGTAAAGTCATTGCTCAACCCAAAAACCGCGGCAGAAGAGCCTGCACCCAAAACAATAATCAAAACCAAAGATAAAATCCGCTTAATTTGTGTATTCGATAGACTTTTAAACTTGGTAATCAAAGACATTCCTCCGTTTCGTAACCAATGTGTAACCAAAAACACAGAGGTCATGGTAAGTATTAAGTTTAAATAAAATCTAACGAAAATAATTATAAATAAGCGGAGTTATAAATGTCAAACGATTAATTTTTGTATTTTTATGCACATTAAACAAAGAAAACATAAAAAATCAAAAGAATAAACGCCCAAAAATCGCAAACAAGAGTGCTTTGTGTAAATTAATGGAAAAATGTTTGTGCAAATAGCAGAAATTTACTAGTTACAAAAAAGTAACAATTAATTACATAAAATTAATATTTAAAACAAAAATGAAGAGATCAGATTTTTCCCGGAACAACAAGGGTTAAGCGGATTTTGAAAAATATGCAAGTGTAAGGATTAAGCTAAGATAAACAAGATCTCTTGAGCATAACACTTTTTCTTTCAAAAAATAAATGAAATCCCGTATCTCTATAGAATATTCTTTACATATTAAATAAGAAACAGGTAAAGCGCTGCCTATAACAGCAACTGCAATACACGCTTCCTTAAATTTATGCCAACCATAGTCAGATGTGGACATGCTCTCTATTTTATCAATTTTTTCAAATTGTTTTGAATTAAATTTCTTTAACCGTTGTTTAATTGCCTTGATTTCTTTTTCTTGGGCAGACTTTAGAAACTTTATTAAAAATTCTTTTTGTTTGTTCTCTTTCTCGTTATTTGAAGCCGTAATTTGATCTTGCGCAACTTTTGCACCATAAACTAAGCAAGGCTCACAACAACCAAGAATTAAAGCAAACACTAATAGACCTGATAAAAATTTTTTCACCAAAAATCCTCCTTTTTTATTTAATATCATACCATATTTGTGAAATAAAAACAATCTAAACGCAAAAACTTTGTAAGTAAAGGCACATAAACTTAAAATTAAGCTTAATTTTTATAAAACATAAACAAAAAAGCCCACACGAAATTTCGTGCAGACCTTAAAAAATAAGTAAATTAAGATAGCAATATTATCTCTTTGAGAACTGAGGTGCACGGCGAGCTGCCTTAAGACCGTATTTTTTACGTTCTTTCATTCTAGGATCGCGCGTCAAAAATCCGGCCTTTTTGAGAAGGGGCCGAAAATCCTCATCGCTGTGTTGAAGAAGAGCACGAGAAATTCCATGACGAATAGCACCAGCCTGACCGGTAACCCCACCACCAGCGACTCTGCAAACAATATCGAAATCGCCGTCAGTTTTAGTTAGGACCAAAGGTTGACGAACGATCAATTTCAACGTCTCGAGGCCAAAATAGTCGTCAATAGGCCTGTCGTTAATAATAATTTTGCCAGAACCTTTGTAAACACGGACTCTAGCAACAGAACTTTTTCTTCTTCCGGTGCCATAGAGGTAAGCAACTTCGTTATACATATATAATACTCCTTTCTTACACGTTAAAGACTTCGGGCATCTGAGCGGCATGGGAATGTTCCGCGCCAGCAAAAACGCGCAGTCTAGTCAAAGCTTTGCGACCAATAGTGGTATCAGGAATCATACCCTTAACAGCCAAAGCCATAGCGAGTTCGGGGCGTTCAGCCATAATTTTGTCATACCTAGTAGCCTTTAAATGGCCAATATAACCGCTGTGACGGTAATAGTGCTTTTGAGTAAGCTTGTTACCCGTCAAAACAACGTCTTTACAATTAATGATAATAACATGATCGCCATAATCAACGTGAGGGGCAAAAGAAGGTTTGTGCTTACCGCGCAGCAGGGTGGCAGCCTGAACGGCAACACGACCAAGGGGCTTGCCAGCGGCATCGATGACGAACCATTTGCGAGAAACCTCATGGAGTTTCGGCATAAAAGTTGACATTTATATTCCTCCAAAAACAAATAAAATAGATCAATAAATAGATTTTACACCATTTAACGAGCGGAGTCAAGCATAATTTTTCAACATTTTAATTTAAGGGATAAAAACTTTAATTTTTGAGGTTTTACGTAAATTTGCTTTAAAAATCTAACCCGCCATTTACAAAAGAAAAACATAAGAAGAACTTCGTGGCATGAAATTTGGTATCGAATATTATGGGTGTGGATCGATATTAAGAGAAAATTAAATTTCTAAAACAGAAAAACAAACAAAAAACCAGCAACAATTTTATAAATTTTAAATATATGGGAGATTTTTAAAATTATTGTAGACTTTTTAATTTTATTGGGCTATAATAAATAAAACAGATGTAAAAATACTAAATGTTATTGTAAGGAGAGTTTATTAATGAAAAACTGCTTTATGAAAAAATTGTTATCGTCCTTTTTGGCCTTAACAATGGTAGTTACAGTTGTTCCGGCAAATGTAGTTAGCGCAGCGGGGGCGCAAACCCAGGTAGTAAAAAATGATCAAAACAAACAATCTCAAACTAAAAAAGCTAGCTATTGGTCTGATAAAACTAAGACAGGCTTAATTGCAGGTTGTGCAGCATTTTTGCTAGCAGCTGTTCAGGCAAGCTTATATTTTAAGCTAAATCTAGCTGAAAAAGCAATCGAAGAACTAAATAAGACGACTACTAACCAAACCAATGAGGAATTTAATGCTCAATTCAAGAAAGCAATGGAAGAACTAAAGACGATGACTGCTAACCAAACCGATGAGGAATTTAATGCTCAATTCGAGAAAGCAATCAAAGAAATAAAGATGGCTACTAACCAAACCAATGAGGAAATTAAAACTCAGTTAGAGGGAACAATAAAATTGCTGAGTGAGGGGTTAAGTCAAGCAAAGGCTCAAATAAACAGTTTAGCAAACAATGCGAATATGGCAGCAACTCAAGTAGACATTAATGCAGGTGGATCTGGTTTGTCAAAAACGAATGGACTATTGTACGGAGCAGAAGGCGTTGGTTCTTATCTGTTTTTGCGAAGAGTTTTTAGAGAAGGCAAAAAACATAAAGTGGCTCCTCCTTTCCAGGTGCTTTACTGTCTCTTTTATATTGGAGTAGAAATGCTTATTCACAGCGATGAATTTTGGAACGGCGCAAAATATATTGCTGGAAAAACCTGGGATGGCACCAAATATGGTTTTGGAAAAAGCTGGAATGCAACGTCAGCATTTTTTGGCAACCTTTTTAAAGGTAATTCAACGTCGGCAAATATTAAAACAAGTGATACGGACACAGTTAAAACTACCAAAAGCACAAAATACGCTCCAAAGCCAACTAGATAAAAAAATGATTTAGAGTGTAAGGATTCGTTAGCAGAAATCCAAACGAATGCTTAAGATATAACTCTTTGCTTCATAAAACGTGCAAACCGTATAGTTGGTTTGCGCGTTTTGCTATTTTTATGGTATTGTGGTATAATTAGTGAGTAAAAACGGCAGAAAAGAGGGCAAAAGAGTGAAATTAGGCATAGTGGGGCTCCCAAACGTGGGAAAGAGCACCTTGTTTAACGCGATAACGAACGCTGGAGCGCAGTCTGCGAACTACCCGTTTTGCACAATAGAGCCGAATGTTGGCGTTGTGGCGGTGCCGGATGAACGTCTAAATAAATTGGCAGAGATGTATACGCCAGAAAAATTTACACCAGCAACGATCGAGTTTGTGGACATTGCAGGATTGGTGAAGGGTGCCTCTAAGGGAGAAGGACTCGGGAACAAGTTTTTGGCTAATATACGGGAGGTCGACGCGATTGTACATGTGGTTCGCTGTTTCGAAAATGGCAACATCGTGCATGTGGAGGGCAATATCGACCCAGCCAGGGATATTGAGACGATAAACATCGAGCTGATATTGTCGGACATAGAAGTGTTGGACCGGCGGATCGAAAAAACGAGGAAAATGCTGAAGGCAGATAAAAAATATCAGACGGAGCTGGAATTCTTTGAGCGCGTAAAAATGGCGCTAGAACGGGGAGAATCGGCCAGAAGCATAGACTGCAAAGAGGAAGAGGCCGAGCTATTAGCTTCGGTGGCGTTGCTCACGAACAAACCAATAATTTACGCAGCAAACATGAACGAGAATGACTTTAAATCGGGACTCGAAGGTAACAAATTTTTGAGAATTGTGGATGAAATCGCAACTAAAGAGGGTGCTAGGGTCTTGCCTATAAGCGCGCAGATAGAGTCGGAGATCTCAGAGCTCGATGCGGAGGAGAAGAGGCTGTTTTTGGCGGATATGGGGCTCGCGGAGTCGGGGCTGGATAGGCTGATAACGGCATGCTATGATTTGTTGGGGCTAATCTCGTTTTTGACGGCGGGAAAACCGGAAGTACGGGCTTGGACAATAACAAAAGGGACGAAAGCACCGCAAGCAGCGGGAAAAATTCATACAGACTTTAAACGAGGCTTTATTCGTGCGGAAGTTGTCGCATTTGATGACTTGATCTCGAGCGGATCTATGGCAAGCGCGAAAGAGAAAGGGCTTGTCCGGTCTGAGGGTAAGGATTATGTCATGAAGGATGGCGACGTGGTGCTGTTTAGGTTCAATGTGTGAGTGGCCGTGGCCGTGAATTTTGCAAATGCTTAAAAAATTGAGAAACAGCCGCAATATACCGCGCGGCTGCTTTTTTATTTATGAAGATTCCCTTTTACTTGACTAAACTTGGATTCATGCGGCTATAATGAAAGATATATTGCTGAGCGATCCCGGCGTGACGCCCAAAATAGGAGATATCCTTCCCAGGAAAGAAGGTATCGAGGGCGCGCTGCATCCAAACGTCAATGGGAAAAGCCTCTAGCCGATGGAAGCCATAAAGAAGGGCGCATTCGGCAACTTTTGGGCCAACCCCTTTGATTTTCATAAGCTCTTTGCGGGCCGAATCCAAGGGCATACGGGCTATTTTTGCAAAATCGACTTCTCCTGAAGCTACTTTTTGAGCGGCATCTAAAATGTAAGCATCGCGAAACCCGCATTTTATTGGGGATAAATCGTCTTTATCTAATTTTGTAATCGTTGTGATTTTGGGAAAACTAAAAAAACCCGGCTCAACTTCACGGCCAAAGCATCGGCACAAACGCTCAATAATGCCTTTAATCCGCGGAATATTGTTGTTTTGAGAGATTATAAACGAGCACAGTGCCTCCCACGGGTCCTGCTGTAGAATGCGGATTCCTGGCGCATATTTGCAAGCGAGACTCAAAGTGGCGTCCAGAGAGGAAAGTCCCGCCTTAACTTTGCTGTAATCGCTGTCTAGATCGAAGTAATTTTGCCAAACGGTGTCGAAATTTTTTGCCATGGATTTACCTGTCAAAACGATTTTATTTTTCTTTTTTAGAATATTAACAACGCAGTCAAAAGCAACACCAACAAATTCATTGTCGCCAGACGGATTCCAGCGGAAACATTGACCACAATTAAACGTCTCGGCCAAGTCAAAATCGGCAACTTCGGACAAGACAATCTGATTTTCGTCGACAACATGTATGTTCAAGACACATAACACCTCAAGGTAAAATTTTAACATATATATTAGTATAGAACAAATTTTTATAAAAAGATACAAATTTTGAGCAAAAAATTTTAAATAAAAAATCGAACAAAAAAATACGAAAAGTTTTAAAAAAAACAAGAGGTTAAAGAAAATGAAAATAAAACATTGATTTATGGGGTGTTTTCCACTTTTTCCACAAAGTTTTCAACAAAAATGTTTTTGCCAAGGGGCAAAATATCGAAAATTTTTACGGTTAGTATAAAAAGAGGTTAACCAAATTTTATGAAGAATTTTTGAATATAAGTTAAAATTTTTGAGAAAATTACTAATAGAGTTTGAGTTGAGGTGATGCCGCGTGATAAAGGGAGTCAACAAGTATGTCATAGAGGTAATCGAGACCGAAAACCGATACTATGATAAGGCGCTACTGTTTGTGAGGCCCGAATATGCCGAGGCCGTGGAGCGAGAGACGTTGGAAAAAGAGGCGAAAAAGGTGCTCAAAAGCATGGACGCGGTTTCGGCGGTAAAGCGGCACAAACAAAGAGCGTGGTGGCTAATATACCTCATGAGCGTTGTCGTGATGGGTCTTCTGTTTGCGGTGATACTCATAAACCTAATGACGGTAACTTAAGCGCGGATCGGGACCTGGCTTCGGCATAAAGCGGCACAAACAAAGGGTGTGGTGGCTGATATACCTTATGAGCGTCGTTGTGATGGGCCTTCTGCTTGCGGTGATATTCATAAACCTGACCTCGATTTATGTGATGATTTCGGCGCGGATCTTGACACGGCCGAGATAATGCAATATAATTAATAGGTCGCGAGTAGAATGGAGAGGTATCGAAGAGGTCATAACGGGGCTGACTCGAAATCAGTTTGCGAGCAATCGCACGGGGGTTCGAATCCCCCCCTCTCCGCCATATAATAATGTACCTTTTGATGCAGTGGGCAAAAATAACAAGTCAAATTTGGAGGAATTTTCAAATGAAATTAAAAAAATTATTTGTACTATTTCTTACACTTCTTACGCCATTGTGCCTTGCTGAAAATGCTTTTGCTTTACCCCTGCAGGTTGACAGTTCAGTTTTAGAAAAAGAGAAGTCTAAAATTGTTAAACTTGAAACAACTTATAATACACGAGATTTAGGCGGGTATAAAACTTCTGATGATAAAATTACAAAATATGGTGTGTTCTTGCGCTCGGATGACACCGATAACTTGACTTTAAAAGATATTGAAACACTAAAATCTTATGGTGTAACAGCTGTCCTTGATTTACGCGAAGCCCCTTATTACTTGGAGCATCCAGATAAGTTTTCTAATATCCCGGGAATTAATTATCAAAACATAGATATAGTTAAAATTTACAACGAGCATAGTACTGATAAAGAGACAAGATCAGATGAAAGTTCGGCTAGAAAGTTTCTATATTATACTGGTGAAGGCAATTGGGTAAAAACTGCTTTTGATATTATTGCAGATACAGAAGGATGTACGCTCTTTCATTGTTTTGCAGGAAAAGACAGAACAGGATTGCTTGCAATGCTATTATTAGGATTGGCCGATGTTTCTGCCGAAGATATAATGCAGAATTATTCTGTTTCTTATGATTTAATCAAGGAGAATCCCAAAATTAAAGCAATTATCGAAAAAGATATAAAAAACTTTGGAGAAGCAGCTATTGGAAAGTATCATGCAACTCCTCCAAGCAAAATAAAACATGGTATAGATTATATATCAGAAAATTACGGTACTACTGAAAACTATTTGCTTGCTTGCGGAGTTTCAAAGAGAAATTTAGAGAAGATTAAAAATAGGTTTGTAAGAGAATCTGAAGATAAACAGTTTTACATATATTCTAATTTATGATTATATTAAAACCTAAATCCTTAGCCAAAGCGCACAAAGAAGAGGATTGTGTTGGATAATGTATAAATTGAACATGACGGATAGCGAGAAATTGCCATTTTTAAAGTACATATCGCAGGGCGTTAAGCAAATCGAGTGTCGGGTTGCAACAGATTATGTTAGAAACCTTAAGGCAGGCGACATTTTAAAGCTAGAGTCGAACAGCGGCAACTTTGTTTTGTGCGAGGTGACGCATTTAAACTTTTATAAAAACTTTGAAGATATGCTAAAGAACGAGGGGTTCAAAAATGCCATCCCGTTTGCAAGCAGTTTTGATGAGGCTTTGGGCATTTATAAGAAGTTCAAAGGGGCAAATAGGGTCGCAGACTTGGGTTGTTATGCGATCGGAATAAAGTGCCTAAAAAGCAGTATTAAAGAGCAGTAATATCATGGACGCATAGCTCAGCTGGTTAGAGCGTTCGCCTCACACGCGAGAGGTCAAGGGTTCGAGTCCCTTTGTGTCCACCAAAACCCCTGATTAGCCGGCAGCTAAACGTTGCGAAAGGGCATCCTTGGCTTTTTGCAAACCGGGTGACAACAACTGCAATGTCCGGTTGAATGACTTATTGGCGCGCTCAACTCCATTTTGAGAAGCGCTTAAATTAAAATTACTCTGCCAGTTTATAGATTTGTTCAGAGGTACGATCTGATATATATTTTTGCCGTTACTACTATATAAATTTACCCATGTAGGTAAAATCTCAACGTCTGAGGTTAAAACGTTGCCATCACTGTATTTTGTAAACGTCACAGAGAACAACACGCCGTCCTCAGTATGGCCACTCTTCATATCCATTCGCTCTTGGCGCTGATTTGAAACCGCGTTGCCTATGGAATAAATACAAAGGGTGGTTTTGCCCGAAATATCCGAGTGTAATACGTCAATGGGCTGTATAACATGAGGGTGCCCGCCGATAATAACGTCCACGCCGAGGTCACATAGCTTTTGTGCGATGGCTCTTTGCGTCGTGTTTTCCTTCAATTGATACTCCGCGCCCCAATGCATGTAGTATATTATTTTGTCCGCCCCGTTAGCTCTCATTTCGACAATAATTGCACTCTGCTCTTTATAGAAATCATCGAGCTGGTTGTAATCAAACACATTAAAAAGCTTACTGTTTTGGGCTGAAGAAGGAATCCCATTTACGCTAATAATACCAGCGTCAGATATCTCGCCATAAGTGTAGTTGACCATCCCTAGTTTGACGCCATTTATATCCTTTATAATGTATTTTTTGTCATCAGGTCTGAGCCTCGTCCCAATAAAATCAACATTTTTGCTTTTTAGCACTTCTGCAGTACGTGTAAATCCCGGCACTCCGCCATCGTTAGAGTGATTATTTGCTGTCAAAAACATGTCAAACCCGCAATCCTTAGCGCAGTCTATTATATTGTCCGGGCACCGAAACATAGGGTAACCCGAAAAATTGCTCTCTGCCAAAGTTCCTTCCATGTTTATAACCGCGTAGTCAAGGGTTTTTATATATGGTTTTAAATGGGTAAATATTTTTTCAAAATTGTAAGTCTTTGATTTTTCGCCGCAAAATGCAGATAGTATCGGGGAATGTATAAGAAGATCGCCCATACTCCCGATTTTAGCAGTGGATACCGCGCGTACAGGCCCAGATTTATTGACGTTTTCCTTATTTACTTGTTCTTCACTGGGATTAAAATATTGTACAGTTAGCATTATAGCTGCGAGCATAAACAAACCAAGAACACTCGCTTTTATTAATTTGCTAGTCGACGTTTTTTTCATTTTAACATCTCTCTTTTTGTGCAAATAAATCTAATTCCCTTAATTTTATCGTATTCGCTTACTAAATACAACAAATAAATCATTATAACTTGGTATGTATAAAAAAATTAATCGGCTCACTTCGTGCATTTTAGAACGAACGCAAGCCGTATTTTCTCAAAAAAAAATAAAGCCAACACAAGGAGAAAAATCCGCTTGGCTTGTAGACTTAAAGGTACTTTTGCCTACATTTCTTTAAGGAAGAAAAGTAGGTGGCCCGCTCGGAGGGATTTGAACCCCCGACCTCCAGAATCGGAATCTGTTGCGCTATCCAGCTGCGCCACGAGCGGAAACTCGAGTACTATTATAACGCACCCGGGCAACATTTTCAAGGGCAAAATCTCGAAAAATGCAAAAATTGGCGCCCGGCTTGATATATAATTTTTTGTGTGCTAAAATAAAATCAGTAAAAAAGGTGAAATAGGAGGTCTTTTGGGTATGTCGGGGCATTCTAAGTGGAGCAATATCAAGAGGAAGAAGGAAAAAACGGACGGCGCAAGGGCAAAGATCTTTACGAAGATAGGTAGAGAGCTGGCTGTTGCGGTAAAAGAAGGTGGCGGAGCCGACCCGGCGGTCAACTCGAAGCTTAAGGATTGCATCGCCAAGGCAAAGGCCAACAACGTGCCGAACGACAACATAGAGCGGATTATCAAGAAGGCGGCGGGCTCAGCAGATAGCGAAAAATACGAAGCTATTGTTTATGAAGGGTACGGCCCTAGTGGAGTTGCGGTGATTGTGGAGAGTTTGAGCGACAACAGAAACCGAACAGCTGCGGATTTGCGGCATTATTTCGATAAATTTGGTGGAAACTTGGGGACTCCGGGCTGCGTGTCGTTTATGTTTGCGAAAAAGGGCGTAATTGTTGTCGAGAAGACGGGCCAAAACGAAGATGAAGTCATGGAAGCAGCTTTGGAGGCTGGTGCATCGGACTTTTTGGCGTATGAGGATATATTTGAAATCTACACAGAGCCCGAAGACTTTAGTGAGGTGCGAGAGGCGCTAGAATCAAAGGGGTACGAGTTTGCGTCGGCAGAGGTGGAGATGGTTCCGAGCACGTACAGCAGCATCGCGGAGGAGGAAAACCGCGCCAAAATGCAGAAGCTGTTAGATGCGCTTGAGGACAACGATGACGTGCAGAACGTGTGGCATAATTGGGAAATGCCGCAATAATATGGGGTTTAAGCTAGTTTAGCCAGCTATAAATGGCGCCCTTAAGCGCGTAGAACCACTCTACGACTTTAAATTTAATTTCGTAATTTTCGCTGCTGTTGATTATCTTTTTTTCTGAATTAGAAAAAACAGAGTCGATGGCGGCGCTATTTTTCGCACTTCCAAGGCACATCTGAGGGAAAATTACGCACCACCAATTTTTACCTTTGCCTTCGCCGATAAGGACTCTCAAAGTGTCGTAGTGGCCGGCAGGGAGGGTCGTGTTGCCGTAGTTTCGGGTCGGGAAGTACATCTTAGTCATCTGGACCTTTACGGGGTAGCTGTAGCCGCGGTTTTGAACTTCTTGCTCGGCAATTTCCCTGATGTTATCGAGGTTTTTGGCGGTAAGACTTTGAGCGGAAGCCTTGTCGGTCGCTGTGTTTAGAAAGTCCCCAGATTTTTCTATAATTTTGTCCCGAACATTTAGCTTTAGCGATTGGTCCTCGGCAGAATCGGAGTTAGCAAGAATATGTAGCCGCAAAACCTTTGTACTAAGATTCTCGCAGTTGTTTGCAAAGCCCGTTAGCGCGAGGAGAAAGGTCAATAAAAGTCCCGATACAAGCGATTTTTCAATAAGTTTCATAATTTTAACACCGTCCGTTTGAGATTTTTCGCCATTGGATGTTAGAATTATGGACAGGTAGCCGCGGATTTATTCACCCAGTCGAATTTTTGTTGTGCCGAGTTGAAAAATCTGAAAATTTGGGGTATAATATTTAAACTAATGCGCGACGAATCGCGGCGGGTTAAAGAATGAAAAATGGGGCGATGTGGTGGAGCTAAAGTTCACGAAAATGCAGGGTTGCGGCAACGATTATATCTATATTAACTGCTTCGATCAGGATGTTAGCGAGCCTAGCGAGTTGAGCCGTAGGCTGTCTAACCGACGCTATGGGATTGGTGGAGATGGCGTTATCTTGATTTGCCCGTCTGGCGTGGCCGACGCTAGGATGAGGATGTTTAATCTTGATGGAAGCGAGGGTAAGATGTGCGGAAACGGTGTCCGGTGCGTTGGTAAGTACCTTTATGACAATGGGATCGCTAAAAAGCCCGAGATTACGGTCGAAACGTTGAGCGGAATTAAGACTTTGAAGATTTTGGAAAGTGGCACGGAGGCAGATTTGGTGACGGTGGACATGGGCTGTCCGGAACTGAGTGCCAGCAAGATCCCTGTCAATTTGGATTTGGACCAGGTTATAAACTATCGGGCGCGGTTTGGCAACAGGGACTACGATATTACGTGCGTTTCGATGGGGAACCCGCATTGTGTCGTGTTTTGTGATGATGTGCAGTCGCTTGATTTGGAGAAAATCGGTCCTGTTTTTGAGAATAGCGAGCTTTTTCCGGAGAAAATCAATACGGAATTCGTGAAAATTGTGGATGATACGACGCTGAGCATGAGGGTCTGGGAACGCGGCAGCAAAGAGACACTGTCTTGTGGCACTGGAGCGAGTGCGGCTGTGGTTGCGGCGGTCTTGAACGGCTTTTGCAACAAGGGGCAAGAGGTCGTGGTTAAGCTAAGAGGCGGGATCTTGAAAGTCGAGTACACAGGGGATCGCGTGTATTTGACGGGCAAGGCTGAGAAAGTTTTTGAAGGGGTTGTGGAGGTATGACGAAGTACATTTTTGTAATGGGCGGCGTGGTTTCGGGCCTTGGTAAAGGCATTACGGCGGCGTCTTTGGGCAGGTTGCTTAAGGCTAAAGGGCTTAAGATCGCGGCGCAAAAGCTGGATCCTTATATAAACGTTGACCCGGGGACTATGAGCCCATATCAGCACGGGGAGGTCTTTGTGACGGAGGATGGCGCGGAGACGGATCTTGACTTGGGCCATTATGAGCGGTTTATTGACGAGGATCTGAATAAATTCTCGAATCTGACGACGGGGAAGGTATATTGGAATGTTTTGAAGAAGGAGCGGAATGGCGAATACTTGGGCGAGACGGTGCAGGTTATCCCGCACGTTACCAATGAAATCAAGGATTTCGTCTATTTGGTGGGCCAAAAGTCCCAAGCGGACGTGGTTATTACGGAAATTGGCGGTACTACTGGCGATATAGAGAGTCAGCCGTTTTTAGAGGCTATACGGCAGGTTTCACTGGAAGTCGGCCGGGAGAATTGCCTGTTCGTCCACGTGACGCTGGTGCCGTACATAAAGAGCTCTGGTGAGTATAAGTCCAAACCCACGCAGCATTCGGTGAAAGAGCTGTGCTCTGTGGGTATAAACCCTGACATAATCGTTACGCGGACTGATGAACCTTTGAGTAAGGGCATACGGCAGAAGATTTCACTGTTTTGCAACGTTAAGCCGGACTGTGTTATCGAGAATATCACGGTGCCGTCGCTATACCAGGCGCCACTAATGCTGGAAAACAGTAATTTTTCAGAAATTGTCTGCCGTGAGCTGGGACTGAAGTGCGGAGAGAGCGACATGTCCGAGTGGACAGCCATGGTGGAGCGGATAACTTCGCGTGACAAGAAGGTGAAGATAGCCCTGGTGGGAAAGTATGTACAGTTGCACGATGCGTACCTCTCTGTAGCGGAGGCTTTAAGTCATGCAGGGTTTGAAAATGGCGCCGAGGTGGAGATAAAGTGGATTGATGCCGAATTGGTAACGGATTTTCGCGTAGATGAATTATTGTCAGACTGCAACGGGATTTTGGTACCGGGCGGATTTGGAGATCGCGGTGTGGACGGGAAAATCTCTGCAATAAAGTATGCGCGCGAGAATAATGTGCCGTTTTTGGGAATATGTTTGGGCATGCAGACCGCTGTAATGGAGTTTGCGCGGAATGTTTTGGGCCTTAAAGACGCGAACTCTAGCGAGTTCAAGCCAGATGGAGAGTGCTCGGTAATTGACTTGATGGAAGATCAGCGAGAAGGTGCACCAAAGGGAGGCACAATGCGATTGGGGGCTTATCCGTGCAAGGTAAAGCCAGGGACTACGCTGCAACGGACATATGATGCCAAAGAAGTGGCCGAGAGACACCGTCATAGGTACGAGTTTAACAATGAGTACCGCGAGCTCTTTGAAGAGAACGGGATGGTTTTTTCGGGGACGTCGCCAAATGGCCTTCTGGTGGAGGCGGTGGAGCTTAGTGACCTCGACTTTTTTGTTGGAGTACAGTACCATCCGGAGTTTAAGAGCCGTCCAAACCACGCGCACCCACTTTTTCGGGAGTTTATCCGGGCTAGCTTAAAGAAACGCCAGTAAATTACGAATAACAAAGAGGAGACCGGGATTAAATGAAGATAAATTCGAATTATTTGCTGCTTAAGAATAGCTATCTTTTTGCGAATATCGAAAAAAAGGTGAGCGAATTCTCGAAAACGCACCCGGAGTCGAAGTTAGTCAGCTTAGGGATAGGCGACGTGACATTGCCGCTGTGCGATGCCGTTGTTAAAGCTATGCAGCAAGCTGTTTTTGAGATGGGCAAGAAGGAAACTTTTAGGGGTTACGGGCCTTATCAGGGTTATGAGTTTTTGCAAGAGGCTATAAAAGGCTATTATAGCGGCAGGGATGTCGATTTGGCCCTGGACGAAATTTTTGTAAGTGAGGGCTCGAAGAGCGATGTGGCGAACATTTTGGATGTTTTTTCGAGCGACAACACGGTGCTGATTCCGGACCCAGTTTACCCCGTGTATGTGGACACAAACGTGATGGCGGGGCGGCGGATCCACTATGTTAATGCGAATATGGAAAATAATTTTTTGCCGCTGCCCGATGAATCGGTGAAAGCGGACTTGATCTATATCTGTTCGCCGAATAATCCGACGGGAGCGGTCTATAATCACGAACAGCTGCAGGTTTGGGTAGACTATGCTTTGAAGAATGGCGCTGTAATTTTGTTTGATGCGGCATATGAGGCTTTTATCTCTGATGAGACCTTGCCTCGTAGTATTTTTGAGATAGAAGGTGCCAAAAAGTGCGCCATAGAGCTGTGTTCGTTCTCCAAGACGGCGGGCTTCACCGGAGTGCGATGCGGCTACACTGTTGTGCCGAAAGATTTGGTTGTGGACGGATCATCTATAAATAAATTGTGGTTTCGGCGGCAGTCTACCAAGTTTAATGGCGTCTCCTATGTGGTGCAAAGAGGCGCAGAGGCTGTGTTTTCGAAGGATGGTATGACGCAGATTAAAGAAAATATCGGATATTATAAAGAGAATTCACGGATAATCGCAGAATCCTTGCGTGAAAAAGGCGTGCACTTCACTGGAGGCGAGAATTCACCGTATATCTGGATGAAATGCCCCAATAATATGGATTCGTGGGAGTTTTTTGATTATCTACTAAACAATGCGAATATCATCGGCACGCCGGGCGCTGGATTTGGCCAAAACGGCGAGGGGTTCTTTAGGATGACGTCATTTGGTAGTAGGGAGGACATAAAAACGGCGGCAGATCGGATAAAGAATCTGGATATGATGACTTGATTATGCATTAGTACGGGATAGAGATAGAGTGAATCGTTTAAAATAGTTATCAGATGGGGCTTATGTAGCCTCTTTTATAGTGTAATTGTTAAACAGACCGAAACTTATGGACAGGGCTTCGTCGACAAGGCGCATTGCAAAGGCGTCGAGACAGCCTTGTTTCTCTTTTAACCGCTTTTTATCAATGGTCCGAATCTGTTCCAAAAGCACAACTGAATCCTTAGAAAGCCCGCAACTATGGGCATCGAGCTGTATATGAGTAGGTAGCTCTGACTTGGAGTGCTGGCTCGTGATGGCCGCCGCAATCACAGTGGGGCTAAATTTGTTGCCAACGTCATTTTGAATTATCAGAACAGGGCGGATTCCACCTTGCTCAGAGCCAATAACCGGGCTCAAATCGGCAAAAAATATATCACCGCGTTTAATAGTCAATTTTGTTCACGCTCCGCAAATTTTAATTTGATGAGGGCGAATTGCCCGACAAGAGTATTGTTGCCGAATTTCAGTAAAAATAAACATCGAAGAAAAATAAACTTGTCGTTACATAATATTAGAATTGGCGAGAATGTGACAAAAAAAGACTCTTGAAAACGTGATTCCAAAAGCCTTAACGTAGGTTATTTGATTTTTATTTATGTATGAATATCAGGTATCATCGAATTTAAGGAGACTTTAAATTGGATAAACCGCAATACCAGCCATATCTGGCCCGGTGTGAACGCCCAAAACGGCGGTAACAGGGTTAATCTCGCAGGACTTAACCTTGCAACACTTTTTAATTTCGGCCTTTATCCGCTCGGCAAACTCCTTGTTAGATGAGTAAGTCAGCGAAATGGCGACCTCTACGTTGGCAAACTGGCTCTTAATCTCAGCAACAAGGGCCTCCAGTGCGCGATTAAAGCCGATGGTTTTAGAAGCGGTCTCATAAACGCCGTCGTCGTTGACCTTGATTATCGGGCACAGCTTAAGAAGACTCCCAACTGTACCAGCTACTTTTCCGATTCTTCCACCTTTTATAAGATATGTAAGGTCGCGAACGCAGAACATAGCTGCCATTTTGTTGCGAATTTCGGAAAGCCGCGCGAAGATTTCTTGAATGTTGTCGGTTGTCTTTAGAGCGGCAATCGCAGCCCAAATGAGCATATTCTGAGCGCAAGACAGGGTTTTTGAGTCGAAGCAATGAATGTTAAGACCGTCGTATTCGCTAGCAATCAGGCGGACGGCGTTAAAAGTGCCCGACAAACCTGAAGAAATTCCGATATAAATTACGTCGGTGTAGCCCTCATTGCGAGCACAATCGAAGGCAGCAATGATATCATCGCGGTAAGGCAGCGACGATTTGGGAATCTCCTTCTCCAGCAGGTGGTAAATCTCATCGCTGGAAATGTCGATACCATCGCGGAATTCCTTATCTGAAAAGCAGATCCGTAGAGGAATCACCTTCACGTTGTGCTTTTTCGCAGATTTAGCAGAGAAATCCCCGGCAGAATCAGTAATTATCGCAATTTTTTTCATAGTATCCTCCAAACAAAAATCAAAATTTAATTTTAATCAAATATTTTAACAAATGGCGTCATTCCGGCAAGTATTCAGAATTTCTTCCGCCAGCACTTCAACGTCGCGCATGCAGGTAACTCGAGAGGCTCTGTCTCTAAAGGCTGATGCAAAGGGAATTCCGCGTATATAAGAAATAATATGCCGTCGAGCCTTCATTATGCCGAGGGTTTCACCCTCATTGCAGCAAATGGAGCCTGTGTGAAAGAGCATTACCTGAAGTTTTTCCTCAATAGATGGCGGAGTGTACGGATAATTGCTGGGATCCAAAAAATGATTAACCTCGGAGAAGACCCAAGGATTGCCCAAAGCAGCGCGACCAACCATTATCATGTCGCACTCAGTGCGGTGAAGCATGTTGTAGGCATCCTGACCGCAAGTAATGTCGCCGTTTCCGATGACAGGAACACTAACAGAAGCCTTTACTTTTGCGATAGTATCGAGATCCACACCCGGACGAAACATCTGATCACGTGTTCTGCCGTGGATAACAATAGCATCTGCACCAGAATTTTCGCAAAGCTTAGCAACAAAAGGCGCATTCACAGAGGAATAATCCCAACCCGTTCGGATCTTCGCTGTAACAGGGATATTAACTACTCGCTTAACACTAGCAACAATTCTAGCACAAAGCTCCGGAGATTTCATTAAAATAGCGCCACCACCGCTTTTATTAACCTTAGGAGCAGGACAACCAAAGTTTATATCGATAATATCGGGCTCGTAGTTTAGCGCAAAGGCCGCAGCGTTGGCCATTATATCGGGATCGTCGCCAAAAATCTGGATAGCACAGGGGTGCTCGTTGCGAGAAATCCTCAAGAGATTAATCGTCTTATCGTTAAAAAATGAGATACCACGGGCACTAACCATCTCGCTAACGACGTAACTGGCGCCAAATCGAACACACAGTTCCCTAAAAGCTCTGTCAGCAACGCCCGCCATAGGGGCAAGGGCTGCGAGCCCGTCAATACTAACATTGCCAATCTTCAAACGCATTCCCCTTCACCAAACTGGACTCATAATAGTTTACCACATTTTCAAAAATAAGTCTACGCCTAAAAAAATGGGCACGAAATCGGGCTGAATTATTTGCACGAATGTGGTATAATAGAGGCAGACGACGAGCGATGAGGGAGTGGTGAGTGTGAGGCTACTGGTTTTGGACGGAAACAGCATATTTAATCGGGCGTTTTACGGGATAAAGCTGCTAACGACAAAAAAAGGATTCTACACAAACGCGATATATGGCTTTTTGACGATGCTGAACAAGCTGAAGGAAGAGACAAACCCAGGCGCCATCGCAATAGCATTCGATATGAAGGCACCAACATTCCGTCACAACAGCTACAAAGAGTACAAGGCGAACAGAAAGGGCATGCCGCCGGAGCTCGCGGTGCAATTTCCGGTGCTAAAAGAGCTGCTTGCCGATATGGGCTACAAATTGGTCGAAAAAGAGGGCTATGAAGCCGATGATATCTTGGGAACGCTAGCATCTACGTGTGAGAAAGCCGGCCAGGAGTGCGTTATAGCAACCGGAGACAGAGATAGTCTGCAACTGGTTGGGCCTCACGTGACGGTGCGGATAGCTGCGACAAAATTTGGCCGGCCAGAAGTGACATTATATGATGAACCCAAGATTAAAGAGGTTTACGGCGTGTCGCCAGCTCAGTTGATAGATATAAAGGCGATTCAGGGAGATGCCTCAGATAACATCCCCGGCGTTTTAGGAATTGGCGAAAAAGGTGCAGGTGAATTAGTAAGAAAATTTGGGTCGCTCGAGAATTTATACGCGAACATAGACTCGTCGGAGATCAAAGAAAGCACTCGAAAAAAGCTGATAGAATCGAAGGAATCTGCGTTTTTGAGCAAATTTTTAGGGACAATAGTTAAAGACGTACCGATTGACTTAGCGCTTGAAAGCTACGTTCCGCAAAAAATGGACAAGTATAAAGTGGCCAAAATGCTGACAGATCTAGAGATGTTCTCGCTTATAAAAAAGATGGGGCTAGAGGTGGCGGTTTCGGAGGCAGATGAAGAATTAAAGAACTCAACAAAATTGAGATTTGAAGTCATTTTAGATGAAAGCATCGCAAATTTGGAGAAAGTCGTTAAACAGCAGGAAACCTTTGATTTTTTGCTGAAATATCAAAATGAAAAGCCCGGAGGAATGGGGATTAACGCAGATGGAAAAGTCTATATTTTGCGCGATTTGAGTGAGTATAAAAGCTGGATCGCGGCAGTTATGCAGGACGAGCGGCTCCCCAAAAGAACCTACGATGTGAAGGCGGTTTACGAATCGCTGCATCGGCTCGGTGTGGATGCAAAAAATGTTAAGCTGGACGTGCTGCTGGGCGCATATTTGCTGAATCCATCGGGGAAGAATTACGGTCTGGAGACGTTGGCGGCAGAGTACAAGGTAAGTCGGGCGGAGGTGCAGGCTAGCGACGAAGATTATGCGCAATTTGCCCAGAATGTTGCGGAATTTAGTGGTTTGTGCGATGAGATATCGCAGGAGATTGAGGAAAACGCGCAAAAAAAGTTGCTAGAAGAAATAGAACTGCCGCTGGCTGGGGTTTTAGCGGACATGGAGACAACTGGATTTTTAATAGATACGGAGGGCATCCGGGCATACGGAGAGGCATTAACGCTGGAGTTGCAAGAAATTCAGACCGAAATATACCAGCAAGTCGGTAAGGAGTTCAATATAAACTCACCAAAACAGCTAGGAGTCGTGCTTTTTGAGGAAATGAATTTGCCGAAGGGGAAAAAAACAAAAAGTGGATATTCAACAAGCGCCGACGTTTTGGAGAGCATACGAGGCTTTCACCCAGTTATAGAGCTGATTTTGCAGTATAGGGAAATCGCAAAGCTAAAAAACACGTACTGTGATGGCCTTCTAAAGGTTGTGGGGCCCGAGGGGAGAGTGCATTCGCGGTTTAATCAAGTGGAAACCCGCACTGGGCGGATAAGTTCGCTGGAACCGAATTTGCAAAATATCCCGGTAAGGACCGAACGGGGCAAGGAATTACGGAGATTTTTTTGCGCAAAGGCTGGCTGTGTGCTGGTTGACGCGGATTACTCTCAAATAGAACTACGAATATTAGCGCATTTGGCGGATGACCAAGCGATGATCGACGCATTCAAGCATGATTTGGATATACACACCATAACCGCGTCGCAAGTTTTCGGGATTCCAGAGGGCATGGTCACTCCGCTGATGCGAAGCCGCGCAAAGGCTGTCAACTTTGGGATTGTGTACGGAATAAGCGCATTCTCGCTGGCAAAGGACATCGGAGTGCTGCGCAAAGACGCTCAGACGTATATCGACAACTATCTGTCTCACTACGCCGGGGTTCGAGAGTACATGCGCGAGACAATAGAGGCTGCAAAGAGGGACAAGTTTGTGGAGACAATCTTCGGCAGAAAGCGGTATCTGCCCGAAATCGCGTCTACGAATTTTAATCTGCGGTCGTTTGGAGAGCGGGTTGCTCGGAACATGCCGATCCAGGGCTCCGCAGCGGACATCATAAAAATTGCGATGATAAACGTAAGCCGAAAGCTGAAGGAGCGCAAATTAACGGCAAAATTGATTTTGCAAGTGCACGACGAACTGATTGTAGAGGCGCCGGAGGGGGAAGCCCTAGAAGTTGCTGCGCTTTTAAAGGCAGAGATGGAGGGAGCGGCAACGCTGAAAGTCCCGCTAGTGGCCGAAGCTAATATCGGAAAAACGTGGTACGACGCGAAGCAATAAGGAATAACCTTGTGGGAGGCGAGACGAGCTTGAATATACTGTTTGTTTGCACGGGTAATACTTGCAGGAGCCCGATGGCAGCTGGGATTTTTAATAAAATTATGGCCGAAAAAAAGTTGAGAAAGATAAGCGCAAAAAGTGCCGGAATAGCGGCAGATAACACTTCTGGTGCGACAAAAAACGCGATCATAGCTTGCGAAAGTATAAATGTGGATTTGAGATCTCACATTTCGCGCAGTTTTTTTGATGTTAACTCGGATGAAGTTGATAAATTTGTCGTAATGACGCAGATTCAGCGAGAATTTTTGATGAGTTTGGGCATAGACAGTGAGAAAATCTCTGTGCTGGGTGATGAAATCCCCGACCCATTCGGGAGAGACTTAAAGGCATATGAGTGTTGCCGCGATAAAATTGAAGAAGCGGTAAAAAATTTGGTAAAATCATGGCATCTGGGGGAAAAAGATGCAAAAGATTGATATAAAGCCAATGTCAGAAAGACATTTGAATGAGGTTGCTGAGCTAGAGCGGAGTTGCTTTTCACAGCCGTGGTCAAAGTCAATGTTGGCGGGAGAGGTAGATAATGAGGACTCGCATTTTTTCGTTGCGGTGGATGATTTAGGCCAAGTTTTGGGGTACGCGGGCGCTAAATTTGTTTGCGATGAAGGGTACATCACGAATGTGGCGGTTTTTCGGCAGCACAGAGGCAACGGGATTGCTCAAGCGTTGCTGAGGAAGCTTATTCAGGCAGGGCGAGAGAAGAATTTAAAGTTTATTTCGCTAGAGGTCAGAAAGTCCAATACGGCGGCGATTTCACTTTATAAGAAGCTGAAATTCGTAGAGGTAGGCCAACGAAAGGATTTTTACTTAGACCCAAAGGAGGACGCGCTGATCATGACGCGGTTTAACTTGGAAGAGGAGTGACGTATTATGGGCTACGAGTTAAGGAGGCTGGGGCTCGAGGATGCTGAACAGCTCGCGAAAGTGGCGAACAACAAAGAAGTGGCGCGGTTTTTGAGGGTGGCATTCCCGCACTCCTACACTCTGCAGGATGCGCGGGAGTACATCAGTTATGCTGAGAACAGTAAGGATGACGTGGTTTTTGGCATTTTTATCGAAAATAAGGCTTTCGGGTGCATCTGTGCGTGGATTCGGAGCGATGTGTACGCGAAATCGTGCGAGTTGGGCTATTGGTTGGCGCAGGAGCATTGGGGGAAGGGTATCATGACGTCAGCTGTAAGGGCGTTTTGCAAGTTTGTTTTTGAGAATTACGATGTGAACCGGATTGATGCGGAAATTTTTGCTGATAATACATCCTCGAAGCGAGTTCTGGAGAAGGCAGGGTTCGAGCTTGAAGGAGTTCATAAGAAAAAGGTCTATAAATACGGCGAGTTTGCGGATGAGTTGATATATGCGTTGGTAAAAGACTAGCTATATCGGCGAAATTACAGTGACGGGAGAGGAAAAACCTAATGCGGATCTTGGCGATAGAGAGTTCGTGCGACGAGACGGCGGCAGCGGTAGTACAGGACGGAAGAAAAGTGCTGTCAAATGTGGTTGCGTCGCAAGAAGAACATAAATTATACGGTGGGGTAGTGCCAGAAATAGCGTCCCGAAGGCATATAGAGGTAATTTCACAAATAACAAAACAGGCGCTAAGTTTGTCAGAATGCGGCTTACAGGATGTTGATGCCATTGCTGTAACCCATGCACCGGGGCTTATAGGCTCTTTACTAGTGGGAGTGAATTTTGCAAAAGGGCTCGCGTTCTCAGCAAATCTACCGCTGATCCCAGTGCATCACCTACGGTCGCACATCGCAGCAAACTACATAACGCACCCCGAGCTGACACCGCCGTTCTTGTGCCTGGTGGTCTCGGGAGGACACAGCCATATCATAGAGGTTAAGGACTACACCAGCCTGAAAATTTTGGGGCAAACACGGGACGACGCGGCCGGAGAAGCTTTTGACAAAGCCGCAAGATCAATGAAAATGCCGTATCCAGGGGGAGTGCACCTAGACAAAGCGGCCGAAAAGGGAAACGCGAGCGCATATAAACTGCCGCGCCCGACAGTGCAGGGTTCGGAGTACGACTTTAGCTTTTCTGGACTAAAAACAGCGGTCGTAAATCGGCTGCACAACGCGGAGCAAAGGGGAGAGAACATCAACGTGGAGGACATGGCGGCCTCGTTCCGGGCGACGGTGGTGGAATGCCTGATGGAAAACTTCATAAAAGCAGCGCAGAATCTGGGTTACACCAAACTAGCCGCAGCGGGAGGCGTTTCGGCTAACATCCTATTGCGCAGAAAGCTCCTTGAGGAGTGCGAAAAAAGAGGTTGGCAGGCATACATTCCAGATCTGTCGCTTTGTGGAGATAACGCAGCGATGGTCGGAGCGCAAGCGTACTATGAGTATAAAAAAGGAAACGTTGCCACCATGAGCCTAAACGCGGTAGCAACGCTGAATATCGACACTTTGATTTGATTAATTTGCTTTTGAATATATGAGAACCCGCATCAGACGTTATTTTTCACAACACTAACAGTCAAACCATAGGAACCATATGCCCAGCACTTATTTGCACCAGAGCTAAATGCGATCTTAGCAGGCATTTCGGTACGTCCGATGAAATCCTCTTTGCCAGAAAGATCAATCTCGGCCGAAACGTCGCCATCAGACAAAGTGCGAAGCTGCGTAATGGGGCCAATAACCGTAATGTTCAGGCTTGCAGAGCTAGCGGTGGCTGATTTGCCGTCGGGGACATTCTTAAACCGAACATCCTTAACGGTAACGGTGCGCGACTGGAAGCCAAGCAAGTTCATTTTTACGGTCGCATGTGTCGTGCTGCTGAGGCTTCTGCAGTCGCTGGGAAGCTTAACCTCGGGCTCAAACTGGTAGTTATCGAGGTTTATCTGAGAAAAATCTATGGGATCTAGCGAAACGTCGGATATCTTGCCGATGACATCTGCAGGAGCAGCAATCTCTATCTTAGCCGGAGTCACCGAAAAAGGTATGGACTTCACATTAAGACCCGACGGAACCCCAGTAAATTCCGGTTTAACGGACACAAACTTACGTTGCAAAATCGCAACAGTCGCGTTGAGCCTAGTAACACTAAGAGTTAGATTCGTGGTGTTAATCTTATTCCCTGCCGCGTCGAGAAGATTTATCGGTAGGTCGTTCAAATAAGCTGTTCTGCTAAGGGTTCCGGGAATATTTCCTTCTACACTGACGCTTACAATGCTTGAAACAACCGATTCCGGCCCAGAAATTTCGACCTGAGAGTCGGACAAAGCAATAGGAGGCACGAAATAATCGGGATTTGCGCTAAACTTGATGTTGGGTGTGATGTCAAAAACCTGACTGCGAAAGCGATCCACCACAACGGTAACAAATTTGGGTGATACGCTAGAAGCGAGCTCGTAGTCGTTCAGAATGCTATTTTTCTTGGCAGAGAGCTCCAAAGTGTATTTTCCAGTGGAATTTATCATGTTTGCCGATTGCGCCGCGGTAACTAGAATGTCGTTTTTAGAGAGCTGACCAAGAATCAGCCTATTACCCGTTACAGAGATCTCTGCTTTAATTTCGTCCACGCCAAAAACCGTCAAACCGCTGTCCTTGGCGCTTTCTGAGAGGGCAACCTGAATAGGAATGTCCGAAATTAGCTTAGTGGTGGACTCTGAAGCGCTCGTAGAAAGTATGACCCAAAAAATGAACGCAAAAACCACCGAAAACAGCATGACAACTTTGTTGTTGTAGAATAATCGTCCCAAATTAAACCTATTTATTTTCATTTTTCTTCCCCATTATAGACCCAATAATTTGATTTTTAACGTTCCGCGCATCCTCTAAGTCGGCAAGCAGGGTATTTTGCAAAAGATCAAGAAGCTTGTCTTTGTTATAATTCCTTGTCAGGACGCCGTTCATGGCAACAGAAATGGTCCCATTTTCTTCCGAAACAACAATAGCAATGGCGTCAGAAATCTCGCTGATGCCAAGAGCCGCACGGTGACGGGTTCCAACCTCCAAACTGATGTTCTCGTTCTTCGTTAAAGGCAGAATACAGCCCGCCGCATAAATAGAAAACCCGCGAATAATCATAGCACCGTCGTGCAAGGGAGCCTTATTAAAAAAGATGTTACCAATAATCGGCACAGAAGGCTTAGCGCGCAAAACGGTGCCAGTGTCAATGTAGTCACCAAGCTTAGTCTGACGCTCAAAAACGATCAGGGCGCCGGTTTTGGTCTGTTGAAGCAGTAAGATAGCCTCCACAACGGTATGTATACACTTTTGCTGCAGCTTGTAGGACGCCACATTAAACTTGTGCAGCGAGGATGAAGCCCAGTATTTGCTGATCTTACTACGGCCTATCTGCTCAAGGATGCGGCGAAGTTCTGGCTGAAAAACAACGAGCAGCGCGATGATTCCGAATTCGAAAAACTTGTTCAATAAGTATCGTAACATTCTAAAGTTAAACTGAAAAGAGGCCACATAGGCAACCACCAAGATCAAGATGCCCTTAACTAGCTGACTGGCGCGGGTTTCTCTGATCAGTTTAATAAAATTGTAAAAAATAAAAGACATAATAGAAATATCGAAAAAATCAGAAACGGTAAACGTTTTCATCAAGCAAAAAAAGGCATTGAGATTGTTAAAAATAATGTCCATTATTTTCTTCTTTCCGAGAGAAAATCTCTAAAAAAAATTAATTCTATAAATAATATTAACATATTTTTTGCGATAATGGAAGTTTTTTTATTTTTAAAATTTAATATGATGATTCGGCTATGGTTTGATTCTTTCAACGACGTTAAGAAGCGCGTCAATATCGGAGGTCTTGGTAAAAGCAGAAGGACAAACCCGCACGGCTCCTCGGTTAAGCGTGTTGCAGAATTTGTGGGCGGCCGGAGCACAGTGTAACCCCGCGCGAACGTAGATTTTGTGTTTGTTCAAGATCCAGGCAACGGCTTCGCTGTGGAGGCCAGCAATGTTGAAAGACAGCAAAGGCACGAAATGTTGGGGGTCTGGAGCGGGCATATATAGCTGAACGCCTTTAATTTGGGATAGACTGTTGTACAAACGGCGAATTAATCGGTGTTCGTGGCTTGAAATTTTCTCCAGAGTTACCGAGTTTAAGAAATCTATTCCAGCGTGCAGTCCTACGATTCCAGCGAGGTTTTGCGTGCCACTCTCAAATTTTTCGGGCATCACATCTGTCTGCAGGTAAGAGTCCGAATTCAGCCCCGTGCCTCCTTGGATAGTAGTTGAGAGTCTCTTACCACAAGATGTAATCAGCACTCCCACGCCCATAGGGCCCAAAAGCCCCTTGTGGCCCGCCAAGCACAGATAATCGATGCCGGTCTTGCTAAGGTCAATAGGCACATGCCCGGCGCTCTGAGCAGCGTCAACGAGTGTGGAGATCCCCATTTGGTGAGCCATCGTGCAGATTTGGTAAATAGGCAACCGCACACCCCAGACGTTCGAAGCATGAGTGCAGGCAACAAGCGCAGTTTTAGCGGTTATGGCGCTTTTAAAAGAGCTAACAGTGGCGGCATCATCGCCCGGAAAGACTTTTGCCTCAGAAAATGAGATACCAAGAGCTTCGAGAGCTTTTAAAGGTCGAGTAATGCCGTTGTGCTCAAGACATGAGATAACAACATGGTCACCAGCTCGCAATAAGCCTTTAAGCACCATGTTGATAGCATGCGTGCAGTTAAGCGTGAAGACGACGCACTCGGGCCCAGGGGCGTTAAAAAAGCCAGCTATAGCCTTTCTACACTCATAAACCGCGCTAGCAGCCGCTATAGACATACTGTGCCCGCTTCGGCCAGGATTAGCGCCAAGTTTACGCATAGCAAATTCTACAGAGCGCAGAACACTCGTGGGTTTTGGAAAAGAAGTAGCAGCATTATCAAGGTATATCATCATTTTGCCCCCAAATATTTTTTATTTAACACGTCAACTCGCGCCTGAGACAATATCTTAGCGGCAAATTCAGCGTCGCCGTAAATAATAAGGCCATATCCGCAGCCCGAATGCGCCTTGCCAGAAGACACGCGTTGTATCTCGCATTTAATCCCACGCGAGCTCAATAAGTCGCGGCCTTTCATAGCGTAAGTTATCGAACTCAATGTAAATAGCGCTTTTTTCAAGGCTAATCAACTCCATGCAAATTTCTTGCTAAAACATTATATGAAAATCTGCGCCGCGCTGTGAAAATCGGGCAGCAAAATTTTAAGCACCAGCAAAAAGCCAGTGCTTAAACAAAATATGATGTAGTTGAGGCCCGATATAGTGGATAAAATCACGCTAAAAGGCAAACCGCATGAGCAGAAATTCCCTCCAAACGTCCGGTAAATCCCATGTGTTCCTCGGTTGTAGCTTTCACGCTGATTTGGCTGACATCAACCCTGCAAACGCCAGCAATATTGGTGCGCATGAGCGAAATGTAGGGTGAAAGTTTTGGCTCCTGTGCGATGATAGTGGCGTCGATATTCGCAATGCGAAAGCCAGCGGATGAGATTTTTTCGCAAACAAAGCCCAGCAAATGGAGGCTGTTGGCGTCTTTAAAATTATCGGCCGTGTCCGGAAATAGGCCGCCAATGTCGCCCAAAGCGGCAGCGCCCAGCAAAGCATCCATAATAGCATGAGTCAGCACGTCTGCGTCGGAGTGGCCAAGCAGCCCGTGTGTATGCGGAATTTCGCATCCACCCAAAATTAGCTTTCTTCCAACAATCAGCTTGTGCGCGTCGTAACCATGGCCAATCCTCATATAGAATCGCTCCTTTGCCGTAAAATCCCCTCAAAAACAGCGATATCATCGGGCGTAGTGAGTTTTAAATTAGAGTAGCTACCCCTCACAATATGCACACGCTCGCCGATATTCTCAATCAGCTGGCAGTCGTCGGTGTAGTCCGCGCGGGTCCGGACAGCGGTATCCATCGCGGCTAAGTATAGCTCCTTTGCAAAAACCTGGGGCGTCTGGATATTCCACAAAACGCTGCGGTCCAGCGACTTAACGACGAAATTCTGTGAATCCACAGACTTGATAGTGTCCTTACAAGGCACGCCCAAAGAACTAGCACGGTGTAAAAAGGCGTCACGGACGACAGAATCAATCTCCGCGCTAGTGATAAGGCATCGAGCCGCATCGTGAACTGCATAGTGGGTGGTACGCGTACCACAAATGTTTATACCGGAGAATGCTGATTCCTGTCGAAAATGTCCGCCAGGAGCAAACTTTGTGACTTTTTTAACTTTGTGTTTTTTAATAATTTCGCGCAGAGCTGATGCGTGCTCATCCCGACAAACCAAAATGACTTCGTCGATGGATTCAGCACATTCAAAAGCTTTTAGCGTATAAACAATGGAGGGGACAGCATTTAGAGGAAGAAATATTTTCTCCATCCCCATGCGGGTTGAGTTCCCGGCAGCGACGATTATAGCAGAGACAAAGTGGAGGGCCATAGCAAAAAGACTCCTTTTAGAAGAGGCGTGTGCCTAAGAGTGAGTTTAAATATACCACAACCAACAAAATTTTTCAAGAAATTTAACGAATAAATAATTAAAAGCCTTATAAAAACCTAAAAAATGGACCTGTATTGACGAAACGGCGGAATGAAGTTATAATAAAATAAGCTGTTTTAAAAGTGGGAGATTATAACGTGAGTGAAAAATTAAGCTTTAATGCAGGCGAAAAATCGCCGTTTTTTAATGCGAGTAACATAAAGTATGAATTTTCTCCTTCGCAACGAGTGTACATTTTCTTTAAACGATTTTTGGACATTTTTTTGGCGTGCATTGCAGTGGTTTTTCTGTCGCCACTGCTGCTGTTTTTGTCGCTGATGATAAAGTTAACATCGAAGGGACCAGTCATTTTTTCGCAAGAAAGAATCGGTCAGTTTGGCAAAGTAATAAAGATATATAAGTTTAGAACGATGATGTCGAAGGCGCCCAAAAGCAAGGCAACAAACGATTTTAACGACGCACACGAATATATAACAAAATTTGGCAAGTTGCTTCGAGTAACAAGCCTAGATGAAATGCCGCAACTTTTTAACGTAATAAAAGGGGACATGAGCCTAATTGGGCCGCGGCCCCTGATTTTGGACGAGATATTTATACACAAGCTAAGGGAAAAAAACGATGTATACCTAATAAAGCCGGGAATTACAGGGCTAGCGCAAGTAAATGGTCGGGATTTTTTAGACGCACAGGATAAAGTCAACTTCGATACGCAGTATTTGCACGAAATGTCGCTAAAGCTAGACTTTACAATCTTTATAAAGTCGATAGGAGTAGTGTTTAAGCAAGAGAACTCGTTAGATGCCAAACGCAAATAAATAATGGTTAAAATAACATTAATATTATTTGATTTATTGTTAACAAGTTGGAGCTTGAAAGAAAAGTTCACAAAAATTATAAAAGTTTACATTGCAGAATCAACAAAAATGCGAATTGAAAAATGTAGAAAAAAGTGTTAAAATTTTAATATACTAAATTTGGAGGATGTAAGGATGAGAAATAAAAAGAAAAAGGTACTCGCGTCAATCTTGGCAATTTCAATCTTTTTGCAGCCGGTGCAAACAATGACAGCTTCTGCTATTTGGCCTTTGGGATGGAAAGCTCAGACCACAGAAAAGAAAAGAACATTTGAAGAACAATGGAAAATGAATAATGAAAAGAGCCTGAAAATGGTTAAAGACTTATATGAGTCTTCTCCAGAGTTTTTAAAAGGACGAACCTTACACGAGTTATTGGCAATGGTTAGTGCTGGGAGGCCAAATGCTAACGAAAAAAAAGGCGGATTTTTGGGTAGTTTTTGGAGTGGAACAAAGACGTTTCTTTTTAACCTATTTTTAGGCTACGGCTCCATTTTTCCGGCATTTTTGCTTATGACGGTGTTTAATACTGTTAGCCAATATTGGAATAACTTTAAAATTAGAAGTGAACTAGGAAATACTGGAAAATTAGTTAGTCCTATGGAAGCAAGGCAAGATTTTTTAAGTCTTGCTGATGGGCACAAAGGGCAAGAAGAGGCAAAAAATAAAATTTTGAATGTTGGTGTTTACTTAGCTTATTCTGTTCTGAAGGGGACTAAAATTAGAAAGCTTCTGTTTGAAGTTGGCCCACCTGGAACAGGAAAAACTACTTTAGTAGAGATTTTGGCATTGGCGTTGGGATGCGGTTTCTTTAATGTGGGAGCATCAGATGTAGACCCGGGATCAAGCAAGAGTGTGATTGACCAGGTATTTGGACCAAGAATAAAGCGCATGAATAATTCTGAATATTTTGAAGATTCACCGGTAATGAAATTTTTAAGAGCAACAGAAGGTAACCCACTCCGAATTGTCGCTATTAATGAGTTTGACAAATTGTCCGAAAAAGATAAAAAGCTCTTGCTAGAATTTTTACGAAACGCTTACGATAATGGATATGCATATATAAATGGTGAGAAAATTAATTTAGAAAATGTTGTTTGGGTTCTTACCTCTAACGAGGAAGATGCGACATTGTTTGGATCACCGTCACTTATGTCTCGATTTGAAGTTATAAAATTTGCAAAATTAACTTTTCAAAATTATATAGAAATACTCCAAACGCCGTTTTCTCAGTTGGTAGGAGAATTTGCAGTTGGACACAATGTTCATATTAATTTTGGCAATACTATACCAGAAATTGCCCAGAAGCTTACAGAAGGCAACACAGGGGCAAGAGGTGTACAGGCCTATGTGAATACGCTGACTTCTAAGATTCTGAATTATGTTTACAGTGGTGAAAAGATAGATAAAGTGAAGCAGGGAGAACCGATCTTTATAAATATTTTGTATGATAAAGGCAACGACGGGTTTATAATAAAAGAGCCAAATGAGGCACTTATCGATGCAGTAAAAGAAGTTGAACAAGAAACGCAGAGACTAATGGTGCAATAGATGAAGAAATCGTGCAAGAAACGACCGAGACTGATGATGCAGTAGATGGAGAAGTTGTTGAACAAGAAACGGTTAAGCCTGACGAGAATATCGAAAATTCGATAAAAAATTTGTCCGACAGTGAAGATAACAAAGATAGATAAATTGAATAAAATTAAAAGGAGCCATAGAATTATGACTCCTTTTTTTGATATGTTGTAGGAACTTTAAATTTTATAAGATTATCATAGCGGCCGACAGAATGATGATGTTAGCCACTAGAATTGTTGCGATAATTTTTAATGAAAATTTAACCCAGCTTGAAAAATCAATTTTAGAAATTGCAAGCCCACCCATCACTACGCCGCTTGTGGGGGTAATCAGATTTATTAGGCCGCACGCAGCGGTAAAAATCATTATCATGACTTCGGGACTCAGACTTAGACTTTGAGCAAGAGGAGCAAAAATCCCGATAGAGCCTGTAGCAAGGCCAGAGGTTGAGGGGATTAAGAAGGAGAGCCCCAGATATATGACATAGGACATAACTGTGAATGGGACGGCGTGCATGCCATTCAAGGCGTTAGCGGAATGCGTTAGAATGTAGTCATTCAGGTTGGTGTCGCTCATTATCACGTAAATCCCGCGAGAAACCGCGATCACAAGTGCGACGCCAATCATATCTCCAGCGCCGGCGATGAAAGAGTCGACGATGTCTTTTTCTTTGAGCCTATAGACGAGGCCACAAATAATCGCGATGATAAAGAACCAAGCGGCGAGCTCCTTAAAGTACCAGTTACCAAAAGATTCGCCAGTTAGCCAGTCAGTCCATGATTCAAAAAAGGTTATACCGAAATTCTCCCACGGAATCAGGCTTATGATCATAATCAAGAATGAAAAGGCGAAGAGAGAGAGAACGATTTTTCCGCGGGCGGTAAGTGTCGTGTCGCCTTGACTGGACTCGGATTTAAAAGCGATTTGTGCCTCGGAGAGCTCTTGTTTAGAGAGAATGGAGGCTTCTGGATTGTTGAGAACCTTTTTGGCGTAAGCCATGACGTACCAAATGCAGATGGTAAGGGTTGTAAGCCAAAGAATGGCGCCCAGCAAGATAATCATACCCTGATTGGTGACGATTCCGGCGGCCTTGGCAGTGTCCACAGCAACCGAAATAGCAAAAGGGTTAATCGTGGAGCCCAGAACACCGGCGCCGGCACCCAAAAGTATGACAGAAGCGCCAACCAGAGGGTCGAAGCCGGCCGCAATCATCGTAGCAACAATTAGGCTATAGAATGCGATTGTCTCTTCGGCCATGCCATAGGTAGTGCCGCCGATCGAGAAAATTATCATAAGAATGGGAATCAGCAAGAGCTCTTTTCCGCGAAGCTTTTTGACGACGTTAGCGATCCCTTTATAGAGTACGCCGGTTTTGTTGACCACTCCTAAGAATCCGCCAAGCACCAAGACGAACAATGAGACATCGATTGCGTCTACAAAGCCCAAAATAGGTGCCATCACGACGTGGGGGAGAGTAGCCTTTGTTATCATGGGGTCGGCTAAAACCAAGCTGACGCCCGCTATGACGAGAATTATAAGAATAAGTACAGTAAAAGCAGACGGCATTTTGAATCTGCTTTTTTCTTTTTGAACAGTCATAAAATCACCTCATTTTATTAAAAATAATGGTCCCAACGGATCCATCGAGAGCGTTTTTTGCATTGCTCAAAGACGTAATAATTGCGACTCCATCGGGATTTTTGCTTAAAAACTCAAGACAAGCGTCGACCTTGGGCAGCATGCTGCCTTTTGCAAAGTGCCCAGAGTTTCGGTACTGCAAAGCCTCGCTCGTGCTGATTTTAGTAAGAGCCTTTTGATTTTCCGTGTTAAAATCGGTGTAAACGAAGTCGACCGCGGTTAAAATCAAGAGGATGTCTGCCATAAGAGAGGCTGCCAAAATCGCGCAGGACTTGTCTTTGTCGATGACCGCCGGAATGCCGCATAGTCCGGGCTCGCACTCAGTAACTGGGATACCACCTCCTCCAGCAGAAATTACGATATTGCCGTGGCTGACCAACTCTTTAATAATGTTGATCTCCACAATGCATTGTGGGGCAGGAGAAGGGACCACTCTCCGATACCCTCGGCCAGAGTCCTCGATAAAAATGTCACCTTTTTCTTTAGTGAGAGCTTCAGCCTGCTCTTTTGTATAGAACGCGCCCACCGGTTTGGTGGGATTCTTAAAAGCGTCGTCGTCTTTATCCACGATGGTTTGTGTGATCAGGGAGATCACATTTTTGGAAATATTGCGGGAATGCAGTTCGTTGTAGATTGCCTGCTGCAAGTGATATCCAATGTAGCCTTGAGACATTGCGCCGCATTCGGGTAAAGGAATGTAGGGGAGCTCAGCTCTAGTGGCAAACTCGCCTAGAGCAAGGTTGATCATCCCCACCTGGGGCCCATTTCCGTGACCAACAATGACGTCATGCCCGGCCTCAATGAGGTCAACAATGGTGCAAGCCGTTTTTTTTACCAAATCCAGCTGTTCTTGAGCATTGTTTCCCAAGGCATTCCCGCCTAACGCGACCACAATGCGCTTTTTACTCATATAGCGTACCTCATTTTACTTCAAAGTGGCATACATAATGGCCTTAATTGTGTGCATGCGATTTTCGGCCTCATCAAAAACAACGGACTGCTGAGATTCAAAGACATCGTTAGTGACTTCCATCTCTGCGATACTGAACTTTTCGCGAATAGACTTGCCAATAACGGTGTTGTCATCGTGAAAAGAAGGCAAGCAGTGCATAAAAATGGCGTGAGGATCAGCAATATCCATAATATTTTTGTTTACCTGATAGCTCTTAAGCAAATTTATGCGCTTTTCCCACATTTCATCGGGCTCGCCCATAGAGAGCCAAATGTCAGTATAGACCACATCGGCGTTTTGAGCCCCACTGCGAATGTCCTCGGTAAGCGCGATAGAGCAACCGTTTTGCGCTGCGATTTTCTTGCAAACGTCAACCAAATCAGCGTTGGGGAAAAGGTCCGAAGGCGCGCAGGCTGTAAAGTTCAAGCCCATCTTTGCGCAAGCCACCATCAAAGAGTTGCCCATATTGTTGCGAGCGTCGCCAAAATAGGTGAAGTTGACGCCACGAAGCCGCCCAAATTTCTCCTCAATAGTGAGCAAATCGGCGATCATCTGGGTAGGGTGAAATTCATCAGTCAAGCCGTTCCATACAGGAACTCCGGCATATTGAGCCATTTCCTCAACTATCTCTTGAGAAAACCCGCGGTACTCAATGCCATCGTAAATACGACCTAAAACCCTGGCCGTGTCGGCGATACTCTCCTTTTTGCCCATCTGAGAGCTGCCCGGATCCAGGTAAGTAACGCCCATCCCCAAGTCGCGGCCAGCCACCTCAAACGAACAGCGAGTGCGAGTCGAAGTCTTTTCGAAAAGCAGAACAATATTCTTGCCATCTAAGTAGCGGTGGGGCGTTCTAGATAGCTTCAAATTTTTGAATTGCTTAGAAAGGTCAATAAGATAGCGAATTTCGGCAGGAGAAAAATCCAAAAGCTTCAAAAAGCTTCGTCCACACAGGTTAATAGGCATAGTTTTGGCACTCCTTTTAGTTTTATTTTATGAAAAATTTTTTATAAAAGCAAGACCTCAGATATCATCACGATAAATCGGCATAGACATACAGCGAGGACCGCCACGTCCACGAGAAAGTTCCGAACCGCTAAGCTCCAACACATCCAAGCCGTGTTCGCGCAGAATATCGTTAGTAACCTCGTTGCGCTGGTACACAATCACGGTCCCAGGGCGCACACACAGCGTATTAGAACCATCGTTCCACTGTTCGCGCTCGCCAACAATATGATCATTGCCGCCGCACGGGATCAGAGTCACACTATCGCGATTCAACGCAGAAGCGAGAATATGCTCTAAGGTTTGATTAACCTCAGAAATTTTGAGTTCGCCAGAACCGGCACCAGGAGTGATCTTGTAGACGCGCAGAACCTTAGAAAGCCCGTTGTAAACGGTAAACTTGTCGTAATCCACCTGAGTAAAAACGGTGTCCAAATGCATCATAGCGCGGTTGTTAGGAATATCAAAAGCTAAAATCTGTGTAATGGAGGTATTTTCGCAACTAAAAATATTCTTAGCAAGCGCCTCAATGGCTTCAGGGCTGGTTCGCTGAGAAACTCCAATCGCCAAAGTCTGAGCATTCAAGTTCAAAATATCGCCGCCCTCAATACAAAAGGGATCGTAGCGACTGTAGTAAATATCGACCAAGCCGGCAAACTGAGGGTTAAAGCGAAAAATATATTCGCCATAAATAGTCTCGCGGCGGCGTGTCAAATAGCGCATGCGGTTTAGAGTGACGCCGTTTCCAATGCACGCAAAAGCGTCGCGGGTAAAGTAAAGGTTTGGCATGGGGTTGCAGATAAAGCCGGAACGGCGGGACATATAGTCGGACAAGGAATGAATCTTCCCGACAGAATGAGTGAGTTCATCGCGTTTAACACCCTGCATGGTTTTAAGCACGAGCTCCTTGGGGTCGCGAATTTGGCTAAAGAAGTCGAGAAGCAACCAGTGGTCTTTTTCGGAGGTTAGTTCGGCCTCCCGAATAAACTGGATTAAAAATTGATTGCGAATCTCAGGATTGGTGAGGGTTTCGGCGACCAAGTCCTCAAGATAGATTACTTCAGTGCCACTCTGCCGCAAAATGTCGGCGAAATTATCGTGTTCCCGCATTGCAACAGTCAAGTAGGGGATGTCATCAAACAACAATTCTTCGAGGGTGTCTGGAGTTAAATTCAAAAGCTCGCCGCCGGGCCGGTGCAAAAGGACTTTTTTCAAAGGACCAATCTCACTTTTTACATTTATAACCAAAAAACTCAACACCTTTCCAAATTCGAAAAATAAAATTATTATTGCAAATTTTAAAATAAGAACCCGAAAAAATAAGCATTATTAACAACTTGAGAAATAATAGAAAAGACACAATTGCATATATTATATATTAATTGAGCGAAAAAATCAATACTTTTATTCAAAACAACTTAAAAATCCAAAAAATAAGACCGTAAACGATAGAAGCGGTGACACCAAAAACTAAAACTGGCCCAGCAATAATAAACATCTTTGCGCCAACGCCCATCACATGGCCCTCGCTCTTGAACTCGAGAGCCGGCGCCACAATGGAGTTTGCAAATCCGGTGATAGGCACGAGTGTACCTGCACCAGCATGTTTGGCGATTTTGTCATAAATGCGCAAAGCCGTGAGCAAAGCGCCAACCCCGACCAGAGCCACAGATACAGCCGTACGAGCGTCTTTTAGATTTAGACTTAAGTAAGACTGAGAAAAAGTTGTCAAAAATTGTCCAAAACAGCAAATAATTCCACCAAAAACAAAAGCAAAAAAAATATTTTTCACAATCGGAGAGGCAGGCGAGGCCGCGTCCGACATTTTAGAGTATTCATCCACATTTGGTTTCACCAAAAACACATCCTTTCGAAGGGTATTTTTCCACAATAGCAAAAAAATATCCAAAAAATTAGCAAAAAAATAGGCTTGCACAAAAATGCAAACCTAAAAATAAAAAACTTTGATTATCTTTTTTTAGAAAATTCGCAGCCGCAATAATTTTGCCGATACAAATTATATTTTCGTGAAAGCTCAATAGACCGCGAGTATCCGTTGTTTTTCTTAAAATCCGAAAACAGATATTTTACACCAAATTCGGAAGATAGCTCTCGACCGAGCTCATTAATCTTTTCGGCATTTTTATAAGGGCTAATGGTAAGCGTCGTCGAAAAATAATCGAAACTCAATTTCTGAGCGACTTCTGCGGTCCGAAGTAAGCGCAAATGATAGCACTTAAAACAGCGGGAAGAGCCTTCAGGTAAAGACTCAAGCCCGCAAGACACACGAAAAAACGAGTCCGGATCATAGTCCCCCTCAATCAAGTTAACCTTTTGCAAACCCGGCATCTCACAGATAAGGCGCCGAAGCTCGCAAAGACGAAGGTCATACTCATCAGCAGAGGAAATATTCGGGTTATAAAAGAAAGCCGTAATATTAAAATAGGGCGACAGATATTCAAAAACATAGCTGCTGCAAGGCGCGCAACAACAATGCAGAAGTAAATTCGGCTTTAGCCACGGCTGAGATTGAATTTGAGTTAATGCGCTCTCAAGCGATTTCTGATAATTAATCATTGAAAGTTAAGATTTTATATCGAAAGAAGAAAGAAAAGAATCAGCAAATTCCGCAAATAAAGGAAACTTTTTATAAAGATAACAAACACAAACAGCAGGAACAACAACATTTTTAAAAAGTTTTTCAATTAACGCGCAAACTGTCTTGCCAATCCAGTATCCAACAGTATAATCCAAAATTTTAAAAATAATTTTAAAAGGTAATTTCAAAAGTTTCAATAAAAGAGGATCTTCATGAGCTTTTCTGTAATTTTTCACAACCTCATCGGTAAATTTTTTATCTTTAGCCAGACCTAAAATGGCTTGCTTCAAGGCTACCTTGTTTCTATAAGAAAGAGACCTTCCAGAAGGTTTGTCAAAAGATATCTTAACCATATTGCAAGCTGTATTAGCTGCAGAACAAGAAATTCCAGGAACAAAACATAATGATAAAGTCGAGAAAATCAACAAAGAAGATAAAAGTTTTTTCATTTTAATTTCTCCCCCAATCCTCAAAAACTTTTTAATTTCCGGTTATAATATTCAAAATTTCAGTATCGGTTTGTTTCATGCCACGCTTACCAAGCCGCCAAACGTTTTCAACAGTACCTTCAATATCGTCGCCAAGAATGCCGTCGCCAGGAGAAAACACTTGCTCGTTAAGATACATATGATACCCTAAAATGCCGGCCTCAACAGAGCTTGCAATTTTAGCAGCACAAGAAGCCTTAGCGCCATCGCAAACAATCCCCGAAACAATAGCCAAAGCGTTAGAAACAGTGGAAGAAACAGACTCCAAATCGCCACCGAGTAAAAAAGCGATCCCCGCACCGCTAGCGCAACCGGCACAAACCGCGCCGCAAAAAGCAGAAAGGCTACCGATCCCGGTTTTAAGATGAACAGCGATCAAATTAGATAAAACCAGCGCGCGATATAAAGTTTCGCTGTCAACATTGTACTCCTTAGCGTACTCAATAACAGGCAAACAAACCGCCAAACCTTGGTTGCCGCTGCCAGAAACGATAACAACAGGCATCTCGCAGCCGTTCATACGAGCATCTGACCCAGCCGCAGCCACAGCCTTAGCGCGAGCCTTAACGTCATTACCATACATAGATAGCAAAGTGCGACCAACGTTGGCACCGTAGTGGTGTTTAAGACCTTCTTGCGCAATAGCAGAGTTGCACTGAATCTGCCGAGAAATCAGTTCCCGAACGTCGTCAATATCAACAACCTTAGCAAACTTAAAAATATCCTCAAGACTAAGCAAAAGCTTGTTGTTATTATGTACAACATGAGGGTTAATTTTCTCGGGCGTGTACAAAATTTCTCCATTTTTCTCAATAAGAACAACATTAGTGTGATCATTAACAATTCGAAGTTTAGAGTAGCAGTCGCCCTTATATAAAGTCAAAACAATGTCAAAATTCAAATCGCTCTCAGCTGGAGAAACACATATAGTCGTGCTTTCAAGGTATTTAGGAATCTGCTTTTTCTGATCCTCCGAAAGACAGGCCAAAACTTCAAGAATCTTATCCTCACGGCCAGAAATAACTCCCGCAGCAACAGCAGCCTTAATCCCCTTTAAGCCATTAGTGTTAGGCACTACAACGCTTTTAACGTTCTTGATAATATTTCCGCTAACAACAACGTCAATTTTATCGGGCAGATCACCAAGAATACAACGCCCCTTAGCAGCAGCGTAAGCCAAAGAGATAGGCTCCGTGCAGCCCATAGCAGGGATGAGTTCCTCTTTCAAAATTTGCAAATAAGAATAATAAACACTAGTTTTTTCCTGAGAGACACTCTCCTTCAAAAAATTCTTAATCATACTAACGCCCTTTCAATAATTAATTAAAAACAACTCATTATTGAACCGAAAGCCTAAGAATTAAAAATATATAACCACAGCATAAATTATAACATTAAAAATAGAAAATTGCAATAACAAAAACAGAATTATAAAAAAATTTAAAGGCAAAAAAATCAATATTTTTGGCAATTTTGAACAAATGCTTAACAAGACAAAAATTCCCAAAACTCCCGGCAATAAAAATAGATCACTAAACATATAATATGAAAAAATTGCAATAAGTGTAGATAAGAAGCGGGTTTTAGCGGGGAAAATTTGAAAAACGAGAAAATAAAATTTTAATAAATATCACAAAAACCGCATCAAATCAGCATTTCTTAATCACCGCTTTGAAGCAAAGCGGCTGTAACGGCGTTGTGCATAAGCATGCAGATAGTCATAGGGCCCACTCCACCAGGCACAGGAGTAATGTAAGAAGTAACCTGTTTAACGTTTTCAAAATCCACATCACCACGGATTTTGCCGTCGCCACCGCGGTTTATTCCCACGTCAATGACGACAGTGCCCGGTGCAACCATGTCCGACGTAATAAAATTAGCCCTCCCAACAGCAGACACCAGTATATCCGCTGTCCGACAAATTTCCGCAAGATTAGAGGTTTTGCTGTGGCAGATGGTAACCGTGGCGTCGCGGTGCAACATAAGCATAGCAAGAGGCTTGCCAACAATGTTGCTGCGGCTGATAATAACACAATGTTTGCCTGCAATATCGATGTTCGATTCGTCCAAAAGGCGCACAATCCCCGCCGGAGTGCAAGGCAAAAAATTAAAATTACCCGTCATCAGCTTGCCAACGTTAATCTCGTGAAAAGCGTCAACGTCCTTAATAGGGTTAATGCGCTCAATGACGGAACTCTCGTTAATGTGCGCAGGCAGAGGCATTTGGACCAAAATTCCGTTAACATCAGCGCGGCGATTGAGTTCATCGATTAAGCTAAGTAGTTCAGCCTGAGAAGTATCGCAAGGCAAGGCAAATTCGTACGACATAATTCCGATTTCATCGCACGCACGCTTCTTGTTATTAACATAAACTCGAGATGCAGGGTCATCTCCGACAATCACAACTGCCAAAGAAGGAACAATCCCGCGTTCTGTCTTCAAGTTAGCAATATCAATCTTCAATTTTTCGCGAATCTCCGCGGAAATTCGCTTACCATCAATAATACAAGCCATATTTCATCACCATTTTCAAATTTTATAATCAGAAGTAACACCGAAGCAGAGAGATTTACAGTTAATTTAAAAAGAGAAACCACCATTGATGCTGCTAAACAAACGCACGACTTCGGCCTTCAGGACACGGTTTTCTTCGGACGCCAAATCCGGATCACTGTGCAAAATCTCCGTCGCCGCGGACTTGGATTCATTAAGAATGCGGACATCACCGATCAAACCGGCAAGACGCAAATCTGGCAAACCGTGCTGCCGAGAACCAATGAAATCGCCAGGGCCGCGGGCTTTAAGGTCCTCCTCCGCGATTTTAAGCCCGTCGTTAGTGGCACAAACGGTGTGCAAACGGCGAAGAGTCTCGTCGTTTTTGGTGTCCGAAACCAAAATGCAGTAGGACTTGTGAACCCCGCGACCAACGCGCCCGCGCAATTGATGCAGCTGAGAAAGCCCAAAGCGTTCGGCATTTTCAATCAACATAACAACGGAATTCGGTACATCAACACCAACCTCAATAACAGTAGTAGAAACCAAAATGTCGATCTCGCCTGCCAAAAAGGCAGACATGATATAATTTTTCTCGCGAGATCCCATCTTGCCGTGAAGCAAACCGACTCGGTAACCGCAAAAGTGCTCTTCCGAAAGCTTTTTTGCGTATTGCTGAGCCGAAGCCAATTCCGAGTCCTCGCAGTCGATTAAAGGGCAGACAATGTAGGCCTGACGCCCCTCATCGATAATTTTTTTGATAAAACCGTAAGCGCGCGCCCGTTTCTCGCCAGAAATATAAAAAGTATCGATATTTTGGCGTCCTGGCGGAATTTCGTCCAAAACTGAGATATCCAAATCGCCGTAAACTATCATAGCGAGGGTGCGCGGAATCGGGGTGGCCGACATAACGGCAACGTGAGGCGCCTCGCCCTTGGAGATCAGCTTGGCACGTTGAGAAACGCCGAATCGATGCTGTTCATCCGTGATAACAAGCCCCAAATTACCGAAGTAAACGTCGTCGGTCAAGATAGCATGCGTCCCAATGATGAGGTCAATAGCCCTAACCTCCAAAAAGTCCTTTATACGGCGCTTTTTGGCACGAGGCGTAGAACCTGTCAAAAGTTCAACCCGCATTCCAGTGGCACCTAAAACATTCTTAAAAAATGCAAAGTGCTGCTCAGCCAAGATTTCCGTAGGCACCATAAAGGCTACCTGCATGCCGGATTTAACAGCAGAATAGCACAAAGCCGCTGCCACAGCAGTTTTTCCGGAACCAACATCACCCTGAATAAGCCTGTTCATAGCGGTTTCGCCCATCATGTCAGAGATGCATTCACAGGCAATGCGAGCCTGCGCCTTAGTGGGTTTAAACGGCAAAAAAGACCAGAACTCATCAGAAAAATCGCGCAAAACCTTAAATTTATTCGCACTCCGACAAAGCGCCTTAACCCGAGAAAGCCCAATCTGCAGCAATAATAGTTCTTCAAAAATAATCCGCCTGCGCGCCAAGGCCAAACTGTCAGGGCTTTTAGGAAAATGAATATTCTCAACAGCAAGCTTCAGATCGCATAAGCCGAATTTTTGCCGAATGGCGGCGGGAATGGGGTCATGGACAGTTTCCGGTAGCAAAGTGAGAGCATTCTTAACGGCAGCCTCAATTTGGCGGGACGTCAAGCCCAAAGTCTGCGGATAAATGGGCCGCAAGGCAGGAGCCTTGTCGACAGGCGTAAAATGGGGCGAAACCATCTCAAACCGATTAAAAACCCGCTTAACCATACCATAAAACAATAACTCACTACCAACGGTCAGCGCACTTTTCACAAACCGATTATTAAAAAACGTGATATCGAGGCAGTTAGCGGAGTCGCAAACCCGCACCTTATAGAGAGTCATGCCTCGGCGGACAAAGTGCTCCACAACGGGAGAAACAACTCGAGCACGAATACAGCAGGGCTTGCCGTCGGGCGCAGAAGCAATCTCGCAAACGTAAGACCAATCCTCATAGCAGCGAGGGTAAAACCGCAGCAGAGCGCCAACAGTAGTCACCTTAAGCTTCTCAAACAAGGCCTTACGCGCGCTACCGATCCCCTTTAAAAATTGGATATCCATCTCAAACAAAGATGCCATAACGCAGCCTCCATCGGGGCGGCCGACGGATCATTCCACAGAAACGATGAAATAATCAAGCGGCTGCTGACCATTAATCAAAGTCACATCAACACGTGAGCCAAGTTTAGTCTGGATCTGTTTAAGGGCTGAATCAGCTTGTATCTCGGCAATCTGATGTCCGTAAATGATAGTAACGAAGGCAGTGTGCTTGTCGGTCAAAGAGTGGACCAGCTTAACAACGGCCTTAACGGGGTCTTTGGCCTTAAAAAGCAGCTTGCCGCTAGAAAAAGCCAAAATGTCGTCCTTCTTAATCTTAAAGCCGCCGTACTCGGAGTTGCGGGCTGCAAAGGTAACTTGGCCGGACTTTACATGCTCAATAGCAGCGCTCATCAGCCGAAAATTCTCTGTAACATTAGCCTCGGAGCTAAAAGCCAGCATAGCAGCAACTCCCTGAGGCACCGTGCGAGTGGGCAAAACAATAATTTTGCGGTCCTCGCATAGCGAAACAGCTTGTTCCGCAGCCAAAATGATATTCTTATTATTCGGTAGAACAAAGACATTTCGGGCAGGTGTAGCCATAACAGCCTGCAAGATGTCCTCTACACTGGGGTTCATAGTTTGACCTCCGCTAACAACTTGCAAGCAGCCAAGATCTTTAAACAAAGCCCGCAGCCCGTCGCCCGCGGCAACAGAAACAAATCCAATCTCTTCAACAGGCTCAACCGGGGCCAACGAAGGGCGTGACGAATCAGCAGAAGACTCCTTAACAGCCTTGTTTTGCTCGCGCATGTTCTCGACTTTAACCTTTAATAGCTGGCCGAAGTTAAGCGCTTCTTGCAAGGCCAAACCCGGATCCTCGGTGTGCACATGGACTTTGATAATCTCGTCATCGTCCACAACAACTACACAGTCGCCAATTCCCTCCAAGTAAGTGCGCAAATCCTCAGGCAGAACAGTAACAGAAGCATCTCGGCCAACAATAAACTCCGTACAATAGGTAAAGTTAATCTCCTCATCAAAAGCGCTAATAGTGGCACCAAAGTCGTCGTCAAAAATTTGGGCGGTAGCCCCCCCGCCAGAAGGAGCGTCGTCCGAAATAATCGTGCCATCCTTAAATACGGACATCATCCCCTCAAAAATCAAACAAAGGCCTTTTCCGCCGGCATCTACAACACCCGCCTTTTTCAAAACAGGCAATAAATCTGGTGTAGTAGCCAAAGCTTCCGCAGCGCCCCTACAAATTTCCTCCCAAACGTAAACAACATCGTCGCTAATATTAGATGCAGCCTTGCCTTTCTCAAAAGCAACGCGCGCGACCGTAAGCATAGTGCCTTCTGCAGGTTTCATAACAGCCTTGTAAGCCGAATCCACGCCAATAGCCAGAGCATTCACCAAATCGCGACCAGTAGCATTTTCAAGGTCGCAAAGGCCCTTGGAAAAGCCTCTAAACAAAAGCGACAAAATAGTCCCAGAGTTTCCCCTAGCACCACGCAAAAGGGATGAAGCCGCCAAAGAGGCTACCTTCCCAATAGGCAAATCTGTACCAGCCTTTTGCAGCTCAACCACAGCCGAGCTCATAGTCATCGACATATTGGTGCCCGTGTCGCCGTCTGGCACAGGAAAAATATTCAGTTTATCAACCAAACTCTTGTTTTTGTTAATATTGTTAGACCCCGAAATAATAGCATTCAAAAGACAATTTCCAGTAATCAAAGTGAACTCTCCTTTATAATGGGGCTAAAAAGCGAAAGTTAAAATAAATAAAAAGCCCCAAAAATCCAAAAACAATTATACCACAAAAAACAAGCACTTTGCAATAACGAGCAATACGGGCTCACGCAGAGTGACAGTTAATACGAGAGAAAATCGTACTAAAAAAGGAAGAAAGAGCAAGCAAAATAATATTAACCAGAACAATGCCCGCTCCAGTGGGGAGATTAAAAAAGAAAGAAATCAAAATGCCCCAAATAAAGCAAAAAACAGAGATCAAAGCAGACAGCGCAACAAGATACTTAAAACTGCGAACAAACCGCCGAGCAATAATCGCGGGGAAAATAATAAGGCTAGAGATCAAAAGTGTGCCGATCATGCGCATGCCAATTACAACAGTAAGTGCGGTAAGAAAAGAAATCAAAAACTGATAAAAAGTAACATTAATGCCAATAGCCCGAGCAAACTCCTCGTCCGTAGTAACGATAAAAAGCCGATTATAAAAAATAACAAAAGTAGCAATAACAACAATCGACAAAATGACGCTTACAACAACGTCAAAAGAGCTCATAGCAAGAACGCTGCCGAACATATAGCTGTAAATGTCCATATTAAAGCCCTTAGAAATGGCGGTAATGATGATCCCAAAAGACAAAGCGCCGGTAGAGAAAATCCCAATAGCAACATCACCGTTAATCCGCTTATTTTGGCTGACGTACATGATAATAAAGGAAGCGGCGATAACAATGGGCGTAGCAAAGTAAATAGGCGAAGCCCCAATAGCCAAAGCCAAAGCCAAAGCGGCAAATCCAACGTCCGACAAACCGTGCCCAATAAGCGAGTAACGCTTTAAAACGAGAATAACCCCCAGCAAAGATGCACAAAAAGAGACCAAAACGCCAACAATAATAGCGCGAATCATAAAAGGGTACGACAAAACAGAAAAAAGCTCATTAAGACTCATAAGCAACCACCATACAAACTATATTTTTCCCACTCAGAAAAAGAACCAAAAAACTTAAGTTCACCGTTCAAAAAGGCAACTCTAGAGGCAAACTTTTTAGCAGCAGGCAAATCGTGCGAAACCATAACGACAGTAACCCCGTCCTCAGAGTTGACGCGGTGAATAAGACTATAAAAATTTTCGGCAGTATCGAAATCAAGACCAGTGCAGGGCTCATCCAAAATCAAAAGCTTAGGTTTTTTAACAATAGCGCGAGCAAACAAGACGCGTTGTTGCTGCCCGCCAGAGAGCTCGCCAAATCGACGTCGAGCCAAAGGAGTAATCCTAGCCTTCTCCAAAGCGGCAGCAGTAAGGTCTCGGTCTTCTTTAGAGTAAAAGGGCAACCGAAATTTACGGCCACACTGGGCACGCTGAGTACCAGAGATAACAATTTCCTCAACAGTAGCAGGGAAGTCAAAAGGAATCCCGATATTCTGTGGCAAATAAGAGATACAATTGCGAGGACAGCCAATTTTAATACTCCCGCGAGCAAGGGGTACAAGACCCAAAATCGACTTAATCAAAGTGCTCTTTCCAGTGCCATTGTTGCCAATAATGCAGACGTAATCGCCGCAGTTAACCTCCAAATTAATGTCCCGCAAAACAAAAACAGTTTTGTAGCCAACACGATAAGTGACGTCCAGCTGGCGGATCTCGATAAGACTCATGTTAATTTAGCCCCTGCTTCAAATTTTCAAAATTTTCGTACATCAGGTCAAGGTAAGTAACCCCGCGGCTCAGCTGCTCTTTGGTAACATTGTGAATAGCATAGAACGGCAGCGCCCGAGTGCCAGTTTGTTCGGTAATAGAGGCAGCCACCTTGGGCTCAGAGGATTCCTCATAATAAACAACAGGCACGCTATGCGTCCGAATGAAATCTATAATCTTAGCAATCCGCTTAACGCTGGGATCAGAGTCAGAAGAGCAGCTTTTAAAAGCCGATATATACTCAAGTCCGTAGCGATTAACAAAATAAAGATGAGCAAATCGGCCCGCAAAAACAATAGCTTTATGGCGGGATGCATTAATCATGTCCATAAATTTAGAATCAAGCTCAAGCAATTTCTGCTTGTAACATTCGGCGTTAGTTTGGTAATAATCGCGATTCTCCGGATCACGATCGCAAAAAGCCGTAGCGATATTATCCACCATTTTGGCGGCCAAAGTAGGGTCGAGCCAAATATGGGGGTCAAGACCGTGATCGTGGTGGTGCCCTTCTTCGCAGTGGGCATCGCCGTCAGAGTTACTGTCCTCGCCGTGATGGCAAGGCATCTTCAAAAGGTCAATCCCATGCGAAACATTATAAATCTCCGGTCCATTGGCCTTAATGCTGTCAGCTGTCCTGTCTGCCCAAGGCTCCATCTCCTTGCTGGTATAAAGAAAAACATCGGAGCTCGAAATCCTCAGAATATCGGCAGGACTGGGGTCAAAGCTATGACTCTCCACACCAGGAGGCAGCAGCAAATCGACTTCCGCGCGGTCGCCGGCAATCTGGCAGGCAAAGTCAAACTGAGGAAAAAGCGAAGCCACAACGCGAATCTTCTTGTGCTCGTGAGTAGCCTCTGAGGCCGTGCCCCTGCAGCCAGACAAATTAATAATCGCAAAAGCAGAAAAAGCCAAAAACGCCGTCATAAAGCCAGCCCAAAGGTACCATTTTTTGTTGCAAAACCAACTCAAAAAATCCAACGCCTTTCTAAAATATCTAAATATGGCCACAAAAGCCAGAACTCACAGGTCATTTAGACAAACATTTTTCGCAAACGCCATAAAAGACAGTCTTTGGCAGATCAATCTGAAAGGCCCGTGTCCGATTGATCCGGCGAAACAGGGAAATCAAGCCCTTATCCTGAAAATGTACAGTCCGCGAACAAACCGAGCAAATCAAGTGAAAGTGCGCACAGCAAACCTCGCGATCCTCGACATACTGATAGCAAGCGCCACTTTGACCGTCCAACTTAAACTTGCGCACAATATTAAGCTCCAAAAGGCGACTAAGGTGCCGATATATGGTTGCAGTACCCACAGAATTCCCAGCATAATCGAGCAAATGCTGAATTTCGCAAATAGTCAAATGCCGAGAAGAATTCTGTTTTAAGCAGTTTAAAATAAGCTCTCGTTGCCGAGTATTTCTGGATTCTTGCAAAACATCACCCACAAGTTACCTTTTTTTGGTTAATGAAAACCATTCTCAATAATTTTATCAGAAAAAATTAAAAATGTCAACGGTCTTTCTTTTAGCACGAAAAAGTTGTATAATTTAAGGGAGAATTTTTTTGCGAGGAAGACGAAATGAGCGAATTTGTGCACCTGCATGTACACAGCGAGTATAGCTTGCTGGACGGCGCTTGCAGGATTAAAGATATGGTAAAAATGGCGAAGGAACTGGGACAGCCAGCCATAGCGATAACTGATCACGGCAGTATGTATGGTGTTATGGACTTTTACAAGGAGGCAAAAAAAGAGGGCATAAAACCGATCATCGGGTGCGAAGTTTATGTGGCAAAGCGCAGCCGGTTCGACAAAGTGCGGGAGTTCGACTCTGAAATTTACCACCTGATTTTGCTGTGCAAGAACAATGCGGGTTACCAAAACCTGATCAAAATGGTGTCGCAGTCGTTTATCGAGGGCTTTTACAACAAGCCAAGAATAGATGAGGCCTTACTTCGTCAGCACAGCGATGGCCTGATCGCGCTTTCTGCGTGCCTTGCGGGAGCTGTTCCGCGCGCACTGAACCGAAACGACTACTATGCGGCAAAGCAGATAGCTCTAAACTATCGGGAAATCTTTGGAGAAGGCAATTTTTACTTGGAGCTGCAGAACCACGGTCTGAAGGAGGAGTTGCGGATTCTGCCGATGCTGGCGCGCCTATCGAAGGAAACAGGCATTCAGATGGTCGCGACGAACGATTGCCACTATATTACGCAGGAAGATAGCCGAATGCACGAGATTTTGCTGTGTATACAGACGAACCATACGGTTGAGGACGACGACAAAATGGACTTCGGCACGGATCAGGTGTACATAAAGTCCGAAGCGGAGATGCGCGCGCTGTTTGACAGCTACGAAGGTGCAATTGAGAATACTGCAAAAATCGCGGAACAATGCAATGTTGAGTTCGAATTTGGAAAAACAAAATTACCCCAATTTGATGTCCCCGCAGGCCAAGATCACTATGAATACTTTAAAGCGCAGTGCTATAAAGGATTGCGCGAAAAATATGGAGAAAATCCGGATAAAAAGGTAGTAGAACGGCTTGAGTATGAGCTTTCCACAATAAAGAGCATGGGCTATGTGGACTATTACCTCATTGTGAACGACTTTGTGAGCTATGCAAAGAGCGTGGGAATCGCCGTGGGGCCAGGTAGAGGCTCGGGTGCGGGCAGTTTGGCGGCCTATTGTATTGGAATCACCGGCATCGACCCGATAAAGTATAATTTGCTGTTTGAGCGGTTCTTGAACCCCGAACGCGTGAGTATGCCGGACTTCGACATCGACTTTTGCTACGTGCGGCGGCAGGAAGTCATAGATTATGTGATACGAAAGTACGGCAGCGACCACGTGGCTCAGATAATCACGTTTGGAACCATGGCCGCAAGAGGCGCAATCCGGGATGTGGGGCGCGTTCTCGCTATGCCGTATGCTCAGGTGGACTCTGTGGCGAAACTTGTGCCGATGGAACTGGGTGTGACGATACAAAAGGCGCTAGAAACTTCACCAGAACTGAAAAAGAAGTACGAAGAAAGCTCACAAGTCAAGGATTTAATCGACATGGCGCAAAAGCTAGAAGGAATGCCGCGGCATGCCTCCACGCACGCAGCCGGAGTCGTAATAACGGAGCGGCCGGTGAGCGAGTATGTGCCGCTGGCGAAGAATGACGAAGCCATAGTAACGCAGTTTACAATGACGAACCTCGAAGAGCTGGGACTTTTGAAGATGGACTTTTTGGGACTGCGTACTTTGACGGTGATAAAGGACACTGAAAAGATAATAAACCGAGCAGAACCGGGCTTTAGGGTAGAAGACATCGATTTGCACGATGCAGAAGTCTTTGCCATGATGGCAAAAGGACAAACGCAAGGGGTTTTCCAGTACGAATCGGTGGGAATGAAGAATGTATTAATGCAGCTAAAGCCCGATAGCATTGAAGATTTGATAGCGGTAATTTCATTGTATAGGCCGGGGCCAATGAGCTCTATCCCGCAATATATCGAGAACCGGCACCATCCGGACAAAATAAAATACAAGCATCCACTTTTGGAGGACATCTTAGCCGTAACGTACGGATGCATCGTGTATCAGGAGCAGGTTATGCAAATTTTCCGCAAGCTAGCGGGGTTCTCGCTTGGACAAGCAGATATCGTGCGCAGAGCGATGTCTAAAAAGAAAAAGGACGTGATGGAGAGGGAACACCAGATCTTCATTCATGGCCTGGTTGGCGAGGACGGCAGTGTCGAGGTAGAGGGGTGTATCCGTAGAGGAATCAGCGAAGAGGTTGCATCGAGCATATATTCCGAGATTGAAAGCTTTGCCTCGTACGCGTTTAATAAATCGCACGCCGCCGCGTACGCGCTGATATCGTATCAGACTGCGTTTTTGAAGTGCAAATACCCCAAAGAGTATATGGCTTCACTGATTACGAGCGTGTTCGATAACATAAATAAAGTCGTGGAGTACATCGAAGAATGCAAAAACTTAGGGATCGGGGTGCTACCGCCAGATGTAAACGAAAGCGAGGCCGCATTTGCCGTCTCAGGCGAGAATATCCGGTTTGGACTTTTGGCAATAAAAAGCCTAGGGAGAGCTCCAACAGATAGAATTCTGGAAGAGCGAAAAAATGGGAAATTCACGTCGCTGTATGATTTTTGTAAGCGAATGTACACAAAGGATGTTCAAAAAAAAGTGGTAGAAAGCCTGATAAAAGGCGGCGCGTTCGACAATATGGGCGCCAACCGTAGGCAGATGCTAACCGTTTTGGACGGCATATTTGAGGGGCTCTTGGCAGAAAAGCGGAACAACATCGAGGGGCAGATGGGATTTTTTGACACAATGCAAATGACGGAGGCTCGGGAGCCAATAAAAATGCCGGAATTAACGGAATTTTCGCAAACGGAACTTTTAAAAATGGAAAAAGAAATCACGGGGCTCTATCTGTCGGGGCACCCACTGTCGGAGTTCGCAGAGCTTATAAAGTCGCAGCATTACGCAAAAATAAGCGACATCGTAAATTGCGCGAGAGAAGAAGTCCCAAAGTATAAGGACGGAGACAGAATAAAGATCTTGGCGATAATCTCGGAGGTAAAGCTAAAAACGTCCAAAAACAATAATACATTCGCCTACGTGAGCATTGAGGATGTGTACGGCACAATGGAGATGATGGTTTTTGGGTCGGTGCTAGAAAAAAGCTCATTTTTGCTAAGAGAGGGCAATATAGTGGAGTTGCACGCAAGAATAAGTGTTCGAGAAGACGAAGCGCCCAAATTAATGTGCGACGAAGTGGTAGAAGCTCCTAAGCTTAGCGAAATAGGTGAGCAATCGGGAACGCAAGAACCTCAAAAACCGACAAAAAATCCCGGCCTATATATAAAGGTAAAAAGCAAATTGAGCGAAGAGTATGAGCGGGTAATGCTACTTTTAAGCATATTTGAGGGAGGTACGCCAGTATATATTTTTTTGGAGGACGAAAAAAAGCTTGTGCAGGCGCCCAGAAAAATGTGGATCGCAAAAAACGACGTATTAATCGAGGAGCTAAAGAATAAAATAGGAGAGAGAAACGTTGCGCTAAGGGATTAGCCATGAATAAATGATAAAATTATTGGCAATAAATATGTAAGAAGTAAAATTTAAATTTATAAAAATATTTTAAAAGCGAAATGTGGTAATTAAAGGCAAAAATAGCCTCGGGCTCCGTTGATAAAAGGCAAAAGCGCACAAAAAAACAACGCAATTTAGATTTATGTGCTGCAATATCGAAGACTTCCATATAATTTTATAGATATATTTGTGCGGTTTTAACGAAGTTAAAATAAACTATTGCATTTAATTATCTGTTATGATAAAATCCAACTAACGGTTGAAAGAAAAATTAAGAAAGAGGCGAGTGTATGAAAAAAGGAATGGCTTTTATAATGACAATGGCAATAACGTTGCTTTTTTCTGGATGCGGATGTAGCCAAAACTCAACTACGACCATAGGAAATAACGATTCGCAAGGCCGCTATGAAGATAACACCGTAGAGCCGGAGCCGACAACGACTCAGCAAAACGAAGGTAAAATAGGGGACTTTGCAATAGCAATAACGAATTCGGAGGTAACGAAATCAAGTAACGACAAAAATGCGTTGCTGGTTACCTATAGGTTTACAAACGGATCGAATAAGACGGTTAAGTTTGCAGACGTACTTTCGGCAGAAGCATATCAAAACGATACCGCGTGCCGACAGGCTTCTATGGAAAATCAAGATCATGACATAGAAAATATGTTAACAAAAGTAGAGGCCGGCAAAACTGTGGATGTTTATGAAGCATATATTCTGCAGGATGACTCTGATGTAACGGTAAGGGTATGCAAGGCTGGGCAAACAGCGGAGCAAGAACAAAATGACACAACTATGATTACAAGAACTTTTAAAGTAAAATAAAATTTCTCCTAATATATAGTGGGGGCTGCGAAAGTGGCCCTCATTATATTTTGCGACAAAGCGAATACTGAGGCAGAGGCTGTACATATTCATTTAAAGATATTATAATAAAGTGGATTTTAATTCGTTTGAATGGAGTGTTTGGGTGAATAAGCATAGTCGCAGTAGGAGTTTGGCTGCAAACGGAAGAAGAAGGGATCAAAGTTTTGTGCAGGGAACTGTAATTTTAACTGGCAGCTTGTTTTTGGTAAAGCTGATGGGGATTCTGTTCCGGATTTTCGTAACGGGAATGATCGGACCGACTGGCGCAACATACTTTACGGTGGCCTACGAGATATACAATCCGCTGTTTGCGCTTGCAACTGCGGGGTTACCTATCGCTATTTCGCGGATGGTTTCAGAAAGTGTGGCAAACGGCCGCTATCGCGACGTAAAAAAGATAAAAAAAATCTGCACACCGATATTCTTGTTAACCGGCACAGTGGGGTTACTCTTGATGGCGCTAGGGGCCTTCGTAGTTCCTAATTTGCCATTTGTGCACGTTCCAGGAGCGGTATACTCAGTGTTGGCGCTTGCTCCTACAATATTTTTCGCCTGTCTAATGTCGATCTACAGAGGCTACTATCAAGGGCTCAAAAACATGACTCCAACGGCCACGTCGGAGGTAATCGAAGCCTGCTGCAAATTTTTTATCGGCTATGTGACGTCGTATAGCATAATACACTTTGGAATGAGTGAATATGCGGCACGCGGGACGTTTTTGGGTCGCGCATACGCAACACGAGAGCTAGCAGAGGCTGCAATAATGCCATTAGCTTCGGCTGGAGCAATTTTAGGGATCTCACTAGGTGCGGCGGCTGGATTTTTGTACTTGGTGCTACAAGACAAACTGCGTGGAGACGGAATCACAAAAGAGGAGATATCGGAGTCACCACAGGCAAGAGGCGGTAAGTTGATAGCAAAAACACTAATAAAAAGCGCATTCCCAATAGGATTGGGTGCAATAATTATGAATCTAGCAGGATTAATAGACACTGCCTTGATTTTATACCGCATCCAGTGTATAATGTTAACGTTTCCAGGCGAATTATTGACGCAGTACGGGGATAAAATCGGCGAAACCATAATAAAAAGTAAAGATGGCGTGCACGGATTCTTGATGGGGTGCTACTCGTTCACGTTGCCGCTGATGATGCTGCTTCCGGCAATAACGCAGGCTTTTGGAATAGTCGCGTTGCCCTCTGTAACCAGAGCATGGACGTTGCAGGACGAAAAAAAGTTGAAAAAGGGTATGGAAACAGTAATAAGGATGACAATGATGGTTACGATCCCTGCAGGAATAGGCCTTGCAGTCATCGGGCCAGAGCTCTTGAGTGTGATTTATGCAAGTCGCCCTAACGCAGTGAGCATTGCAGCAGGGATAATCCCAGTATTAGGCGTAGCAATGATATTTACAGCAGCTAGCACTCCCATATGCAGTATGTTGCAGGCTATTGGCAGAGTTGACTTGCCTGTAAAGATCATCTCGGCGGGGCTAATTATAAAAATAATCGTAAATTATACGCTGGTAGGAATCCCTAAAATAAATATCCAAGGCGCCGGAATAGGAACTTTGGTAGGGTATGCGTTCATATTGGGCGCTGCAATGGTAGAGCTATTTAAAAACACGAGGATAATTCCAGATTTTATTGGGACTATAGCAAAGCCTTTTGCAGCGTCGCTAATTTGTGGACTGGCAGCAAAAGTGGCAATGTTGTTGCTAAAAGGACAAGTACCGCTAATTGTAGCCATAGTTTTATCGGTAATTTTTGCCGCTGTTATGTATGCGTTTTCGTTGATAACACTGGGCGGAGTGACTCGTGATGATATAAAACTTTTGCCAAGGGGAGAAAAATTTATAAAAATACTTGAAAAATTACATTTTATAAGTTAAAATTGATCTTGTTCGACAAAATATGAACATTTTTTCAAGGCTGTTTAAAAATTTTTTCAATAAATTTTAAAAAAATAGTAGACAAATTAAAAAATATGGGATATAATGTAGGAAGTTTTAGAAAGCAGCGATTTAAAGCCATTTATAAATTAAGGTGTTACGTAAGTTTTTAAAACTAAAATTTAAGCTAATTCTCAAAGCAATCGCTTTGATGAATAATAAAAAAATGGAGGTAGAAAAAATGAACAAAACGGATTTGGTTGCAGCGGTAGCAAAAAAAAGCGGTCTTTCTAAGAAGGATTCTGAAAAGGCAGTTTCGACTATTGTTGAGACAGTAGTTAAGGCTGTTAAGAAGGGCGACAAAGTTCAACTCATTGGTTTTGGAACATTTTCAAAACGTCATCGCAACAAGAGATCTGGCCGCGACCCAAGAACAGGCAAGCCGATCACAATTCCTGCACGTGATGTACCTGCATTTACAGCAGGCGCTGTGTTTAAAAAAGCAGTCGGCGGCAAATAAGCTTAAGTTTTGGCTTAGATCGGCTCCTCTTTAACGGGGAGTCGATTTTTATTTTGCTAAAATATTAAATTTATGTGAGAGCATCGGGGTTTGCGTTGACTACAAGGCGGCAAAATATAGGAATATTGGCGAGGTAGAGCTCATAATTATTTTTATAAATAAACATGATAATTGTGAGGGAAGAAGATGCCGGAAGAGAAGAGATGCGCGAATCTGACACATAATTTGATATTGAAAGAGCGAAAATTGCTGAATATATCTGGGGTACTTGACGTTGATAGTTTTGACGATAGCACAGTGGTGGCGTACACGGACTTGGGAGAGTTGACGATAAAAGGTACGGGACTGCATATCAATAAGATAAATCTGGACAGTGGCGATTTGGAGCTGGATGGAGAAGTGAGCCGGCTTGAATATACAGAAGACCGGCCGGCGGAGAAAGGTTTTTTCTCAAAGCTGTTTAGATAGGAGTGCGTGGAGATGGGATCGACAGTAGCTTCGCAGTTAACTATCTTTTTGTTTTCGGCAATCTTGGGAGCGGTGTTGGGAGTAATCTACGATATAATCGGGGTTTTTAACGCAGTGATTAAAGAAAACCTAGTACGCATATTTGCTCAGGACGTGCTATACTTCATAGTGAGCGCTGTAATCACGTTTGTGTACATGCTGGTGACGAACGGTGGAGAGATCCGCATTTACATTGTTGTGGGGGAGGCCGTCGGATGGCTGATTTATCGGGCAACAGTGGGCAAATTCATCTATAAAATTATTTTAAAGGTAGTAGAATTTGCAATAAAAATCGTGCGAATTTTCAAAAATTACGCGGTATCCAAACTCCCCAAAGGCAAAATTATTAAGGTAAAATCTGCCGTTACCGACAAACTTAAAGTGATAAAAGCAGTAGCTCTCAAAAAAGTTTTTTGGATAAAACCACCCAAAAAGAAAAAATCAAACAAAAATAAAGGAAAGCTAAAATAGTTGTTGAAATTCGGGCGATGCTGTGGTATAATAAATAAACTTTAAACTTTCGCGAAAGGAATATTTACGAAATAATGGAATTTAAAGTGATAAAAAAACCCGCCAGCATCAATAAAAATTTAGTTAAATGGGCAGTAAAAGCCTCGGTGTTGCTGTTTGTTTTTTATATGAGCTTCGCGATCCTCAATCAGTTCGTTAAAATAAACGATAAAAAGGAACATTTGAGAAGTATTAGTGCGGAGTTGGAGCAGCAAAAGACTAAAAACGATGAGCTAAAAAAGGTTTACAACGCGACTGATGAGGAGAATGAGGAATATTTTGTAAAAAAGGCGCGAGAACTGAATATGTCAAAGCCAAAAGAGAGAATTTTTGTGAATAGATAGAGTTGGAATGTGCTGATTTTGAGATTAAACTTAAAAAGGAGAGCTTTTTTATTTTATGCAAATAGAGGTTGGAATGGTGTTGGAAGGCAAAGTAGCGGGGATAACTAACTTTGGAGCGTTTGTCGATTTTCCGGACGGAAAGACTGGGATGGTCCATATTTCGGAGGTTTCGAGCGATTTTGTTCGAGACATCAACGACTATTTGAAGGTTGGCCAAGCTGTTAAGGCGAAGGTTATCAGCATTTCGGAGAAAAACGAGATACGGCTTTCTATAAAGCAGCTGATGCCGGCAAAAACGGGACCAAAAGATGCGCAACCTTCGGGACAAAGCCGCGGGCAGGGACATAATTTTGTTAGATCAAATACCAATAATAGGCCGGAAAGACGCGGAAGAAGCTCTTTGCAGGAGAGCAAAAATGGTGGTGCGGTGGACTTTGAAGAGATGTTGCAATCTTTTAAGCACAAGAGCGAAGAAAAAATTTCGGACTTAAAACGCGCGACAGAATCGAAACGAGGGAGCTTTTCGAGAAGAGGCACTCAACATTAATATATGGCTAAAGAGAAAAAGGGTCGAAACAATGGGAATAGGGTCGGCTCTTTTTGCTTGAACGGCTAGAATAATGGCGAAAAAGGAGCATTTTATGTTACTGACCAACGCGAAGATATACACAATGAGCGCCGGTGTGATCGAGAGTGGGTTCATTTTTGTGAAGGATGGGAAGATAGCCAAAGTCGGCAAAATGGACGAGCTGGGCGGTCTGACGGACGAAGAGGAGATTAACCTTAGTGGCCAGAGTGTCTACCCGGGCTTTGTGGACGCCCACACGCACATGGGGCTGTTTGAAAATGGATTGGGGATTGAGGGTGAGGACGGCAACGAATATACGGACCCGACCACACCACAGCTAAAGGCTATCGACGCGGTGAACCCGATGGACAGAAGTTTTAGGGAGGCTCTTTTAGCCGGTGTGACAACAGTGGTAACTGGCCCGGGGAGCGCTAATCCTATTGGTGGGCAGCTTTTAGCAATGAAAACATCGGGTGTTTGTGTGGATGATATGGTTATAAAGCCTACAGTAGCAGTGAAGTTCGCGCTTGGAGAGAACCCAAAAATGATTTACAACGATAAAAATCAGCCTCCAATGACGAGGATGGCGACGGCTGCGATTATTCGGGAGCAGCTGAACAAGGCCAAGAGATATCTTTGCGACAAAACGAAGGCAGAGGAAAGCCCGTCAGAGTACGATTGGCCGGAGTATGATGCGAAATGTGAGGCTTTGATCCCGCTGCTGAGAAGGGAAATACCCGCGCATATCCACGCGCACCGGTCTGATGATATCTTTACTGCTATCAGGATTGCCAAGGAATTTGATATCGATTACACTATCGTGCACGCAACGGAGGGACATCTTATTGCGGATAGGCTAAAGTCGGAGCGAGTTAATGTCTTGAGCGGACCGATATTGACGGATAGATCTAAGCCAGAACTTGCGAATTTATCTACAAAAACGCCGGAAATTCTAGCGAAAAATGATATTATGATAGGGATTATAACAGATCACCCAGAAACGCCGATACAATATTTGCCACTTTGTGCCGCCGTAGCGGTGCGTGAGGGTATGGACGAATATGAGGCGCTTAGGGCCATAACGATAAACCCAGCGCGGATTTGCAATATTACCGATAGAGTGGGGTCTATAAGCGAGGGGAAGGATGCAGACCTAGTGGTGTTTAATGGTTCGCCGTTTGACGTGATGAAAAAGCCGAGTTTGGTTATTTGTGATGGAAAAATAGAAAATAAAAATATGTAAAAATACGATCAGATGGTTTTATTTTGGTGCTGAGTATGGTATCATATAAGCGAAATCGTATTTTTGAAGGAGGCTGCAAGGTGTGAAGACAGTTATAACGGGCAGAAAAGTAAATTTAAAGGATAATTTTAAAGAACTAGCCGAAAAAAAGATCGCGAAGTTCGATAAATTGTTCGATGGTAAGCCGACGGCGACGGTTACCGTTACGGTGGAGAAGAACCGGCAGACGGTTGAGGTGACGATCCGGCACAACGGGATGGTTTATCGGGCGGAGGCAACGACTTTGGAGATTAATGAGGCGCTCGATAAGGTCATGGAGGCGCTGTCACGGCAGTTTAGAAAGCACAAAACCAAGCTTTCAAAGAGGCTCAAGAAGGATTCTCTGGAGAAATATTTGCAGGAACACGAGTCTAATGCGCTTGGATCGGACATTGAAGAGGAAACTTACAATATTGTTCGGATAAAGAAAGTCCCGGCAGTGGCGCTGGCCGTGGACGAGGCGATTTTGCAGATGAACATGATCGGTCACAAGTTTTATATGTTTAGAAGTACCGAAACGGGTGAGATAAACCTGGTATATCGCCGAGAGAACGGGGATTACGGCTTGTTGGTTCCGGACTCAGAAAATAAATAATTTTACAAAAATTTAGCCTATAGAAATTGTGCTATACCGCATTAAATCTATAGGCTTTGCAGTTTTAAAATAAAGGTTGGCACCAATTTGGGGTTTGGTTGTTGCTTAATTATTTTTCATCAGCTTTTCGGCGCAATCGCGAAGTTCTTCTTCAGACGCAAAGTGGACTCCGCTCTGCTTGATGCTCTCCTTAACGTAGGTGGGCAGCGACTGAAAATAGGCGTTGGAGTCGATGTTTTCGCCAAAATGGCTATCCATAAAAATCACCTCATAATAGTTATTAGCGCTCAGATGCGCAGTTATGCGGGCGAACAATGCTTTTACAACATCGCGAAAATTTGATATAATATGGTGAGCGCGAAAAATGGGCGGCGCAGACGACAAGTTGCAAGTTAGCGGGGCGAAAAAACTATGGGAACTCAGAAAAGAACGACTGATGCGGATGAGCGGCTGGTTTCGGTAATAATTCCGGTGCTTAACGAAGAAAAATATATTGCAAACTGCGTGGAATCGGTGTTGAATCAAGATTTTCCGAAGAAAAATTTGGAACTGATTTTGGTCGACGGAGGCTCCGAAGACCGAACGGTTGAGATAATAAAAGATTTTGCAGATAAATATGATTTTATAAAGCTGTGCGAAAACCCCAAGAAGACGGTGCAACACGCGCTGAATATAGGAATCAGAAACGCGGTGGGCAAGTATGTGGTGCGGCTGGATGCACATTCGGAGTACGCCGGCGATTATATATCGGAATGCGTGAGGCACTTAGAAAAAACGAATGCCGCAAATGTGGGAGGCCCGATGATCGCAAGAGGCAAAACTAGGCTTCAAAAGGTGATTGCTGCGGCTTATCATAGTCCATTTGCGCTTGGTGGCGGGAAGTTTCACTATGAAAATTACGAAGGTTACGATGATACGGTGTACTTGGGGGCATTTAAAAGAGAAACTCTGATGAAATTGGGGCTTTACGACGAAGCTTTGCCGCGCAACGAGGATGACGACTTGAATTTGAGAATCCTGGAAAATGGAGGCAAAGTGTATGTGACGCCGAAGATAAAAAGCGTGTATTACCCAAGGGACTGCTGTAGAGCGCTATTTAAACAGTATTTTGAGTATGGAATGTGGAAAGTGGCAGTCATAAAAAAGCATGGGAAATTCGCGCGGGTGTCGCATTTGGTGCCGATTTTGTTTTTTCTCTTCATTGTGATATTCTCGGTGCTATCGTTGTTTAGCAAACTGGCGTGTTTGACTTTTGCTGCTGTGATGCTTATTTACTGGAGCTTATCTTTTTATTTTTCGCTTAAAAGCAAGTATTTGGACGGGTTTTGCAATAAAATTCGGCTAGCCTGGGCGCATTTTGTTTTACATATTGCCTATGGGGCAGGATTTTTCTGCGGAATACTTAAATTTTGGGATGTAAAGTTCGGGTGTGACGCCAAATTCACAAAGAAGACGACTTGAAGGAGAAATAAATTTTACGAAGATGGAGAATGGGTACGAGAAATGCGAGATCCCGCCGGAGGAGTTGCGAAAACTGCAGCTGAAAAGCCTTGAGATGGCGGTTTATTTCAGAGATTTTTGCAAACAAAATGGCCTCAAGTTTTTTATTTGCGGCGGATGCTGCATTGGAGCGGTGCGGAACAAAGGTTTTGTTCCGTGGGACGATGATGTAGACGTGTTTATGCCGAGAGATGATTACGAGAAGCTAGGTGAGATATGGGATCAAAGGGCAGATACTAATAGATATTCTTACTGCCGTGCCGATGAGATGCACCATTATAGGAACCTCTTCGCTACGGTAAATGACAATAACACGACGTTCATCAAGACGCATCAGGCCGACCTGGACATTAATCATGGCCTGGCTCTGGATATTTTGCCGTTGGATGGATACCCGAATTCTAGGGGTGCAAGAGGGTTGCAGGTGTTTTGGGCGCTTATTTATTCCGTGTTTTGCGCACAGATAGCGCCGGTGAATCATGGCAGACTGGTTAATTTTTGTGGCAGAGTGCTTTTAGGCCTTGTTCCATCGCGGAAGTTGCAGTATAAAGTTTGGCAGTTTGCCGAACGGCAGATGTCCAAGCATAAGATTAGCGACTGCGACAACATTACTGAGCTGTGCTCGGGGCCGCGTTACATGAGGAACAAGTACCCAAAATCAGCGTTTAGCGAGGCGTTGGATGTTGACTTTGAAGGCGAGAAGATGCCTATCCCGAAGGGGTATGACGAATATTTGCGAATGGCGTTTGGCGACTACATGAGGTTGCCTCCCAAGGAGAAGCAGGTAGCGCATCACTACGCGGTTTTTTGTGATTTATCGAATGGTTACAAAAGGTATAAAGGCCAGTATTACTGTAAAGGAGAACGAAGATGATTTTTGGAGCGATATTAGCGGGCGGGGTCGGCTCGAGGATGAACATAGCCGACATGCCTAAACAATTCTTAATGCTTGGTAGCAAGCCGATTATAATCCATACAGTGGAGAAATTCCTGATGTGTCCGCGGTTGGACAAAATTTATATAGGTGTACACCCAGACTGGATACTGCATATGCAGGACTTAATAGAGAAATATGGCCTAGAGGCAGAGAAGTTGGTGTGCGTACCTGGGGGAAATGACAGGAACAGCACGATCTTTAACATTATAAACAGCATAAAAGAGCGATATGGCGACGATGAAGACAACATTGTGGTTACGCATGACTCTGTGCGGCCGTTTGTGACGAATCGGATTATTGAGGAGAATATCGATGCTGCAATAAAATATGGTGCGTGCGATACGGTCATTGAGGCAACGGACACTATTGTGATGTCGGAAAACAGCAGTACAATCACAAGTATTCCAAATAGAAAGCTTATGTATCAGGGGCAGACCCCGCAGAGCTTTAGGGTTGATCTGCTTTTTGACATGTATAATGACCTGACTGACGAGGAAAAGGCGGTTTTGACGGACGCATGCAAGATTTGTGTTGTGAGAGATTACCCGGTGTACCTGGTAAAAGGTGAGGTCTCGAACCTAAAAATTACAACTGTTGCGGATTACAAGATAGCGATGGCGCTGGAGGGGGGAATCCGGATTGATTAATTGCGCGTACCAGCTGGTGTATCCACGGGTTTTCTCGGTAAAGTACTCCGACATAGATATATCGGGGGAGGTCATTGTGAAGCCCCGCTATATGGCGATTTGCCACGCCGACCAGCGGTATTACTTGGGTCAGCGGGATGCAAATGTTTTGCGAAAAAAGTTACCAATGGCGCTAATACACGAGTGCTGCGGGGAAGTCGTGTATGATAAGTCTCAGAAATTCAATGTTGGCCAGAATGTTGTGATGATCCCAAATGTGCCCGGGAATGTACGACCTGGGGAATATGAGAATTATGCAAAAGACTCAAAGTTTTTGTCCAGTGGTTATGATGGATTTATGCAGGAATTTGTCGCTATGCCGAGCAATAGGCTGGTTTCGTTTGAGAAGATTCCACTGCCGATAGCAGCAATTTGTGAATTTATAAGCGTTGGTGTGCATGCAGTGAGTCGCTTTGATCAAAGTGCGCATCAGTACCGGGATGTACTTGCGGCCTGGGGTGATGGAAGCCTTTCTTACACGGTTTCCTGCATCTTAAAGAAAACTTTTAAGAATTCAAAAATTATTGTTATTGGCAAAAACAGGTCGAAGCTGTCGTACTTTTCGTTTGCGGATGAGACCTATCTGACGGGCAGTTTGCCGGAGGACTTGCGCATAGACCATGCCTTTGAGTGCGTTGGGTCAACTGGCAGCTTTTATGCGATAAACGAAATAATTCGCCATATTAGCCCGCAGGGAACGGCGGTTATGCTGGGAGTTAGCGAGGATAAGGTTCCGATTAACACAAGGGACGTGCTGGAGAAGGGCTTAACGCTGATCGGCTGTAGTAGGTCGGGCAGGGTTGACTTTGAGGATGCGGTTAAGCTTTTGGAGAATCCGGACTTTCAAAAGAGGATATCTGCAATAATCTGCGAAACGAAGCCGGTTGCTAGCATTGCGGATATTCACAGGGTCTTTGCGGAGGATGCAGGAACAATATTTAAGAGCGTTTTTGAGTGGAAGTTGTAGGTGAAAAATGGCTAAAGTCAGTGTAATAGTTCCGATTTATAAGGTCGAGAAATACATAAAAAAATGCGTGGATTCAATTGTGGGTCAGACATTGCCGGACATAGAGATAATTTTGGTGGACGATGGCTCACCGGATGATTGTGGCGCGATTTGTGAGGGTTATGCAAAGCAGGACTTGCGCATAAAGGTGATTCATAAGGCAAATGAAGGCTTGAGTGAGGCGAGAAACACAGGAATAAATGCAGCCACGAGTGAATATATAGGTTTTGTGGACGGAGACGACTACGTTGCGCCGGACATGTATGAGGTTTTGTACAAAAACATAACCGAGCAGAATGCGGATGTAGCGGTCTGTGGGCTTTATGATTGTTACACAGATCGCAAAGTACCACAGTATTCGGGGCAAGATGAGTTTTTAATTTTAAACAATAAGGAAGCGCTTGGGGTTGCATTGGAAGGCGTCAAATTCTCGGTAAATGCAGTGAACAAGCTGTATAAGAAAAGATTTTTTGAAGAGATAAAGTTCCCAAAAGGGAGGCTTTCAGAGGACGCATTTACAATTCCCAAAGTCTTGGCGAGCGCTGCAACGGTTGTTTTTGACTCTTCTCCAAAGTATTACTACATGCATAGAGGAGAAAGCATCACCACGTCGGCGTTTAAGCGGCAGGACTTCGACGTTATATCGGCGTATGAGCAGAATTTGGAGCTTGTAAAAAAAGACTTTGCGGAGTTAACAAAACAGGCAGAATTCCGATTGCTGTGGGCGTATACGTATGTTTTTGACAAGATGATTTTGAGCGAGAATTTGGAGGACTTGCAGAGCTACAAAGAGATACTAAAAAGATTACGGAAAAACACGCCCAAAATGCTGATGAACCCGTGCTTTTCGCTAAAACGTAAAGCAGCAATGCTAGTATTGATGGTTTGTTCGGAGCTTTATAAAAAATTGCTGAGGGGACAAAAATCAAGAATGGCAAGGCTTAATGCTTGATTAACTGGAGAAAATTTAGATTAAAAAGAGGGTTTGCTTGAGGATGAATTTGAGAAAATATGCCAGCAAAGATGTCTATAAATTTTTGCGAAAAGCATATATAACGGCATTTATCGGAGCCGTCTTAACGCGGGTTTTACTGCCAATCGCGATTTTAGAGACGCAAACGGTAAACACGCTAGTGTTTTCGGCGGTAGCGATATTTGGTGCAAGTATAGTATGCTTTGACTTTTTTACTCAACGAGTTTTTCTAAAACAGAAAAATGTGGTCTGGCTGATGTTGTTTCTAGTGGCATGCGCAATTTCCAGCGTAATAAATGCAAGGTTTGGAGTGCTTGGGAACGTCCGTAATTTGGTGTGGCTTGCGATTTCGTTTTTCTTATTGTACCCGGTAGATGCCGAACTGTCGCGAACAGAGGTAAAAAAAGAAATAAAATATGTAAGCAAAATCCTGATTTTGGTATGGTTTGTTGCGTGCACCGCGTCGCTAGCGATGTTTTTCTTGCAGTTTGGCTGTTATTTTGATGTTTTACCTGACTCTTTTACAAGACTAGGATTTGTAGAAGGGCGACTGTTTGGAATTTTTGAAGATCCTAATTATGCGGCGTCCGTGGCGATTGTTGTGATTATCTTTTCGATTTTTAATATAAAAACCAACAAAAATGTAGCGCTCAAGGCATTTTATGGACTAAATATAGCGGTCAATTTTTGCTATATAACCCTGTCTGGTTCTCGAACGGCAGAGCTTGCGGCGGCAGTTACGGCTGTTTTGGGGCTGTATTTTGTGCTGCTAAAGAGATTCGAGACAATTAATATACGATTAAATCGAGCATTAAAGCAAATAGCTCTAATTGTGATTTCGTTAACATGCGGTCTGTCGGTATTTTTAAGCGTCAACATTACAAGAAAAGGGCTTGCTTACTTGCCGCAATTTGTGGGCACTCCATTTGAACAGGCAAGCATATCGGACGCAAGGCTAAAGAAGCACGTTAACATAAACCGCGATGACGTGGTGAACAGTACAGACGTGTCTAATTGTAGATTCAAAATTTGGGAGAGCGCATTGGAGCTGTTTTTGAGTGCACCAATCTTTGGAACCTCACCACGAAATATGCGAGTCTACGCCAAGGAGCTCTTTCCGAATGGTTTTATTGCGCAGAGAGCCTATGCTGTGCACAATGCTTATTTGGACATTTTCACGTCCACGGGCGTTGTCGGGGCTATATTCTTAATTGTGTTTTTTGTAAAATACCTGATTTTCATCTTTAAGCATCTGTTTTTAGCCCCGGCAGACGAAAATTATTATATGGTTCTGATCAGCTTTGCAATCGTCGTGGCAGTGGCAGTTTCGGCGTTTTTCTTGTCAGAAATATTCTTTGTAAACACCATCAACGTGCTAACATTTTGGCTTAGCATGGGGTATTCTGGCTATTTTGCTAAGGCAGAGGCTAAGAATTGGTGGCACAAAGCAAGATAAAGGAGAAAGATAATTTTGGAAACGTCAATAAAACCTAAGGTAAGTGTGATTGTGCCGGTTTATAACTCCGAAAAGACGCTAAAACGCTGTGCAGAGAGTATTCTTTCACAAAGCTACGGCAATGTGGAGGTTATATTAGTTAACGATGGTTCAAAGGACGGCTCGTTGAGGGTCTGTGAGGAGCTGAAATTAGCAAACGAAAAAAGAGTAAAGGTGCTAAACAAGGAAAACAACGGGGTTTCTTCGGCAAGAAACGCAGGAATAAATGCGTCGAATGGTGAACTGATACAGTTTTTGGATGCAGATGACTATATAAATCCAGATATGACACAGTGTTTGGTGGACGAAATGGCCAAGAACAACGCGGACGTAGTGGTTTGTGGGTATAACAGAGTAAATGGTAGAAACGTGATAAAGAAGACTCCTCCAAGGGTTTGTGGGCAAAGTCTAAAGGGGTTTAAGAGCTGTTTTGAGGAACTTTATAAAGGTGCATTTTTTAATTCGCCGTGGAATAAGCTTTATCGCAGGGATAAAATAACGGAGCCATTCGATGAAACCTGCACCCTGGGTGAGGATTTGCTGTTTAATTTGTGTTACTTTTCAAATTGTGGTAAAATATCTGTGGTGAAGGATGGACTTTATAATTACAGCGTTTCGGCGCCGGGTAGCCTTTCGGAGCAATATAACGATAGACTTTTTGATACGGAGATTATGCTGCATAAAAAAGTGCAAGAGTTTTTTTTAAATAGCTTTAGTTCGGAGGATTTTAGCGGAATTAATGAAGTGTTTGC
>CARTIQ010000001.1:5648-310482 GCA_949068525.1 uncultured Eubacteriales bacterium | reverse complement strand
TTTTTTTAAATAGCTTTAGTTCGGAGGATTTTAGCGGAATTAATGAAGTGTTTGCAAAAGAAATTTATTATTATTTGAAGAAGTTGGTTATACTTTCGGCCAATGATAAGGGCGTTAAACTAAGAAAAATAAAAGATTGCTTAGAAAATGATTTTGTAAAAAATATATTATATAATGTAAAATTGTCCGATAGCCAGGTAAAAATTGTATGTGAACTGATAAAACGGAAAAATGAAAAGGCCATATATTGGTTTTTTAAACTGAAGAAACTTCTTAATAGTGGCGCGGTTCATTAAGAAAAGCTTGTTTGGGTGAAGGAAAGTTTTAAATGAGAACAAAAAATTCTATTATAAATAGTTTGGTAGGCTTGGGTTCGTACGTTATCCTACTGCTGGGTCCGCTTGTTTTAAGTCCGGTTGTTGCTAGCCTTGGCAGCGAGGTGCTTGGCATTCAGAAAACATTTATGGATACCGTTGCACTACTAAATATAATCGAGCTTGGGATCAGCTTTGGCGTCATATATAAACTTTACAAACCCATTGCAGAAAACGATACGGAAAAGATTTCGATATTGCTGAACTTTTATAAAAATACATTTAAAGTAATAGCTTTAGTGCTGCTTGTTTTGGGTTTACTGACGGCTATAAGCATTCCGCAAATTGTGCCGGAACACGACTCTAGCCGGTTTTCGGACAAATGGCTAAGCACAATGTTTATCTTGTATTTGGCAGACACACTGGCAACGTATCTGTTTGGGCATAAGCGGGCCATGCTGATTGCGGATCAGAGGAATTATCTGGTGAGCATTTGCCGAACGAGCTGCCAGATGCTTATGTACATTTTGCAGCTTGTCTCCATTGTGTGCTTTCGGTCTTTTGAGATGTACGTTGTATCGCGGCTTGTGTGCACGCTTTTGGATAGCATTTTTGTGCACGTGATATATAAGGTAAAGTATAAAAATATAGATTTAAAAATTAAAAAGAAGCTTGAAAAAACAGAGCGGAATGATCTTTTTAAAAACCTGGGTGCGCTTTTTTATCACAAAATAGGCTACCAGAGCTTGGCATCGGGCTCCACGTTAATAATCACAAGTAATCTGGGTGAATCCATAACAGGAATTTACTACCCGTATACACTCATAACCAACGGCTTGATGAGCATTACAGACCAAGTCTTTAATGCAATTTTGACTAGTTTTGGTAACTTGATGGTAAAGGCGACAAAGGGCGAGATTTTTAATGTTTATAAAAAGATATTTTTCTTAAATTATGTTATGTACTCATTTTTTTCGGTGTCGTTATTTTGCCTTATCGGCCCGTTTATCCAACTGTGGATGGGCGAGACTTTTTTGTTTCCAAAAGCGACAATAGTGCTAATAACCATAAATTTTTACACTTTCGGAATGAGAAAATCGATAACCATGGTAAAAAACAGCGCAGGGCTCTACCGGCCAGATAGATATTTTGCATTGTTAGAAGCGGTAATAAATCTGGGGCTAGCATTTTTGCTGGTTGGCAAACTGGGCCTAAACGGTGTTATAATCGCGAATATACTTAGCTCAATGGTGATTCCCTTTTGGACACAGCCATATGTCGTCTACAAAAATATATTCAATAGGTCTGTAACCTCGTACTATAGAAAGCATGTGCTATACGCTGTCACAACTCTTATTTCGTGCATCTTTACATATTATATATGCTCGCTGTTTGAGGTGGAGGGCTTTTTAAAGCTCGTTATAAACGCGATGATCTGTGTAGTTGTGCCAAACGTAATCAACATCTTTATATTCTACAAAACAGAAGAATTTAAATATCTGATTGGCATAGCAAAAAATATATTTAAGCAGTTTCGCATGAGAAAATAAAGATTATCCTAACGAGCGTTCCCCCAAAAACGCATAAAATATTATTTTAAAACTTGATTTTTTGTTTAATAGGTAGAAGATAGGCTTACTTTCTTTTTCGGAAAATACAGAACCAATAATATGTGGTATAATAATAAAATTATAGGATTTTTATATAGAAAATTCAAATAATTTTTGTTAAAGGAGAATTAATAATGAAAAAAATAAGATTAATTGGGAAAAGGATTGTATCAGTGCTTTTGGTGGGGGCCTTGCTTGTTACTCCGGTAAATATGAACATTGGCTTTGCAGCTAAGGCTAGTGAGAAAACAAACCAGAAAATGCAAGAAGAAAGAGAAAAGAAACTTGAAGAGATTCGGAAAAGATATGAAGAAGATGAGGAACTAAACATATGGGAAATCCTTATTTGCATAGCTGCTGCTTGTGGGGTAGGTGGAGTTTTTTGGATGGCCAATAAAGCTACATTTCCTGAAGAGACAGAGGCCATAGAAAATTTTTTAGGTAAGGCTTTTGGTTTTGCTTGGAAAGGAGTAAAAATTGGAGCTAGCAGTGTACTCAAGCTCACAAAGGCTTTTTATGATCCAAATGATTTTAAAGACAATTTAGCAGTGGTGGGAGCGGTTAGCATAGTTTACTTTTCTGTTAAAATATGCAAAAGTGTGTATAATAAAGTAAAAGGCTGGTTTGAATATGACTTTACAAAGGAAAGTGGGAAAAAATATAAATTAGTAGAAGTAAACGACTAAAAATGCCTAAAAAATAATTTAATTAAGAATCGGCAAAGCGTAATTTTAGTGCTTTGCCGGTTTATTTTTTTGAATATTTGAATTAAAATCAATTAAAAACAAAAAATTTTAAAAATAAATTTGAGAAAAATCAAGAAAAAAGGGCTCAAAAATTAAAAAACGGTGAAAAGAGTAACAATTAGTAACAAAAACAATAATTTTATAGATGATTTTAAGTTTATTTTTGTTGCAAAATTAACAAGAGAATATCATAAAAAAAGCAATGCTTTGTTTGATAAGGAGAAAATGAATCTAATTTCTTTTTTGGAATTATAAGTGTTTGCGGGTGTAGTATAATACTAATAGTTTCGGAGGCAACAACAAAATGAATCTGAATTTTGGCCTCTTAGAACTAAGAAAAGGATTTTTATAATAAAAAGGAGAATGAAAAATGAAAAAGGTAAAATCAATTGGTAAAAAGGTTATGTCGGTGGGTTTGGCAGCCAGCTTGTTGTTAGTGCCGGTAAGCACAAACAGATGTTCGGCATTTTGGGGAGTTGATTTTTTTAACCGTGGCCAAGCTCAGAAAAACCAGCAGGAGCAAGAAACAAACCAATTTGAACAACAAGATGATATAGTTAACAACGAAGAGGAACAGCAACAGAATCAAGCACAACAGCAGACGTCAGATATTAAGGGCAAAGTTTTTAAATCGGTAAAAATTGGAGTATTGCTACTTTTAATATCGACTTTGGCATATTATGGATATTCAAATAAAGATACTATAGGGAACTTTATTGAGAACAACAAAGAATTTATAAACAAGGTTATTTCTGAAAACAAACCCGCTGTAAGTAATGCTATGTCAGAATGCAAAAATGACATTTTGAAGTTGGTCAATTATGTATTGGGTCCAGAATGCAAAAAAGATATTATGGGGTTAATTAGTGATATATCTGGTAAAGCTGTAAACGTAGGTAAGGCCGTAGGTTCTGTAGGGTATGCGGGTTATGATTTAGTTTGTTCAGTTTGTAAGCTTGTGTCTGCGCTTGGACCAAAAAATATTTTATCAGTATTCGGTGCTGTAAGCATATGGAACAAGGGAAAAGGAGCATATAATAAAGCAAAAGCGTGGTTTAAGGGTGAGAAAAAGCAATCCGGAGTTCAAAACTTTAACGTAAATCTAAAAATTAGCTAAGGATTCCTTATAATAAAAAAAATTCGGTAAAGCATAAATTTGACGCCTTACCGATTTCTTTTTGCAAAAATTTAGATTAATACATGCCGCCCATACCGGGGTCTACGGGCATAGCGGGAGCTTTTTCTTCTTTGATGTCCGTGACCAACGATTCTGTAGTCAAAACCATTGCAGCGACAGAAGCTGCGTTTTGCAAGGCAGAACGAGTAACCTTAGTTGGATCTACGATACCGGCCGATATCATGTCGACGTATTCTTCAGTGCGAGCGTTGTACCCGAAGCCAGCTTTATTCTCATCTTTGATTTTATTAATTATCACAGATCCCTCCACGCCGGAGTTTTTCGCGATTTGACGAAGTGGAGCCTCGAGTGCCTTAAGAACAATAGCAACACCGGTTTTTTCGTCACCCTCAGAACTCTTTAAAAGAGCTGATACGTTAGACATTACATTAATCAAAGCGACACCGCCACCAGCTACAATACCCTCTTCTACAGCAGCTTTCGTTGCGGCCAGCGCATCTTCTATGCGAAGCTTTTTCTCTTTCATCTCGACTTCGGTAGCAGCGCCAACTTTTATAACAGCAACGCCACCGGCCAGCTTAGCTAAGCGCTCTTGTAACTTTTCCTTGTCGAAGTCAGAGGTGGTATTCTCGATCTGAGCGCGAATCTGCGAAACCCGATCCTTAATTTCCTTAGATTTGCCGGCGCCATCAACGATGATGGTGTTTTCCTTTTCAATTTTAACTTGGCGAGCGCGACCGAGCTGATCAACAGTGGCATCCTTGAGCTCCAAGCCCAACTCCTCGGTAATCACCTGGCCGCCCGTTAGAATCGCGATATCACGAAGCATTTCTTTGCGCCTGTCGCCAAAACCTGGGGCCTTAACGGCAACGCAAGTAAAGGTTCCACGGAGTTTGTTCAAAATGAGCGTAGCTAAAGCTTCGCCCTCAACGTCTTCTGCGATGATAACGAGCTTTTTGCCAGACTGCACAACTTGCTCCAACAGAGGAAGAATTTCCTGGATATTCGAGATTTTTTTGTCGGTAATCAGAATGTAGGCATCATCGATAACCGCGACCATTTTCTCGGTGTCGGTGACCATGTAAGGCGAAACGTAGCCTCTGTCGAACATCATACCCTCGACGATCTCAGAATAAGTCTCAGCCGTTTTGGATTCCTCAACCGTAATAACGCCGTCCGAACCGACCTTCTCCATAGCCTCGGCAATCAGTTGGCCAATAAATTCGTCGGCAGCAGAAATAGTCGCAACCCTCGCAATATCATCAGTACCGTTGACTTTTTTAGAATTTTTCTTGATAGCCTCCACAGCCTTATCAACAGCAGTCTGAATGCCGCGTTTTACAACCATAGGATTAGCACCAGCCGCTACGTTCTTCATTCCCTCGCAAATAAGGGCCTGAGCCAAAAGCGTTGCGGTGGTGGTACCGTCGCCGGCCACGTCGTTGGTTTTGGTAGAAACTTCCTTAACGAGCTGAGCGCCCATATTTTCAAAAGGATCCTCCAGCTCAATCTCCTTAGCAATAGTGACGCCGTCGTTAGTGATGAGTGGTGCGCCGAACTTTTTGTCCAAAACAACATTTCTGCCGCGCGGCCCAAGCGTAATTTTAACAGTGTCCGCAAGCTGATTAACCCCGCTTAACAACGCCTTTCGAGCGTCTTCCCCGTAAATTATTTTTTTTGCCATATCAACAAGTCCTCCTAAAATGTAATATAATCAAATTTCAAAAATCGCTATGTAGCGCAATGTAAAAGGCCGAAACAAATTATTCAACAACCGCCAAAATGTCAGACTGACGAAGGATAGTGTACTCCTCGTTATCGAACTTAACTTCGGTGCCAGAATACTTGCTAGTAATGACGCGGTCGCCAACCTTCACATACATCTGCACTTCTTTGCCGTCAACGATTCCGCCAGGGCCAACTGCCACAACAGCTGCAATCTGAGGTTTTTCTTTAGCCGTGCCGGCCAGAACAATGCCGCTTTTGGTAGTTTCCTGAGCTTGTTCCATCTTAATGACGACTCTGTCTGCAAGGGGTTTAATTTTCATGACATATGCCTCCTTAAAGCATAAAAGATTTTTTAGCAATCTAACAACTTGAGTGCTAAATATATTTTATATTCTAAAAATGAAAAAAGCAAGCAAAAAATGTCCAAAAAGAGCATTCAAGAAAATTTCTCCACGATTCATAAAAAAGCCGATAAAAGTGAATAGTTTTAAGGTAATTTCCAATAATAAATGAAGAAAAACTTGGACAGAGCAGAAAAGAGGCTAAAATATGGCAAAACGGATAGGAAAATACACGATCGAAATGGAAAACAAGCCAGCGATAAAGGGTTATGCGGCAGTTTGCGGGAAAAAAGAGGCGCAAGGACCGCTTGGCAAGGTCTTTGACCAAACATTTGAGGACACAACTCTGGGGGAGGCCTCTTGGGAAAAGGCAGAAAGCAAGCTGCAGTCGAAAGCTGTGACCTTAGCAATAGAGAAATCCGGCGTAACGCAGGGCGATATCGACTTTATTTTTGCAGGAGACTTGCTAAATCAGTGCATTTCGTCGACATTCGGGCTAAAAAGTTTAAACATACCATTTTTGGGTCAGTACGGGGCGTGCTCAACCATGGCGCAGACTTTAGCGCTTTCCGCAATGATGGTGGATTCCGGCGCGGCCAACAACTGCATTGCCGTGACGTCGTCGCATTTTTGCTCGGCAGAGAGGCAATTTCGCTTTCCACTTGAGTACGGAGGACAAAGAACGCCCACAGCACAGTGGACGGTTACAGGCTCGGGCGCAGCAGTGGTGGGAGAGAGTACAAAAAGCCCACAGATATCCAAAATAACTGTGGGCCGAATAGTAGACCTCGGCGTAAAGGACGCAAACAACATGGGTGCAGCGATGGCACCAGCAGCCGCAGCAACGCTAAAGGATTTTCTAGCTGACACCAGTACATCACCAAGCGACTACGACTTAATTTTAACCGGAGATTTGGGAGAAGTCGGCAGTAAGCTGCTAAAAGAGCTGCTATCCCGAGAGGGCATCGAGCTAAAGGATAACCACAAAGACTGCGGATTAATGATTTACGACAAAAATGATCAGGACGTGCATGCGGGAGGGTCTGGTTGCGGATGTTCTGCGGTGGTTTTGTGTTCCGAGATTTTAAACAAAATAGAAAATCACGAGCTAAGCAGCGTCCTATTCATGGCTACAGGAGCGCTAATGTCGCCAACCTCAACCCAGCAAGGGGAGAGCATTCCGGCGGTTGCACACCTTGTTAACATAACTTCCGCCACAAAATAAAAAGTTACCGAATAAGTGCCTTCTTGTTCTGACACGGAGGCTCCACATAAAACGGCAGAACAGGCAGTTCACTAGCCGGAATATATTTGTCACTTTTAAAAGAATTAATCGTAACATACGCCCTCTTGAGATTTATACCAATATCTGCAAAGCTAAGGTTATCGATATGATTAGTTAAAATGCAGTATCCGATCTGAATTTTAAACCGAAAAGCATAAAGCTTAAACACCGACTTATACTTTGAGTAAACATTTTTTTGTTCTAAAAAGTTACGAATAATGCCCAAAGACTTTATGTAATCATTAGTTTTAGGGGCGTCAATCTGAGCAATAATGCTGCCTTGGTGGCGCCTATAGTAGTATAACGACCGATTAACAAACGAAACCTTGTTAGCATAGTAAAACAACTGCGGACATATTGCCACATCCTCAAAGTACATGTCAAAAAATATAACATTATTATCAAAAAACAAGTGACGCCTAAATAACTTATTCCACATAAAAAAGTGAAAAGTAGTGTCCAAAATAAGCTTTTTGAGGGCGACTTCGTTAGAGTAAACGCCAGTCTTGGCTGTAAACGGCATGTAAATCTTTTTGCAGCTTTTGTCGTAGTAAAGATAATAATTGCAGCAAGCGATATCCGCGTCATTTTCAATAGCACTCTTATACAGCTGTGCCAAAAATTCTGGATCCAAAAAGTCGTCGCTATCCAAAAAGGCAATATATTCACCGCGAGAAGCAGCAATGCCAACACAGCGTGTCTTACTTAACCCACAGTTGTTTTGATCTATTAGCTTAAAGTTATCATACCTTCGGGCATATTTTTTTAAAATAGCCAAACTGCCGTCCGTAGAACCATCATTAACCATAATAACCTCATAATCGGTAAAAGTCTGGGCTAAAACCGATTGTAAAGCATCTTCTAAGTAATGCTCCGTATTGTAGACCGGAATAATCAAACTTATTTTTGGATTAACAGAACTCAATTTTAAATCTCCCCTTAATATATAAGTACATAACGACTAAGTCATTAATTTTCAAGTTTTTTCTTTTTAGAAACTCTAGAAAAAGGCAAAGAAATCAAAATAGTAAAATAATAGCTAATAAACCGAGATAGTGCAATAGCAGACTTTATAGTTGTTTCATCAAAAAAAGGGCTAAAAAATACAGAACTGGCGCCCTCAACCACACCAGAAGCCCCCGGAATTGGGACTAAACAAGAAGACATAGTAACAAAAGACTGCGCACAAATCATACTAATAATGCTAGCGCCACGCAAATGAAAAGCCCGATAAATACAGTAAGGAACAATAAACATAGAAGTAAGCTGAACGGCGGTTAAAACATAAGTCTTTAAGAACATATATTTATCGCGATAAAGAGCCTTATTTCCGTCGTAAAACAAAACCAGCTGAGCGTTAAGACGATCGATTTTCTCATCAACATCTTTCAAAATATGCAAGCTAGAGAGCAAATGCAAAGTACCAGAAATGATCTTAGAAGTAACCTTGCGGTTAAAAGAGAACAACAAAATAGCAGCAATAACAACAGCCTGCATAACAAAGCCCGTAAGAGTAATAGACCAAACAATTTTATTAAGGCTGTTAAAATAATCTATTCTAATAAGGATAGCAATTATACTATAAAAAGTCAAAACAGTCTGATAAACCAAAAATTTTTGCACCAAAGCCGAAGTAGCGGTTCCGCTGTCCACCCCCTGGTCGGACATAGTATAAACCTGCATAGGTTGTCCGCCAGAGGCCCCCGGCGTAACAGCAGAAAAAAACTGACCAATCATAGAAGCGCGAATAGCCTTTTTTAAGGTATAGTGTTTATCCATATTAACAGTAAATTTATATACCAAATAAATATCAATAAAAATATTAATCAAATGGCAGCAAAAAGCCGTAATTAGCCAAGGTTTGTTAAAGCCCTTAGACTTTTTAAAAAGGTCAAAAAGACCGTTATCCGAAAAGCAAAGATAAAAAAACAAAGAGATCAAAAAAACAACTAAAAAAACATTTAAAATTACCTTAACGCTGATCTTTTTTTTCATTTGTTTCCTCCAAGCAGATAATTAATAAACAACAGATCAGCTGTACTTTTTAAGAAACAAAAAACAAGCTACAGACCATATTAAAAGTGTAATAGCAGCAAAAAAGAAGTACACCCATTTAAATATAATAATTTTACCAAAAATCAAATCAAAAATCAAGCGGCGTGTTGCTTTGGCTTATACACAGAATTTGGCAACTTTTTTTTATTAATAATTTTATTGCCTTTATAGTAAACCCGTTCTGCCTCGGCTTTAATTTCCTCGCTTTCTCGTGCCGTTACCCACGAGTTGACTTCTATTGCATCAAAATTTTGATTTTTGGGCCCAAAAATTCTGCAAACAAGCTCTTTGCCAACCATAGCAGTTTGAATATAAACTGGATGAGTAAAATCGTTTCTAAATTTTAAGTCGATGGTTTTGTAATCGATGGTCGCGTCTAGACCGTAAGGAACATACGAGGACTTAAACCGATGATTTTTGCGTTCAATGATAGTCATATCGGAACGAATGGCCGCACCGTAAATAGTGGTAGCCGCTTGGCAGATTCCGCCGCCGTACGACATAACAATAGACCCATTCAAAATAGAAGCGCCGGGCAAAAAGCCTTTTTTGGGGTCATTAGAATCACCAACAATTTTGTTAAAAGAAAAAGTCTCAAAAGGCTGCAAAACAGTGCCATTAATAGCCTCCATGGAGAGCTTCATGTTTTGATTGCTGTTATTGTTGTTGGTAGAAATGGTCTTAAATTCGCCAATTAACTGAGTCCGTGCTTTTGCGTCGTCAATAGTAGTGTTGTTTTTGTATTCACGCTTTTGCAGTCGGACCTCCCCACTTTTTTGAGCCGAAGCCAAGTCGTTAATCTGTTGTAAAACTTCATCTCTATTTAATTTATACCCATCTTTGCCCTCGCTATACACAAACATCGGCTCGCACGTTGGGTTAAAACTCTTAACATGCGCTTCTAAACTAGGGTCATCAAATTTGCATATAACAAAATCCACAGTTATGCCTAAGCTTTCTGGGTCTAAGGCAGCATCCACCGGAAATTTATCTGCATTATTTTTAATACTCAAAAGCTCAAAATAACGCGAAAACAAATTACCATTTCTAGCACAGTTATATGCTGAGTTTACAACATCTTCCACATTATATTTGTAGGCAAAATTCTGATTAGTTAGCGTGATGCTTTGATCTTCACAATATACGGAGATATTCACGCTTTGCTCGTCGTTTTTAAGCTTTTCATAAATAATGTCAATAGCCTCCGTTTTGCTCTTGCCAGAAACATCCACGCCGCCAACTATAATGCCCTCGTAGAAATTTTCTGTGCTCAGTTGAGCCGAGATGTGAGCCGTTGCAAGAGAATACCCCAAAAAAAATATTATAACCAATGGTACAGCTACCATAAGGAGTTTTGTACCTAAGTTTAACTTTTTATCAACAAAAATTCCCAAAAAATTCTCCCCCACAGTGTTGTTTATGTGCCCACAACTAAACATACTAATGATGCAGGCAATTTATGATCAAATTACAGTAAAAGCCAAAGCAATAAAGCGGCTGAGGGACTGGCCCTGGATTATTTTTTAGGTAACAACAAGATTTACCACAACAAAAATGCGGTTTGATTTATTGTATCATAAAAATGTTTGCTTATCAACAAATCCTTAAATAAAAAACACAAAAAATTATTGACAAAATAAATTTTTTATGGTAATATATAATATATTTTAAAAAGACTTAATTTTTTGAAGAAAAGGAGTGTTGAGAATGTCTGTAGAAAACGTGCAGAAATTTTTTGAGCTAGTAAAGTCGAATGAGGATTTGGCTCAAGAAATTGAGAAAATTAAGAATGAGGCTCAAAACAAAGCTGGAACCGTGGATTATGAGAAAATAATAAGCGAGAATGTTATCCCTATGGCAAAGGAGCGCGGGCTAGAATTTACCTTGGAAGATTTCTTGACGTATTCAAGTAGCATTGCGCCACAAGGAGAGCTAAGCGACGACGACCTGTTAAACGTTAGCGGAGGATGGTCTGGCAACCAAATGTTGGCTACTGGCTTGATGTTGCTTACGTTGGGGTCATCTGGCCTCTCTATGATGGGTAATATACAAAGCCCTGGAGGTGGCGATGGTTCTAGCGCAGGATCAGCACCGACCTCTTCCTATAGCATGAGCATTAACAATACCGACGAAGCAACTGAGGAAACAGCTGAGGATACTATACTCCAAAAAGTAGAAAATTCGAATATCGAAAAATCAAGCGAAGATGTGTCGAATGAAGCGGATGAAGTTATCGAAAATAACTCAGAAGAAAGTGATGTAGCGGACGAGGACAATGGATCCACAGAAGATGTTAGCTTTAACGAAGAAGATGCAGCAACCACAGCGCAAGAATATGCTACAGAGGCCACAGAGGAAGAAACAGAAATAGAAACGAACGATGAGGCAATAGACTTTAGTTCGCGCCTGGGTTACGAGGACTTAGATGCAGATAATAAGGAACTTAAAAATGTAAGTATTGACTGGAAAGAAAAAGATAATGCTGCGCTAGAGGACTTTTTTGCTGAAGACGATGAGGAAAATGATGGGATAGAAATGACCGAAGAGGAAATAAATATTGACCTTAATGAAGGCGAAGATGTTTATAATTATGAGGCTTTTTACGTAGAAAATAATGAAGAAACCACAAATGAGGGCGAAGAAAATGATGACATAAAAGAATTTGACAATTTTAATAATGAGACACAAATATTGAACTTTGATGATGTTGATGAAGATGAGAATACAGACGAAGCCATAAACGAGGCTGATGTAGCCCTTGGTGACCTTTTTGACGATACTTTTTGGAACGCAGGAGAAACCAATATAGAAAATAAAGAAGAAAATACACAGAATAATGAAGAAGTTAAAACTGAAGTAGATCTCGGCATTGAAAGCGCTGAAGCACAAGAAGAGGTTAGTAACAAAGAGAGGAAAAAAGATTATAAGCCTATTTCAATTGCTGAAGCTGAAGGTGCATCAGACAAAATAATGACTGTAGAGCAAAAAATTAACCATGTATATAAATTTTTAGAAGGCTTAGAAGTCACAAATGAGAATCAGAATAAGATAGAGGCGCAATTTGAAAACTCTGGTGACGTAAAAGGAGATATAGCAGATTTGCTTGTGTCTACACCAAGTGATGTGGGTGCTGATGCAATAAATAAACTAGACGAGATGGGTTCTTTGAGTGGAGAGAAGCAACTAAGTTATGAAAATTATGACAGAAATGCGTCATGGGAGGCGGCTGCAAATCATGTAGGTAAGGCGTTGGAAGATGCAGGCGGTCGACAGGGAATTAAACCTAGCACTTGGGCAGGATTCGAAAAAGACCTAAAAGAAGTTAACTCAAGAATAAGAACAGATAAAAAGACGGGAAATTTGTATTTGGACGAATCTAAAGCTGGTGGTTGGTTTGGTGAAAGCAAAAACACAAATATTAGTCAAGAACGGCTGCAAACAATAAAAACAGCTGCTGATAATTTAGCCAAATTATCGAAAAAATAGATAAGTTTCTATGAGATCATAGAAAAGTTATTTTTAAGAAGCGTGGAATTCGTTTAGCTACAAGGTTGGTTGTGTAACGCCTAAAAAGAGTTTTGCATATTATTATAAAAAATGTATCTACTTTTTTTAGGAGGATTAGTATGGCTAACATGAGCAACAACGGAAACTTTACGGATGCAGAACTAGATATGGCAAGGATTTATGGAGTTAATAATATTGCGGATGCGGATGGCTCGGAGAGAAACTTGGAGAATTTGGCTGGGTACAACGTGAACGAACCAGAATCGAATATGCAAGAGGGTAATCGTGCAAACGCTGAAAATATCACGTCAGAAGCTAATAGGATGCCGTCGAATAATAACGATATTAACACTACAACACAGCGTGAGAACTTGGAGACCAGGGACAATACGACTCAGCAAATAGAGCAGCGGAACGATCAGATGATTCCGGCGCCGCATCGGCAAGAGCAGACTTTGCCAACAGTACGGTTGAATCAAGGGAGAGAAAATAACAATGATGCCGAAAGTAGCCTTAGTTTGGAGCATAATTTGCACGAAGTAAGCGACAAAAACATGGATGCATTTTTGCGCACACAGATTGGTAGAAACGTTCGGATGCAGTTTTTAATCGGCACAGATACACTGATCGAAAAGTCTGGAGTGCTATTAGCTGTGGGTAATAACTTCGTGGTGCTAAGAGATCCCGAGTCTGGCGAAGTTGTGGTCTGCGACTTTGGGGGGGCAAAGTTCGTAAATTTTGAGGGCACCGAAGAAATATGAATGTGAAAGTTGTTTTTTGACATATAATAATCAAGCAGTTAGCCCGCGTGGGGCAGCCGCAAGTTGAGTCCGCAAAAGAACTTTTTTGGACTCAACAAAGAAAAAATATTATTTTTTCTTGCTAAATCTTCAACACAGTTGAAGAGATTTAGATTGCGGCTGCCCCGCGCTGTATTTGCGCAAAATTGAGGGCTATGTCTTGTTAAGGGGCCAAAATGTATGTTATAATATTCTAAAAAAGAAAAAAGAAAAAGGAGGCAAAATGGTTGAGGTTAATCTCGTGGAATGTAAACGGCCTGCGGGCGTGTATAAATAAGGGATTCATGGAGTTTTTTAAAGAGAGAAACGCGGACATATTTTGCATACAAGAGACAAAGATGCAAGAAGGCCAGGCAGAAGTGGCTGCAGCTGGGTATTATCAGTATTGGAACAGCGCCGACAAAAAGGGATATTCGGGGACGGCGGTATTTACAAAGCAGAAGCCGCAGAATGTGAGTTACGATATAAATATGGAAGAGCATTCACACGAGGGGCGCGTGATAACGCTGGAGATGAGCGATTTTTATTTGGTAAACTGCTATACGCCGAACGCCAAGCGGGGCCTGGAGCGTATAGATTATAGGATGAAGTGGGAGGACGACTTTCGGGCATATTTGCTGTGGCTGAATGAGAAAAAGCCGGTGATTCTGTGCGGGGACTTAAACGTGGCGCATAATGAGATAGACCTTAAAAATCCTGCGTCTAACCATAAAAATGCGGGATTTTCGGATGAGGAAAGAGGCAAAATGACGCAGCTCCTGGAATCAGGGTTTACTGATACGTTTAGGTACTTGTACCCCGAAAAACGGGGTGCCTACACGTGGTGGTCGTACATGTTCAACGCGAGGGCTAACAACGCCGGATGGCGCATTGACTATTTTATCGTGTCAGAAAGGATTAACAATAGGGTTGAGGATTCAATAATTCACAGCGAAGTGCTAGGCAGCGATCATTGCCCGGTGGAGCTGATATTAAAGGAGTGAGCGATGATAAATAGCCGGAGCAAAGCGGTTTTGTCGTATGTGGGGCTGTATTTTAGTGGGATTTTATTTTTGGCGGCAGAAAAAAAGGACGAATTCGTAAGGAAGTCGGCGGCGCAATCGGTAGTGTTAAGCTTGACGGCGCTGCTGTTTCGCAACTTTTTGGTGCTAATTCCCATCTTGGGTGCAGGCCTCACAGTATTATTTGACATTATTTTTGTCGTGGTGCTAGTATTTTTAATAGTAAAGGCGGCCAACAGCATATATTTTAAGTTGCCAATTATTGGCGAGATATCTGAAAATTATGTAGAAAATTGGTTCAAATGAACATCAAAAATTTATAGGGAGTGGCGCAAATGATAGAAGTAAAAGGCCTTTGTAAAAATTACGGCAGTAAAAAAGCCATAAGCGACATTAGTTTTACTGTAAATGATGGAGAAATAATGGGATTCTTGGGCCCTAATGGAGCGGGCAAGTCTACAACGATGAATATCATAACCGGGTATATATCGTCAACGGCCGGCACAGTCACAGTAGATGGCGATGAAATTATGGAAAACCCAATAGCAGTAAAGAAAAATATCGGTTACTTGCCAGAACAGCCGCCACTATACTTGGATATGACGGTAAAAGCTTACCTGAGTTTTATGTATGATCTGAAAAAGGTAAAATTAGACAAACAGCAGCATATAGGGCAAATATGCAAGCTGGTGAAGATAGACGACGTTTATAATCGGGTGATAAAGCACCTTTCGAAGGGATACAAGCAGCGGGTAGGCCTTGCGCAGGCGTTGCTTGGGGAACCTAAGCTTCTTATTTTAGATGAACCCACTGTAGGCCTGGACCCGAACCAGATTATCGAGATCCGTGACCTTGTGAAGTCGCTGGGCAAAAGCCATACTATCATATTGTCGTCGCACGTTTTGTCAGAGATCCAGTCGGTTTGCGATAGGGTCATAGTAATAAACAACGGCAAAGTTGTCGCCGACGATACAACCGCGAACTTGTCTAGCAGGCTTTCGGCCGAAAACAGGTTGGTTTTGACTATTGAAGGCGAAAAAGATTCAGTTATAGCAGCACTTAAAGAGGTTACGGGGGTAACTGATGTTTCTTTTATCAGGCAGAATACAGATTCTAGCGCAGAGTATGTGGTAAGCTACGATAAAGCTCAGGATGTTCGGAAGTTTGTTTTTTCGAAAATGGCAGCGATAAATTGCCCGATAATCTCCATGAGCAACGACAGCATGACACTTGAAGACGTCTTTAGAAAACTGACTCAAGAGGAGTCTAGTATATAGACCCGTCACGGTGGTTTGATAAAATTGAAAATCGAGAAAGGCAGAGAAGTTAAATGGGAGCAATAATAAAACGCGAGATTTTGGCATATTTTTCATCGGCAATCGGATACATAATTTTGGCGGTGTTCTATGTTTTTGGCGGATTTTACTTTTATATGAGTGCGCTAATGTCGAACACAACGGACTTGTCGTATACGTTTAGCAGCTTGTTTATAATTTTGGTGTTCATCATCCCGATACTCACCATGCGGCTTTTCAGCGAAGAAAAAAAGCAAAAAACAGATCAAGCTTTGCTCACAGCGCCCGTCAGTTTGACATCGATTGTTTTAGGAAAATATTTTGCGGCAATATTGATGTACCTTTTCTGCATTGCGATCACGCTGGTTTATGCAGGGATAATCGCGTGCTACAATGCGCCATCTTGGACGAGTGTTTTTGGCAACTTTTTTGGCGTGTTTTTGCTAGGTTCGGCGCTCATCGCAGTTGGAATGTTTTTATCTTCGGTTACAGAAAATCAAATAGTGGCAGCAATAGGTGGGATCGCGGTTGGCGTTTTTATGCTATTTATGGATTCAATCGCACAGGCCGTGTCGGCAGAGTTCATAAGCAGCATACTGAGAGGAATCTCCTTCATGACATATTATAACAACTTTACACTCGGCATTGTGACGCTTAAGGACGTTGTGTTTTTTGTGAGTGTAAGCGCGCTGTTCGTGTTCTTGACGGTGCGAGTGTTTGAGAAAAGAAGATGGAGCTAAAAGTTGCAGCAACAGAAGGGAGTATGACGTAAAATGAAAGAAAATATCGGCAAAATGCTCGCAAAGTTTAAGACAAGAAAATTCAAGGTGGGCAGCGTAGCAACGGGTATAACAGTGATTGTGGTGGCGGCGACGGTTGTTTTTAACCTTATTGTGGGTCAGTTGACAGATAAATTCAGTTTAAGTTTGGATATGACGCAGAATAAAATTTTTTCTCTAACCGACCAGTCAATTAGTTTTATAAAAGGCCTAAACAAAGACGTAGAAATAGTGGTTTTGAGCGATGAAAATGCATTTTTGCAGATGGACCAGTATTTTGCGCAGGCAAATGCTGTTTTAAAAAAGTATGAGCAGAATTCGGATAAAATTAAACTTAAATACGTGGATACAGTAAAGAACCCATCGTACTTAAATGAATATCAGGACGAAAACCTGACCGAAAACAGCATTATAGTTAGGTCGGGTGAAAAACATAAAATCATAACAGTGCAAGATATTTTTGAAATTGAAAGAAGTTACTACGGTAACACTATAACAGGAGCAAAGGCAGAGCAAGAGCTAACATCGGCGATTCTATATGTTACGAGCGAGAATCAAGAAAAAATAGTGATGCTAAATGGCTACGGGGAACCGGATTCAACCGCATTTTCTGAGCTTTTAAAGAAAAATAATTTTAACGTAGAAGAAGTCTCCGTTTTAACGCAGGAAATTCCCGAGGATGCCAAGCTGGTGATGGTTTATGGGCCTGAGCGAGACTTTGACCCCTCTGCAGTAGAAAAGTTAGAGAGGTTCTTGGAGCTGGGTGGCAAGGGCTTGATATACGCACTCAACCCGAGGCAGCCTGAGGCACCGAACTTGAGCGCGCTTTTAGAGAAGAACGGCATAAGGATTAAAGAAGGCCTAGTGTATGAAACGGACCCGAAAAAGGTATACAACACCAATGCCTTTGAGGCGGTTAATCAATATGTGGACGAGGAGTATAGCCGGCTTAAAAATAATACGATTCCAGTGATCATGGAATATTGTCGGCCAATAGAGCTTATAAACCACGAGAACACAAGAGTTTTGCTGCAGCTTTCGCCAACTACGGGCATTTTGCCAAAGGGGGCAGATCAAAACTTTGATTTTAGGGGCAATATATCTGGACCTATCCCATCTGTTGTGCTTTCGAATGTAAATTTGGGCGACGATAGATATTCAAAACTAGCGGTGATAGGCTCATATGGAGGTTTGATGCAGGAGTGCTTATCTTCAAACGCGCTAAATAACTCGGCATACTTTGTGAATATGGTCAACACAATGACAAATCGCGAAGATGTAGGAATAATGATAGAGTCAAAAAGCTTGGGCGGCGCAGAGCTAGGGATGACCCAAGCAACAGCAAATACAATCGGCGTAACAATGGCGATAATTTTACCGGCTGCAATTGTATTAATAGGAATAATCGTATATTTCAAGCGAAAAAATAAGTAGCATAGGCTGGAGGTCACGAAGATGAAAAAACAAAAAAACGCATTGATAGTGGTGTCGATAATTTTTGTGCTGTTGTTGGGATTGTTATTTTTATTGATCTCGATGCCAGCGCCAGGAAAGAACGCCTCGTTGGACACAAGCAGCGTGGCCTTTGAGAATATTGTGAAGGTAACCGATGATAAAAAAATTGTAAACGTAGCAGTAAAAAATCAAAATGGAGACTACGAAATTAAGGTCGAGACTATGGACGATAGCCAAGTTTATACGGTTGTCGGTTTGGAGGAGGGCAAAACTTCGCAAAGCAAGGTAGAGGTGCTTTACGACAGCTTGGTAAACCTGAAACCGACACAAAAAATAGATGACTCAAAAGACCTTTCGGCGTATGGTCTAGACGCACCTGCTGCGGAGGTAATTGTGACGTTTTCTAACAATGAAAAGATAAATCTGCTCTTAGGCAACGATGCACCGCTCGGCAAGGGCGTGTATATCCGGGTTGAAGGCGACGAAAACGTCTATTTGATCGATACTGCGGATAAAGAAATTTTTCTGAACGAACAGGGATTTTATCAAAAAGATGAAGAAACCTCAAACAGCCCAACCAATCAACAACAGACGAATTACATTGAAAAACTCATTAATAACTAGGAATAGGGCGGAGGTGTGCAAAATATGGTAGAAGAGCTATTGTTTAAGCTTTGCGGAACCTTTTCGGGGTCTGGCGCTGAAACTGAGATCGCAAAGGTTATACTGGCTGAAATGCAGAACTGTTCGGGCGAAGCTCAAATCGATAAAAATGGGAACGTTATCTGTACGATAGGCAAAACGCAAGAACCTGCACGGAGTATTTTGATTGATGCGCATATGGATCAAGTTAGCATGCTGGTTACAGCTGTTGATGATTCCGGATTTGTGAATATTTCATCGTGTGGAGGCATCGACAGCAGAACGCTGCCAGGTTCAACGGTGATTATTCATGGTAAGAAGGCAGCAACGGGCATTGTGTGTACCACCCCGCCACATTTGGCAAGCAAGAAAACACCCGACTTTGAAAAGACCGAAGACTTGCTCATAGATACCGGCCTGCCGGCAGAAAAAGTGCATGAGGTTATCTCAGTTGGCGACTATGCCTCGTTTAGCGCCAAGCCACAGAGGTTGCTTGGCGACAGAGTGACTGCGCAAGCGTTGGACAACCGTGCCGGGGCCGCGGGGCTTATTTGTTGCGCGCGGATGCTAAAAGATGTGGCAATTCCCGCTCGGGTAACGTTTTTATTCAGCACGCAGGAGGAGATAAACTCGGTGGGCGCGAAGACGGCGGCGTTTTCACTTGACTATGACGAGACGATATCAGTGGATGTGAGCTTTGCGGAGCAGCCCGGAATTCCGAAAGAGAAATGCGGGGAACTTTCTGAAGGTCCTATGATAGGCATTGCGCCGACGCTTTCGAGAACAATATCGGATAAATTTATAGGTTTGGCGAAGTCGAATAAGATTCCGTATCAGCTGGAGATCATGAGTGCGGCAACCGGGACAACTTCAGACGCGATAATCACGTCAAAAAGTGGAGCGGCTGGTGGACTTTTATCTGTGCCTTTGCGAAACATGCACACTCCAGTGGAGGTTGTCGATATGGCAGATGTCGAAAATACCGCGAGACTGTTGGCTAAGTACATTATGAGTGGAGGCGATGACAGTGGCCGGTGACTTGACAATGTTACAGCAATTATGTGAATCTAGCGGGATTTCTGGCGATGAGTCCGGCGTAAGGGAGATGATTTTGGCTGAGATTTCGCCATTTGTAGCGGATGTAAAAATCGATGCGCTTGGGAACCTCGTTGCATTCAAGAAGGGTGCCAAAAAAGCGAGCAAAAAGCTAATGATTTCGGCGCACATGGATGAGGTCGGATTCATCGTGACTCATGTTACGGACGAAGGACTGCTAAAATTCGCGCCAGTTGGCGGGATTGATGCAAACGCGATCTACGGTAAGCCTGTCACAGTAGGGAATAAATCATTGACAGGAGTAATCGGTGTAGACAAGCCCGTGCATTTACTAAAGTCGGAGGAGCGCCAGAAGAGCATCGCCATAGATGACATGTACATTGACATCGGAGCTAATGATAAAAGGCAGGCGCTGGAGCATGTCATGCCGGGAGACACTGTGAGTTTTCCTGCGAATTTTAAGTACGAGAATGGCATGGTAAAGTCCAAAGCACTCGATGACCGCGTAGGATGTTTCGTGCTAATGAATTTGATTAAGCAAGATCTGCCGTTTGACACGTACTTTTCTTTCGTTGTGCAAGAGGAAGTCGGACTGCGCGGCGCAAAGGTTGCGGCCTTTGGCATAGATCCTGACGCGGCAATAGTGGTGGAGGCAACCACCGCGGCTGACATAAAAGGAACGGCGCCAGAGAAGCAGGTTTGTAGGCTCTCAAATGGCGCAGTTATCGCGTTTATGGACAAGAACACAGTATACGATAGGGCGCTCTACGATTTGGCGCTGGATCTTGCTAAGAAAAATAACATAAAGGTGCAAGTAAAGTCGATGGTGACGGGAGGTAACGATGCAGGTGCGATTCATCAGTCCCGCGCGGGAGTCCGAACTATTGCGGTCTCGCTGCCATGCAGGTACCTTCACACGGCCTGTGGAATGATCTGTGCGGACGATATTTGGGAGACTCAGAAGTTGGTTGAAAAGTTGGCGGAAAAAATTTGTAATGCCTAGCAAAACGGCGGAGGGACACGTTGTATAGATGTTTTTTGAGATAAGCGAAAAAATAAAAAAAGCGGCGCAAAAGGCTCAGGATATGTGCGAACTAGAGTTAAAAAAGGTCGATGAAATGGCGGAATACAATCAGCAAAAGGTTTTGAAGGCGTTTATCGATAACAAAGTGAGCGAGCGCCATTTTGCGGGATCCACAGGCTATGGTTATGGAGATGACGGCCGAGAAGCCTTGGAGAGGGTCTTGGCGCAGATTTTTAATGCAGAGGATGCAGTAATCCGGCACAACTTTGTGAGCGGGACACATGCCCTAACCGTCGCGCTTTTTGGGGTATTACGCCCTGGGGATACAGTTATGAGCGTAACTGGTGCGCCTTACGACACTCTGCAGGGCGTCATTGGGGCAACCAGGGCTAGCTCAGGTTCGCTAAAAGAATTCGGGATAAATTATGCAGAAATCCCTCTAGCATTGGACGGAGCGATGGATTTTTCTGCAATAGAAAAAAACATAAAAAACGACACTAAAATGGTTTATATGCAAAGATCCCGTGGTTACGCTATGAGGAGAGCTTTGCCAGTTACAGATATAAGAAAAGTTGCGCATTTGGCCAAGAAAATTGCGCCAAAATGCGTTGTGATGCTGGATAACTGTTATGGAGAATTTGTGGGATGCGATGAACCGCTGCAGAATGGGGTAGATTTAATTGCAGGGTCGCTCATAAAGAATCCGGGAGGAGGTTTGGCGCCAACAGGAGGCTACATCGCAGGGCGGCGGGACTTGGTCGAAATGTGCTCGTATCGCTTGACGACGCCAGGCACAGGCAAAGAAGTAGGTGCAACTCTGGGATTAAACAAGGCGCTCTTTATGGGGTTGTTTAATGCACCACACGTTACGGGAGAAGCTTTAAAAACTGCTATTTTTTCGGCCGCGCTGTTTGAGCTTTTGGGATATGAGGTTTTCCCCAGGTACAATGAGCCTCGGGGCGACATAGTTCAGGCGATAAAGCTCGGAAATGCAGAGAATTTGATCTTGTTTTGCCAAAGCATCCAGGCGGTGTCGCCGGTGGACTCTTTTGTAAAGCCGGAGCCGTGGGACATGCCGGGGTACAACAACAAAATCATAATGGCGGCGGGGACGTTCACACAGGGGTCATCCATAGAGCTTTCGGCGGACGCGCCACTTCGGGAACCATATGCGGTGTTCTTGCAGGGCGGACTCAACTTTCATAGCGCAAAGGTCGCCGTTATAAAGGCAGCAGATGAAGTCCTCAAAAACCGCATCACAACCACAACTTGAGAGCGTTACGGAGGGAACATTACATAGGATGTTAGGGGCTGAGGACTTGCAACCGGACGACAATTACTTTATGGCAGAGGCGTTAAAGCTGGCGCGGGAGGCATATTCAGAAGGTGAAGTGCCTGTGGGTGCCGTTGTTGTGCGAGAGGGGCACATAATTGCGACGGGACACAATCGAAGAGAAGGCAAAAAAAATGCGCTCTATCACGCAGAAATAGAGGCAATAAATAACGCGTGCCAGACATTGGGAGGGTGGCGGTTGTGTGGCTGTGAACTTTTTGTAACGCTAGAGCCTTGCCCAATGTGTGCCGGTGCTATTATAAATTCTCGCATAGAACGGCTAGTTTTTGGGGCACACGACAAAAAAGCGGGATCGTGCGGATCGGTGATAAATCTGTTTGAACAGCCGTATAATCATAAGCCCGAGGTAAAGGGTGGCGTTTTATGGGCAGAATGTGCAAAGGTGCTAACGGCCTTCTTTAAAGAATTGCGGACACAATAAGGCAAACTAAATCTAAATTTCGGTGTACTTTACCGAGAGTTCCTGCAACACATCCAAAAAGCCGCAGACATCAATGCTATTCTCATACATAAAAAGCATGATATTTTTAGCGTGAGTGGGAGCAATCCCGCTGCATTGGCATTTTACAGAGTAATCATCCTGCCTGGGTTGAATATGTACAACGCTTAGAAAAATGTTATCTAAAAGCGCTTCGGCACTGTAGATTACTTGATGCTCAACCTGAATTTTTTCTATTTTAGAATAATTTTTTACGTATTTACATATTTGCACTCTTTCCATAACTTATTTCTCTCCTTGTACAAAGTAGTTTTGCAATGTTAAAATTATACAAGATGCATCTGCCAGTGTTTGTCGAAGTTCCATCTGACTTTTAAAATATTATTGACAATTGCAAGAAATCATGTTATGGTAAATAATGTGTTTTTGTGCTAAAAAATGTAATTTGTTTTACTTTTTAGCTGATTACTTGCTGCTGAAAATTTATATTTTTTGAGCATGGAGCATGAATTTTGTAGACATATAAAATTTAATTATACTTTTTACTAAGTACCCTTTCTGGTTTAGATTATAATTATAATTATTTATGTTAAATTTTAGTGCGGATGTATAAAAGTGTCAGCTATTATAAAGATACATTTTGAGGCAATTTTGAGGGTCCTTTTTGGCCCTCCATTTTTTATATTATGATAAGGAAATATTTTACTCTATTTTAAAACGATATTGGATAATTATTTTTCGGTGGTGTGAAAAATGTACGATGAGTTGCGAATAGACAGAGCTAAACGTTTTTCAAAAATATGGTGGAAGGCAAGAGCCGATGCAGGCAAATCACAAGAATTTGTAGCGCTTAACTTGGGTGTTTCGAGAAAGACAATACAAAACTGGGAAAAGGGATTAAGTGCGCCAAATTTACTCCAAGCATCAGATTGGTTTCAGCTGCTAGGTCTAAACCCAACAAAATATTTTATGGAATTTTTATATCCACAAATTTTTGAAGAGAAGAACTTACCGCACGATGAGGAAAAACTCTGTGAGACTTTGTTGAAATTAATAAGAAATATAAGCACAAAAGAGAAAAAAGAACTAATCTACCTAATGAGCGGAATACACGGGGGTTCGTGGATAGCGCTATTGCAGCTGCTAGCGGCGTATTGTCAAACTTCTCTACAAGCAAGAGCAACAGTTGCAAGGATGATATTAGAAAATTATGAAATAGAAGAAAAAATGGGCAAGCTAACAAACAAAAGCGAAGTGCTGCCAGATATAGAATTATTAAAATTGGCGATTTCGCAGTGCAAAGAAGCGGCACAAAAAGGGCAAAAGGGCTATACTCTTATGTTTTGTGAAGACTCAAAAGGCAATAAAAACAAAAATAAAAAATAGAATCTATAATTCCATCTCAGCCGGGCTAAGACTAATCAAAGATTCTCGCGCGTTTAGGATCCGCTGGTTTGAAGATCCACGAAATAAAAGCATCAAACTTTTTTTCTCCTCAATAAAAGGCCCATCAATCAAAATATCGATGTTTTCCAAAAGAGACTTCCACTCAGGATGCTCCTCAAATCCTGCGACCAGCTCTTCAAAAGTATAACCAGTGTAAGAGATAACGTCCAGCCCAAGAGAATGGCACTCCTTAGCAATCTCAGACAAAGCACCAGCCTGCAAAAAAGGTTCACCGCCAGAAAAAGTAACGCCCTTCAGAAGAGGATTTTTCTTGATCTTAGTAATTAAGTCGTCAGTGTCCATAAGGGTTCCGCCATTAATGTCAAAAGTATGAGGGTTATGGCAGCCCTTGCAATGATGAAAACAACCCTGCGTAAAAATCACAAACCGTATCCCAGGGCCATCTACAATAGACTCCGCAATAATCCCAGAAATCCTTAACTTACTCAATTCCAAAGCACACCCTTTCAAACATAGCACAACAGGAGGCCTAGCCAAAGCTAGACCTCATAGCCCTATTATAAAAACATAAATCTGAATCTAAATAAATACAAAAAACAAACTCAATAAATTAGTGAAAGTCACAACATTTAGTTTCAACGGAGTGCTTAACGCGATCGCGCTCTTCTGCCCGTTTAGCATTATTAAAGCGGTCAACCGTACCAACCAAATATCCAGTAATTCTGCGAATACGTTCAAACCCATGGCCACCAGAAGTCTCCTTGCGACCGCACTTAGGACAAACGTCATCAATAATTCCAGTATATCCACAGTCAGGATCACGATCAACAGGATGGTTAATAGAACCATACCCAATGCCAGATTCTTTCATGTAGCGAACAATTTGCTCAAAAGCGTCAAGATTTTTAGATGGGTCACCATCTAGCTCAACATAAGAAATATGGCCGCCATTAGTAAGTTCGTGGTAAGGAGCCTCTTTTTTAATTTTATCAAAAGCAGAAATATTGTAATAAACCGGCACATGGAAGGAGTTTGTATAATAATCCCTGTCGGTAATACCGGGAATTTTACCATATTTTTTAGCGTCCATGCGAACAAATCGGCCAGAAAGTCCCTCAGCCGGTGTAGCAATCAAAGAGAAATTCATATTATAAGTATCAGAAGCCTCGTCCATGCGCTTTCTCATGTGGCTAACAATTTCTAGACCCAACTTCTGAGAACTCTCACTCTCACCGTGATGTTTACCAGTCAAAGCTTTCAAGCATTCAGCCAACCCAATAAAACCAGTAGTCAAGGTGCCGTGCTTCAAGACTTCGCGGACGTTGTCATCCAGGCCCAATCCATCAGAATTAATCCAAACACCCTGCCCCATAAGGAAAGGAAAATTTCGAACAGTTTTAACAGCCTGCAATTCAAACCGAGACAAAAGCTGTTCAATAACCAAATTAATCCGCTCATCCAGCAATTTGTAAAAAATGTCAATATTCTGTTTGCTTTCAATAGCCAACCGTGGCAAATTTATAGAAGTAAAGCTCAAGTTTCCGCGACCGTTCACAATTTCATTAGTAGGGTCAAAATGATTAGCAACCACGCGAGTCCGGCAACCCATATAAGCAGCCTCAGTTTCGGGGTGCCCAGCGCGATAGTACTTTAAGTTAAAAGGAGCATCGATAAAAGAAAAATTCGGGAATAATCTCTTAGCGCTAACCCGGCAAGCCAACTTAAACAAATCGTAATTTGGGTCAGCAGGGTTGTAGTTAATGCCCTCCTTAACCTTAAAAATATGAATAGGAAAAATAGGTGTTTCGCCGTTACCAAGCCCCTTTTCAGTTGCTAAAAGAACATTCTTAATAACAAGACGACCTTCAGGCGAAGTATCAGTACCGTAATTAATGGAGCTAAAAGGAACCTGGGCACCAGCACGTGAATGCATAGTGTTCAAATTATGAACCAAAGCCTCCATAGCTTGGTAGGTTGCACGATTAGTTTCCCCGTTAGCGTGATTATAAGCGAACTTCTGCACTTTTTTAGCAGACCGCTCATCACCCAAAACCTCACTCAAAAGTTCGAGCTCGCGAGCCATATAAGCTTGACCATTTTCCAAAGAAGGCATATCGCCAGTCTCTTCTTGAGCACGAGAAAAAATCCCTTCATATAAAGCAGCAGGATCCTCACAATCAGTCAAAATCTCCAAAGCCTTAACTGAGTTCTGACGGTAAGCCTTGCGGTAAGTCTTAGCAACACCCTTAGCCAAAGCATAGTCAAAGTTAGGAACACTCTGGCCACCGTGTTGATCGTTCTGATTAGCCTGAATAGCAATACAAGCCAAAGCCGCGTAACTTATAATGTCATTAGGCTCGCGCAAAAAGCCATGCCCAGTAGAAAACCCGCCAGTAAACAATTTGTCCAAATCAATCTGACAGCAAGTAGTAGTCAAAGTCAAAAAGTCCAGGTCATGAATATGGATATCACCGTTAGAGTGGGCCTTAGCAAATTTCGGATCAAGCACATACATCTCATAAAACTGTTTAGCGCCCTCAGAGCCATATTTAAGCATAGTTCCCATAGCGGTATCGCCATTAATATTGGCATTTTCGCGTTTCACATCATTATCTTTAGCTGATTTAAAAGTCAAATCCTCATAAGCCTTCATCAGCTTAGAATTCATTTCTCTAGCACGAGTACGTTCAAAGCGGTATAAAATATATTCCTTAGCAGTAAGAGCGTGCCCATTCTCGATAAGGACTTTCTCAACAACATCCTGAACATGTTCCACAGTAACCTCAGCAGGTTGTTCATTTTCAAGAAATTCAACAACCTGGTTAGCAAGGCGTTTAGAGAGATCAAAATCACTTCCGCCCATTTTAATAGCGGCCTTAAAAATTGCTTGAGCAATTTTATCCTTGCTAAATTCGGTCTTTATACCGTCGCGTTTAGTAATAGTTTTTATAGTACAAAAATTAGGTTTACTTCCAACTTTTTTAGTAATAGTGCCAATCATAATATAAGAACCCTCCTCTATCAAAATAAAACCACAACATATTGTGCTAAAATCTGTTGTTAGTACAGATTATACTCTACATACAGAATACTGTCAACACTTTTTAAAAAAAATAAAACAGAAAAAAACGCAGAAACCGGGCGGATTTGTAGTTAATTAATGCAAAAACGGTTAAGTTTTGGCAAAATTTTTTCACATTTGTTACAACAACGTAAGCATATGTAGATAATAAAGGGAAAAATCACAGTTAAAATATATTAAACAAGGTATTTCATCGGATCCACGCAAACTTTAGACTTAATAAACTCGACATCACCGAAGTTTTCAGATAATTTTTTTGTAAGAGGCAAGATAGCAACGTCCTCCGTCTTAAAATGCCCCGCCTCAATAACGCAAATACCGTGCTGCAAACCCATCAAAATTTCGTGATGCTTAATTTCACCTGTAACAAAAGCATCAACACCCGAATGAATCGCCGCCCTGATGAGACTCCCACCTGCGCCAGAGCAAACCGCAACTCGCCGTATGCTGTAGTCTGCAGGAATATACCGCAACCCAGCACAACCAAGGCGATCCTTAACTAAAGAAGCAAATTCATGGCAAGTGCAAGCATTATCCAAAGTGCCCACCAAACCCTCAGATCGCGGCCCAATCTTAGATTCATAGTTATCCAAAGCTATTAAATTGCGCAAAGAAAGAGCGTCAGCCAAACAGGAATTCACACCAAATGGTGCCATATCTAGGTTTGTGTGAGCGCAAATCACCGATATATCGTTCTTAGCCAAAGCATGCGGGATAGAATCGTGCCTCAACGACTTAACAGCCTCAAAAATCACAGGATGATGACTAACAATCAAGCTAGTACCAAGGCTTTTAGCCTCATCGATAACATCCAAAGTCACATCAAGTGCCAATAAGCAGCGTTTCACAGGCGCCTGATCGTTACCTACCAAAATGCCTACATTGTCAAAATCCATGGCAGAATCAAAAGGGGCAAAACCATCTATAAATTCAAATATATCTAAAACCCTAGTCATTTCTACAGTCTCCCTTACAAATATCTTCGAGCCGTGCGATTATACCTTGCAACTCAGTAGATTTCTTAAAGTCTTTAGTAGCCAAAAAACCAGCGAGCTTGTTCCTCAAATCGCGAACTGTCCGCTCAATGTAAACCCGATTCTCAAAAGTCAAATTGTCGTCAAGCCGGCCAATATAGGGATAAAGCTCATCGCCACGGGAAAAATTGGCGTCAAAAAAGACCGACATAACGGTGTAAACTTTGCCGCAAGAGACGACAGCTTGCTCCGAAACGATTTTAAATTTCTGAGAAGCCAAGAATTCTCGCAATTCCACTTCGGCGGACATAGGCTGCAAAACCAAATGTTTAGCAGGGTCCCTAAGCCAATCAGCGTGCGCAATGATCTGCATAATCAGTTCGCCGCCCATTCCAGCAATAATAATATCCTCCACCTCGGCAGGAAAAACAGCATCCAGTCCGTCGGAAATCCGTGCTTCAATTTTATCCGCAACGCCATATTTAAAGATGTTTTTTTGAGCATTCATCAAAGGCCCAGACCGCAAGTCTGTCGCAATCGCTCGTGGGCAAACCTCGTTCAAAACAAGCCAAATCGCAATGTAAGCGTGATCGGCGCCAATGTCGGCAACAGTAGAGCCCAACCGAACGTTTTTTGCGCATAAATAAAGCCGTTCATCCAAGTGTACCTGCGTGTTGTGCGCTTTTTTCATACAATCAACCCTAACTCAGTGGCATATAAGTAGCATAATCAAAAACAACCGCCCGGCAAAAATCTGCCCGAGCGGCCGACAAAAAATTAATTTTTTTAAAGTATTTTACCGAGAACCCGTATTGCTGCTAGAACTAAGATGCTCATTAAGCTTTTTTATAAGCGTGTCGGCATCCGTACCGTGAACCTCACAAGCTTGCTCTACAGTTTCACCGCGAGAAGCCGGACACCCCAAACAATGCATACCCATCTCCGCAAAATATCTACCGGTAGTCTCATCAGCATCCAAAATATCGCCAATAAGAGTAGTTTTATCAACAGTCATAATAAAAAGACCTCCTTCATCAATTATTATGCGCTACAAATAATATATTAAACCCGTAAAAATTTCTTGTCAACAAAAAAATAAAGCTCCCAAAACCACAAAAAGTAAGTCCGGGAGCCAAGGGTCAAATAAAAAGATGAATAAAAAATTATTCTTCTCTCATTTTAGCAAAGCACTCACTGCAATAAACAGGACGATCTTCGCGCGGCTCAAAAGGAATTTTAGCAACGCCACCGCAAGCAGCGCAAGTAGCTTCGTGCATTACGCGGCCTTCTCTAGATGCATTCTTACGTGCATCGCGGCAATCCTTGCATCTTTGTGGTTCATTAACGAACCCTTTTTCCGCATAGAATTCTTGTTCACCGGCGGTAAAAGTAAATTCGTTACCGCAGTCCTTACAGGTGAGAGTTTTGTCTTCGTACATTAAAATACCTCGCTTTGGATTAAAAATATTTGCCCCCGGACGGACTTGCACCGACGCCTTTGATAATACTGAAACAACCAACGCTCTTCTAAGCTAAGCTACATGGGCACATAACAAACAAATAATAATTTAAAATTTAATATCATAGTATATTCCCAAAAAAGAAAAAAGTTATAATATAATTAAAAGAAAACGCCAAATTTTGCAGGTTAAAGTGCCAAACAACCAAAACCACTACATCATAGTACACCATTATTTTTTTATTGTCAATAAAAAAACGCAAAAAACATTACAAGAATTATCTTAATATATGAACTAAATTAAAAAAATGTAGCAATATATAGAAAAACATGGTAATTTTTTGTAGATTTGTACGACTCAAATAGCAGAGATAGTTTACAATAACAAGTGAGTTTGCAGCAACATTTTTTATGTGATAAAATGAGGATATCATAAAGTGAGGGAGAAAGCAAGGCATGATCGGGATAATCGGTGCAATGCAAATAGAAGTCAAAAATATAATAGACCTCATGGAGGCAGCAGAAATTGAAACTTTTGCGCATATAAAATTCTATAAAGGAAAAATAAATGATTTAAATTGCGTAGTGTCAGTATGCGCACCGGGCAAAGTTAACGCAGCAGTCTGCGCACAGCTAATGATAACAAAATACAGCCCAGAAGTGATTATAAATATCGGCGTAGCGGGCTCTTTGAAGGATGATATAAAGATTGGGGATGTAGTAATAGCTGATTTCGTTGTGCAGCATGACGTTGATACCTCTGCTGTGGGCGATGAGCGCGGGTTTATCTCTGGCTTAGGGATGTTGAAAATCCCCTGCTCAAAGGACGTTACCGAAAAAATAAGATCCGCTGTAGCCCAGTTTAATGAGGCTTCTCACTTGGGATGTATCGCAACGGGAGATCAGTTTATTTCTAATAAAGAAAAATTATTGGACATAAAAAACACGTTCAAAGCAGTGGTTTGTGAGATGGAATCCGGAAGCATAGGCCAGGTTTGCGCTATGAACAACGTACAGTTTGCGGCCCTAAAGGTTATTTCGGACAATGCAGACGCAGAAAGTGGCATGACTTATGAAAAGTTTAAGGTTCTAGCATCGCAAGAAATCGCCAAAATAATTGCAAAGGCGATTTCTTCTTTTTAAGAAATATGTCAAAATAAATTAAATTATGAAGATTTTTATATTTTATCATTAAACAGAACTAATATTTTCAACACATTTAACAAAGATTTAAACAAAAAACTAAAATGCTTGTTTTTCAAGGGATCTTGCAAATTAATTTTCTAAAAAAGAAGTTTTTGTCGATTTTGGGTATATGAGTTTTTATAGAAATGAATATTTTTCAACATTTTCAACAAAGTTTTAAACCGACGTGCTAGATTCTGGAATCTGCCCTTGTTAAACTCTTGTAGGAAAATGTCTAATTTTCACATATAGAAAAATAATTATTCTAAAAACGAAAAATACAGTGAGAGCCAGTCAGCTGCTAAGTTGAACTCTCAAATTGTTCAAAATTACGCGTTCTCGGCGAGAAACCTGCACTTGAGTCATGCCTAAAATTTTGGCTGTTTGAGTTTGCGTCTGGTTTTTGAAGAATCGCAGCAAAATTAAGAACCGATCTTTTTCGTTAAGACTGCTTACAATCTGCTTTAGCGCGATTATTTCAGCCAGTTTTTCGTCTGGAAAGTCGGTTGGAATGTCGATTTGGCGCTGACCATCTTCATCGTCGGCAGTGAGAGAAATTGGCGCACGAGAAACCTCCAAAGCCTGAGCTGCAACAGTGGGCTCAACGTTTAAAGCGAGGGCTAACTCATTGATGGTCGGATCTCGAGCGTTTTTAGCCGCAAAATCGTTAATGAACCGGCTGGCTTTTAGAGAGAGCTCCTTGAGACTCCTGCCCACCTTGATGGCGCCACCGTCTCGAAAAAGCCGCTTGATCTCGCCCAAAATCACGGGTACGGCATAGGTCGAGAATTTGACCCCGCGCGAAGAGTCAAAAGCGTCGACAGCCTTAACAAGCCCCAAGCATCCGGCCTGAAAAAGATCATCGTATTCTATTCCTCGTCCCTTGAACTTTTTTGCAAGAGCGTGAACAAGCCCGATGTTCTGGTTGATGACTTGGCTGCGGCTATCCATTTTTGGTGACTCTGGGAATGATATTTTTGGTGAGCGTAATCGTCGTTCCGCGGCCAACCTTAGACATAACTTTGATGTTATCCGTAAAACTTTGCATTACGGCAAATCCCAGCCCTGCGCGCTCAGCGCCGCCAGTAGTATATAGAGGCTCCATGGCTTGGCTGATGTTCTCAATTCCGCAGCCCTTATCGCGAATTCGGATGTTAACCTGGCCGTTGTCGAAGATCTTCACTGATATGTAAATGTAGCCCAGGCCGTTCTTGTATGCATGCACGATGCAGTTTGTAACAGCCTCAGAGATGGCTGTTTTAATGTCTGCAATCTCCGATATAGTCGGGTCGAGCTGTGCAATAAATGCTGCAACAGTAGCTCTAGCGAAACTTTCGTTCGACGATTTACTGATAAATTCAAATTTCATCTCGTTTTTCAATTTTGCCATTTTAAACTTCTCCTTCTTTTATTACGCCAAGAGCCAAAAGTCCGGACATTTTAATAAGCCTTTTAAGGTGCACCGGGATATTTATAACAGAAACAGAACCATTCAGCGTCTGCATAATGCGGTATCGGCCCATTATGAGGCCAACACCAGAGCTGTCCATAAATTGAACCTGTGAAAAATCTAGCTTTAAAAGGCTAGGGCGAGTTTTCTGCACGTAAGCATCGATCTGTTCTCGTACATCCTGAGCGGTGTGATGGTCGATATCCCCCTGAATGAAGGCCGTTGCGGTATCAGCATCCTTTGCGATTTTAACTTCTGTCACGGTTTTGCTCCACCCCTGAATCAAAAATAAAAATTCTTGACCCAATAATACGCCACTTATTTGGCAAAACAACTCAAAAAATGCGATAAAAAATTTTTAATTACCCCGCAAAAACGACAAAAACATCGGGTGGATTTGCGAAGCCAGGTATAATGATCCAAACACAAAAATGGCAGAGTCCAAAGGCTGAGCGGTCGACATTTTAAAAGCAATCTCAATAGCGTTGTTTAGGTCTGTGGCTACAACACTGGGCTTATTGAGCTTCTTGATGATTAGATCGTGCAACTCAAATTTATCCATTGCGCGAGAGGTATCTGGCTGAACAACGATAAATTCTGCAACGTGAGGCGAGATAATTTCTAAAACATTGCAAATATCTTTATCTTTAAGCATGCCAACAATAGCAATAATGTGCCCTTTACCCAAATATAAACTTATAGAATCGGCCAAAACAGATGCGCCACCAGGGTTGTGCGCACCGTCCAGAATAACAAGAGGCTCCCGAGAGAGAACCTCGAACCTGGCAGGAAACTTAGCGCGAAAAAGGCCATCCTTAACGGCTTGAGGAGGAATTTTAAAGCCGCTGCAATGGTTTAGCGCATCAGTAACCGTAATAGCTGTAATCGCGTTATAAACCTGGTGAAGCCCCAATAGATTAATCTTAAAAGCCTTACCCATATAGTCAAAGCTTGTCCCGGTAGCAATGGTGGACTTCACGTTAGATAGGTTGGTTAAATCCGGAGTCAAAACTTTATTTTTAAGCCTCATAGCAGTTTCCTTAACCACGCAGAGCGCTTGAGGGTCTTGCGTGGGGTACAAAACCAAAGTCCCGTTCTGCTTGAGGATCCCGGCCTTTTCTGCGGCAATTTGAGAAATACTCTCGCCTAAAATATTCGTGTGATCATAGGAAATAGACGTAATAACCGAGCAGATGACATTTTCAACTACATTAGTTGCATCCAAACGGCCGCCCAAACCGGTTTCTATCACTACTATGTCGCAATTTTCTTGCCAAAACCAGAATATCGCTATGGCTGTAATTAATTCAAATTGGGTTAAGTTTATACCATTTTTTGGCATTTTTTTCACAAACGGCATGATATAATCAAAAACATCCACGAAATCTTTTTCCGAGATCATGGTACCGTCTATTTGAAATTGCTCGCGAAAATCCAGAACAAAAGGAGAAATAAACAGACCAGTTTTAAGTCCGGCAGATTTCAAAATAGAAGAGACAAAAGTGCAGACAGAGCCTTTGGCGTTGGTGCCGGCTACGTGGACGAACTTTAGATTTTTTTGTGGCAAAGAAAGCATCTCGAGCAAAATTTGTATTCGCTCTAGACCAGGCTTAATTCCGAATTTAGAAAGAGAGTTGATATACCTTAAAGCTTGCCGATACGTCATGACAAAAACTCACTCACAAACTACGCTATGTATTATTTGTATAAAATGATATAACATAACCATGGGGATGTCAAAAAAGCCACTCAACAAAGGCCTAGACATTAGATGTAAAAAAATGGGATAATTTTTTATACGAAATTCTTGTAAAAAAGACAAAAGAATGATATCATATTAGTTAAGTTTTGACCGACGTTTTTTATGATTTAGAATTTTTATTTGAGTTTTAATTTGTTTGAACAAAGTTTTTAAATTAATTATAAATTTAGCGGCATTTAATATTTATTATTTTTTGAGACAATAGCAGCGTTCGTGTCGAGTATGCTAAGTTACGGCTTTAGTTTTAAGTAAACTTCTTTTTAATGGGAATAAAAAAGGAGGAATTTTATGGAAGATTCTGCAAAAACCATATTTAGTGCGATCCAGCCCAGCGGAATAATTACTATTGGCAACTATTTTGGTGCTATAAAAAATTGGGTAGAGTTGCAAGAAGATTATAGTTGTATGTTTGCACTGGCGGATTTACACGCTATAACAGTGTTTCAGCGCCCAGAAGATTTAGAAAAGAATACTTTAGAAGCCTATGCATTACTGTTGGCTTGCGGAATCGATGCAGAAAAAAGCTTGTTTTTTATACAAAGCCAGGTAAATACGCATTCGCAGTTGGCATGGATTCTGGACTGTTATACTCAGTTTGGCGAGCTTTCGCGTATGACTCAGTTTAAGGATAAGTCTAAAAAGCATTCGGATAACATAAATTGCGGATTGTTTGCGTACCCGGTGCTGATGGTTGCGGATATATTACTGTATCAGGTGGACATGGTTCCCATCGGGCTAGACCAGAAGCAGCATCTGGAGCTAACTCGTACGGTGGCGGAACGGTTTAATTTTTTGTATGGCGAGACCTTCAAAATGACCAAAGCTTACATCCCGAAAAACGGCTCCAAAATAATGTCGTTGCAGGACCCTAACAGAAAAATGTCGAAGTCTGACGAGAACTTGAATGCTTGGGTAGCCATTTTGGACAGCAGGGATGAAGTGATTAAGAAGTTTAAGCGTGCAGTAACGGACTCGGAATCTTGCGTGAGGTATGATGAGAAGGCAAAACCAGGAATAAGCAATTTAATGACGATTTATTCATGTGCAACGGGCAAGAGTTTTGCTGAAATCGAAAAGGAGTTTGACGGCATGGGCTATGGTAAGTTTAAAGAGGCCATCGGAGAGTGCATAGCAGATAAATTTGTTCAGGTTCAAAACAGGTTTAGCGAGCTTATAAAAGATAAGGGATACTTAGAAAAGTGCTACAGAAAGGGCGCGAAAGAAGCATTTGAAATCTCGGACAAAACGCTCAAAGAAGTAATGAAAAAAATCGGTTTTGTTCAATAAACGGTATTTGCATATAGATCGCCGGTTACTGGCGTAAAAATAAAAACCCTCGCTTACAATTTTTGTAACCGGGGGTTTCAATTTTATCTGCATGTTTTGGGATTTTATACTAGTTAAAGTTGATTATAGTCGTGTCTCTGGGTCCGCCAAACCCGAATGATTCTGCATTAAAAGAAGCGCTAACACCACCGGCGGCATTTTCGAGCATCTCATCCGAGAGCACACCATCAGAATTCCCTCCACTTGGCTGACAAAACAAAGTAAAAGCTTTATCAAAGGCATCGGCACCCAGCTTAATTCCGTAAGTTTCGGCCAATTTTGTAAACTCAAAAGTGTCCTTACATTCGCGCGCTTTCTTAACAAACTCCGGGTTTTTAGACTTAAATTCCTGCAAATCCATGGTAAAAGCCCCCTTTTAATCTTTATAATTTATGCTATTAAATTATACACAAAAAGCGCGAAAAAGTCAATAGATTTGTGAAAAATAAATTATAGTTATAGCAAAGATAAATGTTTAAAATTATTATAATGCAAGTCGTAAAAATTATTCACAAAAGGGCTAAAGTTTGTTAACTATATCTTTAAAATGAGTGCCACGGTGCATAAAATTTTCGTACAGATCAAAACTGGCGCAGGCAGGAGAAAGTGAGACAACATCGCCGGGAGAAGCGAGACTACGAGCTAAGTTGACCGCTTCGAACATATCTTTAGCGTGCACGATTTTAAGCAAATCGGCAGAAAAGTTGGGCGAATTAACGACAGCCTCACGAATTTTGCTCGCAGTTTGGCCAAGCAGAATAAGAACCTTGACTTTACCGGCAACCACAGGGCCCATAGCGTCAAACGAAATTTTTTTATCGTAGCCGCCGCAAATCAAGATAATCCGCTGCGAAAACAAAGACAAAGTCCCGCAAATAGTCCGAGTCGGACTCGAAGCAATCGAGTCATTGTAGTACTTAACGCCGTCAAAGTCACGCACAAACTCGATTCTATGCTCGACACCGTTAAAATTCTTGGCAACAGCTTTAATGGACTCGATCGAAACATTGCCAAAGACCGCCCCGATCGCCGCCATGTAATTTTCTACATTGTGCCGGCCCGGAATAAGAATGTCGTTCACGTTAAGTACCGGTTGAGCATCGCTGTTTTTGGAAAAGTAGATGAGATCGTTGCGAAGATAAACGCCGTTGTCGCAAGAGTTTTGGGTCGAAAAGAATAACCTCTCTCCACGAACATTCGCACCAAACTGCCGAGTTACCTCGTTATCCAAGTTTAAAACAGCGCGAGAAAAGGCGTTCTGATGGAGAATAATATTCCGTTTGGCCTCGATGTACTCCTCCATATCTTTGTGCACGTCCAGATGGTTGGGCGAAAGATTAGTAACCACAGCGACGTCAGGACTTTTGCGCATAGAAATCAGCTGAAAACTAGAGAGTTCCACAACGGCAACGTCGTCATCGCGGATGTCTTCAATGATGGGCAGCAGCGGCGTACCGATGTTTCCGCCCAGATGAACAGTTTTGCCGTCCTGCTTTAGAATCTCTGAAATTATAGTGGTGGTGGTAGTTTTGCCGTCGCTGCCAGTAACGGCAATTATTTTGCAGGGGCAAAGGTCAAAAAAAACTTCCATCTCTGAGGTAACAATACTGCCACGCTGACGTGCTTCAACGAGTTCCGGAGTAGAAAATTTTAGGCCCGGTGAGCGAAATATAATGTCAAAATCCAAGTTTTGCAAGTATTCCGGCCCAAGCATAAATTGAATATTATAGGGCTCAAGCTGTTTAATCACGTCTGCAAGCTGGTCCTCTCGCTTAGAATCGCAAGCCGTAACCAAAGCTCCCTTCTGGCTAAACATCTTAATAAGCGGCAAATTAGTCCGCCCCACGCCGCAAAAGGCCACCCTCTTGCCCGCAATATAATCAAAAAATTTGTTTACACTCTGTTGCATACCCACGCGCTCCCTCGTACTAGCTACATTTAATTATACCCCATTATACATTTTTGCGCCAAAAATATCAACGCGGTAAGCCCTAAACCCCGCGCGCATCGCTTTGTGAAATATGTTTGTGCTTTTTGAAATAATTTGCTATAATGGTTTTGGATAGTTTTACTTGCAATCGAAAATCTTTAATAATTTATCGGAGTGACTTTTATATTATGAGTGCGAAAAAAGTTATCTTGAGTGCAGACAGTTCCTGCGATATAGGCCCCGAACTAAAAGAGAAGTACGATATCCCGTACTTTCGGTTTCATATCTTGATGGGTGACGGCTCTTACCTCGACGGGCTGGACTTGTCTTCTAACGATATCTTTTCTACGTATCGCGAGAAAAAATGCCTGCCCAAAACGTCGGCAATAAATGTGAATGAGTATTATGAAGAGTTCAAAAAGTGGACGGATCAAGGTTTTGAAGTGGTGCATATAAATTTAAGCTCAGCAATATCTTGTGCTTACCAGAATTGTTGCGTTGCCGCAGCGGAGCTTACGGGAGTTTACCCCATAGACTCGAGAAATTTATCAACCGGCATGGGGCAACTTGTAGTTGAGGCCGCCAAGATGGCAGATCAAGGCATGGAAGCAACTCAGATCCAGACGGAGATATGTAACTTAAGAGGCAAAGTGCAAACAAATTTTATTTTAGATACGCTTGAATTTTTGTGTGCTGGAGGCAGATGCTCAATGCTGTCTGCTCTGGGGGCAAATGTTTTAAAGCTGAAACCCTGCATAGAGGTGGATAACACTAGTGGAACGATGTCTGTAGGCAAAAAGTATAGAGGAAATTTCGATAAAGTGGCAATTCAATATGCCAAAGAACGTTTCGCAGATGTAGATTCGATAAACCCTGAGCGGCTCTTCATAACGCATACATTGCAGTCGCGCGAGCTTTTAGAGAGTGTTTATCAATATATAAGAGATATGAACATCTTTAAGGAGATATATATAACCGACGCCGGCTGCACAATTTCTTCGCATTGCGGGCCCAATACATTGGGGCTGGTTTACCTAAAAAAATAGCTATATTATTGCAAGCTTATGTGTGGGCAAGTCAACAATATATGCAGCTAAATATATCAAAACACACTAAAAAACATTTTATTTTGAGGCATATTGCGCTAATTTGTCAATTGTTTTTGTATGTTTTTTGTGTTATAATTATATCAAATTTTATTTAGGAGGACAAAAATGGATAAAAATAAAAAAATATTGAAAAAGGTGTTAGCAATAGCTTTGTCGCTTAGCATGGCAGGCCCAGCTGTAGGAGAAAAAACAACTACGGGTTCAGCTATTTGGCCATTTAGCAAAGGTTATTCTCAAGAGGAAGTCGACGCAGCGTATGAAAAGGCCTTTAACTGGGCAGATGAGGGAGTAGAGTTAGCTAAAGGTTTAGATGACACTAAGGAAGCACAATGGTTTATTAAAGAGTTTCAAGAATTAAAGATCAACCTTGAAAATGACGAAAAAAGAACATACGATAAAGCAACAAAATCGCGAAAAGAAATAAAAAAATTGCTTAATGACGTTAAGGCAAGTATTAATTTGCAGGAAATTGAACGAAGAAAAGCAGAAAAACGCAAAAAAGAAGAAGAGCATCAAAAGGCAGAAGAACATAAAAGGAAGTTAGAAGAGCAGAAACTTCAGATGGAAAAAGAAGAGAGAGAACGGCAAGAGGCAATAAAAAATGCTGCAGTTTCTTTAGAAGAAAAGCTAGAGTCTATGCTGAGAGATGCAGTTAAGAAAATCGACAGCGCTGAGAATATTGAGCTACTAAACTCCAGAGCAGGAGAAATTAAAGAGAAGATCAGCCAGATTGATAATTTAAACAGAGTGCCTGGTGTAGAGGCTTTAATTGAAGAGTTTAAGGCTGAAATAACAACTGTTTTGGAAGAGGAAGAAATAATACGGCAAGAAAATTTAAAGAAAAGCTTAGAAAAAGCTAAAACAGGCTTATTTGAGCTAAGAGAGACTTTGCAAAACTTGTTAGCAGAGCTAGATAAAGAAGACGAAAATTATTCAGAACTTGATAATGTATTTGTAGGCATACATCCAGAACTTATTAATTCAATAGATAACTTAAAAGGCGTAGACGCTATCAAGAACGAACTTGAATCAACTATTTCGCAGGTTAAAGTTTTATTAGATAAACAAGAGCAAAAAAGAGCAGAGAAAAAGATAAAAGAAGAGTTTGACCGGAGAATAGAGGACTTAAGAGACCCGGAAAAACAGGCAGAACTTTTGGCTGAAGGCAAAGTTTCTCTTGATGATATAATAGGTGGCAACAAAAAGGCAAAAAACAAAGCGAAAGCATTAATAAAATCTTATAGAAAATATAATAGCGGAGGAAAAATAGTTCCATCTAAGGGCTTATTGTTTTACGGACCACCAGGAACAGGAAAAACCAGCCTTGCTAAGGCTATAGCAGCAGAAGAGGGATTGGAATTATTCGCTATAACGCCGTCTTTTGTTATGGGAGACAATGGAGAACGCAAAGTATTAGAAATGTTTGAACAAGCAAAAAAAGCTGCACAAATCAGCGGTAAACCGGTTATCTTCTTGGTCGACGAAATAGACGCTGTGGCACAAAAACGGTCGAATACCGGAAGCGACAAAGTTCTAGTAATGCTGATGAATGAAATAGACAAATTAACGCCTCGTGATAATGTGATAATATTATCAACAACAAACAGAAGAGAAGCACTAGATGCTGCAATAATTAGATCTGGCCGGTTGGATCAAAGTGTAGAAGTTGGGCATCCTAATACGGACGATAAAAAAGAAATAATGAATATTTACTTGAAGCACTTAAACTGCGCTAACGACGTGAATATAGCTAATATGGTGGACAAAATGAGAGGCTTCTCTGGTGCAGATATTAAACGCGTGGTCGATATTGCGATTGAATCTGCAATGGAGCTTGAAAATATTGAAAGCTTTAGCGATATTACTATTACAAATGCAGATATACAAACAGGCATAGCCACTATTATGGACGAAAAGACTTCTGTTTATTAATTATTAAAACAATAGAATAAAAATGGCGCCGAGTTTTTTAAGCTCGACGCTTTTTCTTTGTTGTTTTTTATTCTGTTGCGCCGCAACACTTTTTATATTTTTTGCCGGACCCGCATGGGCATGGATCATTCCTACCGATCTTTTCTGTATTTCTAACAGTCTTGATTTCTGGGGCATAGCCGTCGCTGGAAGAAGTCGAAGGAGCGTTGTTGTCGTGACGTTCAGGAGGCTTGTTAGCGTTTGGCAGAGTAAACGTTAACAGGATCTTAACGGTGTCATCGCGGATAGCATCGATCATCTCGTCGAACATATCGAAGCCTTCAAGACGGTACTCAACAACCGGATCGCGCTGAGCATAGGCTCTGAGGCGGATTCCACGTTTTAGCTCTTCCATCGCGTCGATGTGATTCATCCAGTAGTTGTCAACATTTTTCAAAAGCACAACACGCTCGATCTCTCGGGCCATATCCTCACCAAAGGCTTTTTCGCGCTCTTCGTAGATCGAAAGGGCTTTTTCTGTCAGCGTTTTAACAATATCTTCCGATTTAAGCTGCTTTAACTCAGCATCAGAATAATCCAACTCGCCTTCATTGATAAGCCAACCTAAGTAGAAGTCGCGTAAGCCCACAAAGTTCCAGGCTTCATCGTGTTTAGAGGTCGGTAAATAGCGAGAAACAGTCTTTTCGATAGATTGCCCAATCATCTTCACGATTTGAGTGCGGATATCGTCGCCATCGAGAACCTTGTTTCGTTGATCGTATATGATTTGGCGCTGCCTATCCATAACGTCATCATATTGAAGCACACTCTTACGTGTTCCAAAGTCGCGACCCTCAACCTTGCGCTGAGCACTTTCAATGGCGTTAGTAACCATCCGGCTATGAATCGGCTCATCTTCGCCAACGTTGAGTTTATCCATCCAGGCTTTTAGGCGATCGCCGCCGAACAGACGCATCAAGTCGTCCTCAAGAGAGAGATAAAACCGAGTCTCGCCGGGGTCCCCCTGACGTCCAGCACGACCACGTAGCTGATTATCAATGCGTCGAGTCTCGTGTCGCTCGGTGCCAATGATAACCAAACCGCCAAGTGCCAGAACTTCTTCTTTAGGCTTCTTAATTTCTGCCTTATATTTGGCCAAAAGCTTATTGAAGGTCTCGCGAGCCTCCAGAATACGTTCATCGTCAGTGTCGGCAAATCCGCTGGCTTCGCTAATAATGTCCTCGCTTATCTGCATACGACGCATCTCGGCTTTAGCCAAGTACTCTGCGTTTCCTCCGAGGCTAATATCGGTTCCGCGACCAGCCATGTTTGTAGCAATAGTCACCGCGCCTTTTTTACCAGCCTGAGCAATGATCTCAGCTTCTTTTTCGTGATATTTAGCGTTCAAAACAGTATGCTTGATGCCATTTTTCTTCAAAAGATCGCTTAAACGCTCAGATTTATCGATGGAAACAGTACCGACCAAAACAGGTTGGCCCTTTTCGTGGTACTTTAAAATATCCTCAATAACGGCGTTAAACTTGCCATTTTCCGTCTTGTAGACAACATCAGGCAAATCTTTTCGAATAACCGGCTTGTTGGTGGGGATCTCAACAACGTCAAGCTTATAAATCTCGCGAAATTCCTCTTCCTCAGTCATACCAGTACCGGTCATGCCTGAGAGCTTATCATAAAGCCGGAAATAATTCTGAAAAGTAACCGAAGCCAAAGTCTTAGACTCGCGCTCAACCTTAACGTTCTCCTTGGCCTCAATAGCCTGGTGTAAACCCTCGTTATAGCGGCGGCCAATCATGATACGCCCAGTAAACTCGTCAACAATAAGAACCTCGCCATTTTTGACAACATAGTCAATATCCTTTATCATAACGCCATGTGCGCGAATTGCCTGGTTTATATGGTGCTGCAAGTTGATGTTGTCGGCATCGGTCAAATTGTCAATATGAAAATATTCTTCCGCTTTCTTCACACCGTTTTGTGTGAGTGTAGCGGTTTTTGCTTTTTCATCCACAATATAATCGGCCTCTGCATAGAGCTCGTCATTATCTTCCTTAGAGTCGGTCTCAGCCACTTTAACCATCTGGAGGGTTTTGGCAAACTTGTCCACAACATTATATAGCTCTGTAGATTTATCGCCAGGGCCCGAGATAATAAGCGGAGTCCGAGCTTCATCGATCAATATCGAGTCAACCTCGTCAACAATGGCGAAGTTATGGCCACGCTGAACGCGATTTTCCTTATAAGTTGCCATGTTGTCGCGCAGATAGTCAAATCCGAGCTCGTTATTTGTGCAGTAGGTAATATCCGCAGCATAGGCTTTCTGACGCTGTTCATTTTCCATATCCTGGCTCAAAAGCCCAACAGTAAGGCCCAAAAATCTAAACACCTTGCCCATGAGCTCAGAGTCACGCCGAGCAAGATAATCGTTAACAGTAACAATGTGAACACCCTTACCCTCGAGAGCATTCAAGTAGGCGGGCAAAGTTTCCACCAAAGTTTTACCTTCACCAGTACGCATCTCGCTGATTCTGCCCTGATGCAGTATAATTCCACCAATAATCTGTACCGGAAAGTGCGTCATACCTAAAACCCGAGTAGCCGCCTCTCGGCAAACAGCAAAAGCTTCTGGTAAAATATCGTCCAAAGTTGCACCATCTTTTAGTCTATCTTTAAAAATCCGAGTTTGACTTTTAAGTTCCTCGTCGCTCATTTTTCGGTAAGTTTCTTCAAGAGCCAAAACGGCATTACACAGGGGTTTAATCCGTTTGACTTCTCTTTTACTATAATTACCAAAAAGTGCCTTTAAAAAATTCATATTATATCACCTTCTACAATTAATTTTACTTTTAAGATGTTGGGATAATTATAACACAAAAGATAAAAAAAGTCACTATTTTTTTTATAACTTTTTTACAAGAGCAATCTCTTGGGGTTTAGAACAGAACTTTTTATTGTAATAGTTTAATTTTTACCATAATTTTTTTAATATTTGCACAAAGCGTGGTATCTCTTCACAGGCTTTTAGATACCACGAGGGAGGAAATATATTTTTATTAAATTATCCAAATTTTAATTCTAAAATTGAATTTAAATAGGGCAAAATTAAAGCTATTGTACAATTTATATATATTTAAAACAAAATTCGGGACAGGTATTGACAAATATGCAAAACTAGAGTATAATGCTAGCGTACAACAATAACATATTTTAAAATAAATATACCTTAAATATATTAAAAAACCATATAATTTTTCATTTTACCTAATGAAGGGTATCAGCTACCGGTGATATCTTTTTTAAAAATATTTTTTCCGGTAGAGAAATGGAGTCAGAAATGAAAAAGAAAAAGATTTTAGGCTTAATACTGGTTTTAATTTTTTCTATGACAGTTTTTTCGGGTTGCGGACCTTCGGACAAAGATACAGCACCAAAATATGGAGAATCAGCCGCAATAAATATAGCAGTTTTGGGTTCGGCGGAGCAATTTGAAAAGAGACAGGATTTTTTTGTAGGAATGGACTTGGCGATTAAAGAGTTGAAAGAATCGGGAGTGACCGTGACCTACGAGAAGATCGATGACGGCAAAAGCCGCGACAACGGCATAGCGTTGGCAAAGGATGTAGCGAAAGATGGCAAATATACTTTGGCGTTCACGCTGCAGAATTCCGACACAGTGGAGAGTGTAGCAGATATCTTTGAGCAAGCTGAAAAGCCTTTGATCATAGTAAACGAAGTGTTTGACAGCACAATGAACAAGAACTATAGCTATGTGTTAGCAGGAGTAATCTCTGCAGAGGCAGCAGGTAAAGCTTTGGCAAAATTATGCGCAGCAAACGGAATAAAATGGGTTGCAACGTCGCATTCTTCTAGCCAGTACGAGAACATGTTGGCACGAGGCTTTAATAACGCCGCAACAGATAGCAAGTCAGTGTACCTGCTGGACTCAACAGCAGGTCCAAACAGAGTTAGTGAGTTCTCAGCAGTATGGGACAGATGGAATACACTTGGTGTGCAGGCAGCACTAATTTCTTTTGACGACCCAGAATGGGCATGCGAACTAATTCAGATGATTAAAGCTCAAAACAAAAATATTCTGATTTTGGGAGATGCACAGTTTAATGATCTAGCACTGATGAGTGAGTATAAGGCTTCGCTTGAAGGCATGGTTGTTGCCGGGTCTTATGGTGTGGCATCGGAGGAAAAGCTAAAAGATTTTTATAATAAGTATGAAAAAAAGATAATGGACGAAATAGGGCTCGACATAACGAGTGTTACAGCGCAGGCTTATGATTTTGTCCATATGATTGCTCAAAATGTGAAAAAATCTGGTGACGCGCAAGAATTTATGAAATACATGAAATCATCAGAAGGATACCCAGGAGTAACAGATGTTAAGTTTAACGCAAAAGGGCAGCTAGAAGAAGATCCAAACTATTGGACGGTAAAAGATGGCCAGATGTACAGAATGGTTTAAGTTAAGGAGGAGGAATAAAAATGTCAGAAAATAAATTGTTTCGAAAAACAGCATTAGAAACAGTTTCGAACCCAGAACAATTAGACCAGCACATCCGGGTTACCAAACCGTTTGCATGGGTCATATTGATAGCTATAATAAGTTTTGTTTTTGGGGTAGGAATCTGGGCGTTTACAGGCAACATTTCTAGTGGAGTGGACATCACAGGAATGGTATTTTCTCCGGACGGCGTATGGATTGAAAATTCTGTTGTAAACGGAAGAGTTTCTGACGTGCTAGTGGGAGAAAACGAGAGCGTAGACAAAGGCGACGTAATGGCTGTAATTCCGGATGAAGAATTGCTAGCACAAATAAAAGCAGTAAAATCGCAGAACGGGTCAAGCACAACAATGGACGCGTTGAGGTATCAGTATATGATAAATTCGTTTGTAACAGCAAGCCGAGGCGGAATAGTAAATAGTGTACCTTCGGTTGGAGACACAATAGCAGAAGGCCAACAAGTAACAGTTAACTATTCTGAAGAAAATATGTCTGGCTCTAAAGAGATAATAACATATATTCCACAAGAAGTGGCAAATAGCCTTAATATTGGTGGAGATGTGCAGATCTCGATCTCGGGATATCCAAGAGAAGAATACGGCTATATATTGGGCAAAATAACAAGTATAGGCAACACAGTAGTAACAGAAGAGACAATAAATAAAGACCTAGGAACAACTAAATATAATGAGTATTTAATATCCGCAAGCAATTGTGTAAGAGTGGTGATAAGGCTGAATGTAGACTCATCTACACGCAGTGGCTTTGAATGCTCTAACCAAAAGGGCGGACAAAACCTTCCAGTAGAAATAGGTACACTTTGTAGCGTTAAATTTATATTTGCAACAATTCACCCAATTAGCATGTTTATAAGTTAAAATAACGCCTAAAAAAGGAGAAAGGATGGAAGATATGCCGAAGAATAACGTAAAAAAAGTACCTATAATTCTGCAAATGGAAGCGTTGGAATGTGGCGCAGCCTCGCTGGCTATGATATTTGCCTACTATAAGAAGTATATTCCGCTAGAGAAACTAAGGCTTGAGTGTAGTGTCTCGCGGGATGGCTGTAACGCAAAAAACGTGTTAGCAGCGGCAAGGCATAACGGCCTAACTGCCAAAGGTTTTTCCTATAACGATATAGAGAAACTCAAAGAAAACGTGCAATTTCCAGCAATAATTCACTGGAACTTCAACCATTTTGTGGTATTATGTGGCTTTAGTAAAAACGATGCAATTTTAGCGGACCCAGCTTCGGGACGCAGAAGAGTGCCAATGGAGGAATTTGAGAAGTCTTTTACGGGTATAGTACTCACGTTTGAAAAGTCCGATACATTTGTAGCAGATGGCCAAAAAAAGAGCATAATGAGATTTTTGCTAAACCGTCTACATGGAGCCGTAACGCCCCTTGTGTTTATTTTGATAACAGGATTTTTGTTGGCGATTGCGAGTTCGGTAACGTCGCTGTTTTCGCAGATATTTACAGATAAAATCTTAGTTTCGACTGACAAAAGCATGATGATGCCTCTATTGCAGGCAATGGGAATAACATTGGCAATCTCGTTTGTGCTGCAAACGTTCCAGTCGTTGTACCTTTTGAAGATAAGAGGAAAAATGAGCATTACATCGGGCAGAGAGTTTATGTGGCACGTTTTGAGGATGCCAGTTGAATTTTTCTCACAGCGGTTCGCAGGAGACATAAGCTCGCGCCAGAGCAGTAACGATACAATAGCAGATACAATATGTACAACCGTAGCGCCAATAGTGCTAAATGTCATTATGATAGTTGTGTACTTTACAATATTAATGTACTACGACGTTACCATGACAATGATCTGCCTTATAGTGGCGCTGTTGAACATCTTTATTATAAAGATGGTTTCAGAGAAAAACGAAAATGACAACAAAGCAATGTCCAGAGACGCAGGAAAATTGCAAGGTTCCACAGTAGCGGGCGTAAGCATGATAGAAACGATCAAGTCGAGCGGTTGCGAAGCCGGTTATTTTCAAAAATGGATAGGCTATCAAACCAAGTTTAGCAACGCAGTACAAAGAATAACCGAGCGCAACACTTGCATAGGTGCTATCCCAACGCTGCTGCAAGGGCTTGCAAACACAGCAATTTTGTTGCTAGGCGTATATAACATCTTGATAGGAAGATTCACAATCGGTTCGCTGATGGCGTTCCAGGGCTTTATGAGTTCGTTTTTAAGCCCGGTTAATTCGTTGGTAGGCATAGGGCAAACTATCCAGTCGGTTAGCGGAGATATGGAGCGTGTTGAAGATGTTATGAACTACGAACCGGACGTGTATATAGATCTGAATAATGAACCAGACAGTAAAACAGAATATAAAAAGCTGGACGGTTGCGTAGATATACAGAATTTAACCTTTGCATATAGTCCGCTAGCCAAACCGCTAATAGAGGACTTTAGCCTGCACGTAGAAAAAGGCCAAATGGTAGCCTTGGTGGGCGGCAGTGGTAGTGGTAAATCCACAATAGCAAAGATAATTGCCGGGCTGTATGAGCCAAGAGAGGGCAAAGTTTTGTTTGATGGGAAGGAAAGAAAAGATATAGACAGAAACGTGTTTCGAGGTTCGTTGGCAATGGTAGACCAGGACGTAACGATGTTTCAGGATACAATAAGAAATAATATCACAATGTGGGACGACAGCATAGATGATTCTGCACTAATTCAGGCCGCACAAGACGCACAAATTCACGAAGACATAATGAGCAGACCAAATGGTTACGAACACGTGCTAGTTGAGAACGGCAAGGATTTTTCGGGCGGACAACGGCAAAGATTTGAGATAGCTCGTTCGTTTGTAATAGATCCGACTATAATGATCCTAGACGAAGCGACTTCGGCACTGGACCCAACTACAGAAAAAAGAGTCATGGACGCAGTAAAACGCAGAGGCATTACATGCTTTGTGGTTGCGCATAGGCTCTCAACCATACGAGATGCAGACGAAATAATAATGCTAGAGTACGGGCACGTAGTAGAGCGCGGAACGCATGATGAGCTAATCAAGCTAAACGGAAAATACGCAGAGCTAGTAAGAACAGAATAAAGTAGGAAGGAGGAAAAACAGATGAACTTTTCGGAAAAAGTTAAAAAGCAAAAAATAAAAGAGCAAGAGATATTTAGACTTTCGTGTGAGTTAATAGAAGAGACGGCATTGGGTTCGGGCGACAAAAACCTGAAAAAAACAGCCAGACTTTCTCAGCAATCGGATCAACTTATAAACGCGATAAGTCAGGTAACGGATTATTATAGCCTCGCGCATATAGAGTTGCCGAAAAATGTGCTGGAAGACGACGGGCTGTTAGATACAGTGCTGGGCAGAACAGGCCTAACAAGAAGAAAGGTTGTGCTGAGCCGAAAATGGTGGACAAGAGGGGAAGGTCCAGTAGTAGCCTACACCCCCGACGGAGATATAATCTGTTTGGTGCCGCTGAGGTTTGGCGGGTATTGCTACATTGACCCCAAAACTGGAGAACCAGTAAAAATAAATAGAAGAACAGCTAAGAATATCTCGGGTGAAGGCTATTGCTTCTATAAACCGTTCCCAACGACGTCGATGAGCATAAAAGACTTCATAAAATATATAATGAAGACGTTTACAAAATTTGATATAGCGTTTCTAATGGTCTTAGCGTTAGCAGCAGCGTTGTTAGGACTCGTTTCGCCTGCAATAAATCAGTTAATTTTTAACACCATAATCCCCTCTGGAACCATCCAAGACATCTACCCGCTAATGGCACTCTTGGTGGGAGTAATGGTCTCCACAACGGCATTTAACCTGTTCCAAACGCTGTGGATCTTGAGAATAGGCGACAAAATCCAGTTTGGAACGCAGGGAGCGCTGTGGATACGGCTATTAAACTTGCCAATTAGCTTTTTTAAGAGGTTTAGTTCAGGCGACTTAGCCTCGCGAACATTCATATTAAATTCGATATGTCAAACATTAAGTAGCAGCCTGATTCCAACGGTGTTAACAGCAGTTTTCTCGTTTGTATATTTGGGCCAAATTGCGTCATTTTCGGCCGAACTTCTTTTACCTACGGTTATAATCATCGCGCTGATGCTAGGAAATTCGCTGCTAAACGGTTGGCTTAATACAAAACTCAACAAGAAAGCAAACGAATATTCGCCAAAACTTTCGGGGTTGGTTTATCAACTGTTTACGGGCGTCTCAAAGATAAAGCTGGCCGGAGCAGAGGTTAGAGCGTTCTCAAAATGGGCAGACATATACTCTAAACTTGCGCAGATAAAATTTAACCCGAATTTATTCATAAAAATATCAGATGCAGTGAGCTCAGCAATCAACTTGGGTGGCACAATGCTGATTTACTTCATCGTGTACAAAAATAACTTAGCGCCAGCAGATTATATCGCATTTAACGCAGCGTATGGAGCATTTTTATCCTCGATAATGCAAATTGCAAGTATAGTGCTGCTGATTGCGAACTTAAAGCCATCCATAGAGATGCTGGCTCCGATTTTAAAAGAAGCGCCGGAGTCTAACGAAAGCAAGGAGCGCATTGATAACATAAGTGGAAAAATCGATATAAATAATCTGAAATTCCGATATACCCCAGACGGACCGCTAATTATAAATGGCCTGAATTTATCTATAAAGCCAGGGGAATACCTAGGTATAGTCGGCTCTACAGGTTGTGGAAAGTCAACATTATTTAGATTATTACTAGGCTTTGAAGAACCAGAATCGGGTGCGGTATTTTACGACGACCAAAACCTAAAGAATCTGGATTTGCATAGCGTGAGAAGAAATATAGGAATCGTTTTGCAAAACGGCTCTATGTTCTCCGACAGCATTTTCTCCAACATAACAATAACGAACCCATCGGCAACAATAGACGAAGCTTGGGCAGCGGCAGAGAAAGCAGGTTGCGCAGAAGACATAAAAGCAATGCCAATGGGCATGCATACGATGGTTGCAGAAGATGGCGGAGGGCTTTCTGGAGGACAAAAGCAGAGAATAATGATAGCCAGAGCTTTGATATCATCGCCAAATTTGCTGATGTTCGACGAAGCAACCAGTGCACTGGATAACATAACGCAGGCCACGGTTGTAGAAACGCTCTCAAAAATGGATATTACAAGAATAGTTATCGCGCATAGATTGTCTACAATAAAGCAGTGTGACAGAATAATCTATTTGCACAAAGGCAAGGTAGTAGAAGAGGGAACCTACGACGAACTTATGCAAAAAGATGGATATTTTGCAGAATTAGCAAAACGTCAAATAGTGTAAGGGGTGATATATATGGGCGAGAGTTTAAGAGAATTCTTTAAAAGACTTATGAAAGATGAGGAGTTTAGAGAGGAGTTCGCATCGGCTAAAACGGCCTACGAAGGGTATACTATGGCTAAGCCGTATATAGAGGGCATAAGCTTTGAGGAGTTTAAAGATGCGCTAACGGCTATTCACAATAAGGTTAGCTATAGAAAAGAGCTGTTAAACCAAGACCTAGAGTCAATAAACGGAGGCAGCACAAATATTTTTACCGAAGTGCTATTTATGCTGGCAAACTTAGAAGAGGGGCTATTTTAATGGGTATGCACGAAGTCTTTTGAAAAAAGTATTTTATTGGAAGATAAAATAATAAAGAAGAGGCGTAGAATATGGAAAACTTTTTAAGGGTACTAACCGAAAACGTGCAAGTAAGAGAGGATTTTTTACGACAAACAACTCCCGAAGGGGCGTATTTGGTGGCAAAACCCTATTTAGATGGCATGCCGATGCACGAATTTGTAGAGAATTTGTTAGGAATAGCGCGCGTTATGGACGCGGTGGAGCCAGGAGAGCTTTCGGAAGAGGCGCTGCATACAATCTCTGGGGGCGCATTCAGCAGAGCAATGGAAATCTTCAACAATTATTATTAATTTTGTGAAGCAAATGTAAATATAAGGAGGTAGAAGTAAATGAAGGACTTAAATGGATTTATAGAGGATTTAGGAAAAAACAAAAGTTTAGCAGATAAATTTAAGGACGTAGGAGACCCGGCAGAAGTAGTGAAGATGGCAAAAAAAGAAGGTTATGAATTCACCGAAGACGATTACATGGACAAGCAGATGGAAGCCGTTTCTGGTGGAATAAACGTTTATCCATGCGTTGAAGGTGCCGAGCGCCCGGGCTGGAGACCTAGCTTATTGTGTCCGCTAAATCTAATTAGCCCGAGTAAAGGGAAATAGCTTAACAAGGGTAAGAAGGCATTTAATACTTATACCAAGTAAAGGAGGTGAGGCTGTGTGAAAGGATCTAAAAAGTGCAAAAAGAATGACTGTCAAAAAGACAAGCAAAACAGCATGAACGAAGCACAATTAGAGAGTGTCCAAGGCGGGCTAGGGATGCCAGCAAACTGGAAACCTAGTGATGGCGCAAGAGGAGAGAAAATTAATTTAAAAAAATGTCATCATGTACCAATGCCAATAATGACCCTAGAAGAAAAAGATGATTGGACTCTTTATGGTAGAGAAAAGTAAGACATGTAGGTAACTAATAAAAAGTAAAAATTTTAAGGAGTGTATAAAAATGAAAAATACAAGAGAATTTTTAGAAAGATTGGTTAATGACAAAGGATTTGCAAAAAAATTTGAGGGTGTAAAAGACTTAGAAAATTTAAAAAAGGTAGCCGGAGGAGAGGGCTATGATATTAATCTAGCAGAGTATAAAAAAATACAAGCAGAAGCAACAGAATTATCAGATGAAAAACTAGAATCAGCATCTGGAGGAGTTAATTGGAATAAAGTGCAAGGTGATATTAACGGCGGTATGCAGACTGTTTTTGGTACATTAGCTAGTGCTATTGGAGGAGCAACACAAGTTGCAGGACAAATAGCAAGTATTGCAGCACTTTTCAAAAAATAAGCTTGATGCGCATTTATTTTTTGTGAAAAAAAGGAGTGTAATAAAAATGAAAAATACAAGAGAATTTTTAGAAAGATTGGTTAATGATGAAAACTTTGCAAAAGAATTTGATAAAATAAAAGATTTTGAAACACTAAAGGAAAAAGCAAAAAAAGAAGGCTATGATATTAGTAAGGAAGAATATAATAAGTTAGAGCTAGAAGTAGAAAAGCATCTATCAGACGAACAATTAGAGAGTGCATCTGGTGGTAGTGCAAAACAGTTTTTTAAGGATTTTGGAGAAGGCTTTGTAAAAGGCTTTACAGGAACATTGAATGTTGTAGGTAATGTTGTGGGACTTTTAACCGGCAAATAGTAAATGATAATAATATAAAACAATTTAGTGCTAGCTAATAAAAAAACAAAATAAAGGTAGTGGCGGTTTCTATATTAGAATTAAGGTTAATACTAAGATTTAATTTATAATTTTAAACATAGAAACCGCTATCTTAAAAAAGGAAGGCTTTTTATGCAAGAGACAGCAAAAGAAAGGCTAGAAAAAGCAAAAACTCCAGAAGAGGCTCGCCGCATAGCAAACGAGTATGGATTAGACATAGAAATGAGAAAAAATATTAACACGGAACTAGATGAAGGCTCGCTAGAAAGTGTTTCTGGAGGAGCAACATATACAAGTGAGGTATATGCAAACTACAGCGTGGTGGTAAGAGATAAAAACACCGGGGAGATATTGTGTGTGTTACCATATTAGTTTAATTAATAAAAATTGGATGGAAGATTAATGAAAAGCAAAGAAGAATTTAGAGAAAGATTCAAAAACGGAGAATTTAAAGAGGATTTTAAAAATCTAACTTCGGCAGAAGAGATTGCAGAGTTTGCACAAAGTTTGGATTACGATGTAACAGTGGAGGATATTTTATCAGAAGAGCTAGATGATGATACACTATCTATGGTAGCAGGAGGTAAAGGTAAAAAGACTTCCTATAGCACAAATTACAACGTAACAGGAAACAATAATAATAGCGTATATTTTTAAAAAGGATAGAAAGGGGATTTAAAAGGTGAAAGACAATATAATTGATTTTAAGGAGAGATTGGAAGAAGACGAAACTTTTAGAGAAATTTTTGCAAAAGCATCGAATTTAGACGAAGTTGTAGATATAGCAAGGGAACTAGGCTATAACTTTGGTGTAGACGAAATATTAGATAATGTAGAATTAAGCGACGAACTCTTGGAGGCGGCAGCAGGTGGAGCAAGCGACATATACACACATAGACTAATAGGAGACAATAATTTCTCGTTTACAGCAACTAACAAAGCAGAAGCCCAAAAGTATGCCCAAATGATGGTAGATGAGCTTCACAAAAGAGGAATATAAGGAAAATGATAAAACCTGGAGAGTGAATTTTATGAAAGAAAAGAAAATTAAAGAAGGCCAAGTTTTAGATGAAGAAAATTTAGATGAAGTTGCCGGGGGCGACACAAGCATAACATATAGTATAGAGAATACTGGAAATTACAATGTAATAGGAAATAACGCGAGCTATGAACAAATGTTAAATTATATTGATAAACTTAATGGCTCCGGGAAATTAGATTATTTAAAGAAAAAATAAGAAGGTGAACGACGAATGGAAAAGTTAGAACATTACAAATCTGAGCTAAAAAAGCTAGGGGCAGATGACGCTACCTGCGAAGAAGTTTTGGATTATTGTGAAAATAAATTCAATGTAAAGGACTATACACCCGGCGAAATAGAAGATGAACCGTTTGTTGGGACCTGGAGAAACATAATATCCGAAATACACGACGGGAATATAAACAAAGTCATAAACGAGAGAATCCCGCATGGGGCTGAAGAAGTAAAATTAAGATCGCCACAGAGTGTGAGTATGGAGATATACAACTCGATAGCAGGTAATATTCCGGTGATTTACGCAAAAGACGAAGAGGATTTTTACGAGATAGTGAAAAAGCTGATATATAAAGGGATGCCGGCGCCAAACATAGAAAAGACGGGAGCTAGCTTTGCATACGGCAAAAGTAACAAGTTTATAATTCTCTCCAACAAGCCATACAGCAATATTCCAGCAAAGAAGATAGGCTTAGAAGATGAGCAATGGCGGGAGTACTCGGTAATAATAAGAAGAGAGCACGAGTGCACACATTATTTTACTAAAAGATTTTTGGGTTCCTCACAGAACAACCTGCACGACGAGCTGATTGCAGATTTTACGGGAATAATGTGCGCAGCAGGTGAGTTCAAAGCCAAGTGGTTCCTAGCCGGGATGGGGTTAGACATGTATCCAGAAAAGCAGGAGATTGGACGATTCCCAGTTTATACCTCAAAATTGTCGGACAAAGCAGCAGAAATCATGAAAAAAGTAATAATAAAAGTAGCCAATAATGTGGAAGAATGGTCGAAGCAGGAATCGGTTAAAAAAATGACGAGAAACGAAAGAGTTTTATTCCTGTGTTCAAACTCTCTTCTGGACTTGTATAATCTCTATTGATAGCTCGGGTTTAAAGGCCTAAAACCCGATTTGAATAGCGCTAAAAAAAGGCTATATTTTGTTGTGGTAAAAAACAACATTTTTTAAAAAAATTATGGCTTGATTTTATGCGTTTTTTGTGATATAATATATATGTCGATCGACGAAAAGTTTTTATGAAAAAGAAAAGGAGATGTATTTTTATGAGTAAGAACAAGGAAGAGAATGTGCTAAAAAAAGAAGATGCAGAAAATGTGTCTGGTGGATACATCGGCAGTAATAATAATGGGTATGCAGTTTACGATAACAAGACCAACGAATTAGTGGTTGATATAGGAGATTACCGGCAGGCTGTGAAGCTTGATAACTTATACAACCATCAAGATCAGGTGGAAGCTAACGCAGCAAAATACGATGGGAAGCATAAACCTTGGGATTTTTGGTTTTATAAAAAGAAATAAAGTTACAATTACTATACGTAAAATATGTTGCATTTTAAATTTAGGGCTTAGCTTTAAAATTAGTGATGACGCTAGGGATGGGTTATCGCTAATTTTTTTGTTCAGTTTGGATTTTTGCGAGATCAAGAATTTCGCTACAAATAGCAGAAACGCTTTTATCGGTGCTAATTATGAAGTCTGCAGCTTGAAGATATTTTTCTCTACGCGAAAAAAACAGTTCATAGATAGAACTTTTGTTAGGAATCAAAGGCCGTGTAGCGGTAGTACTTGTGCCTAGCCGAGAAATTATAGTATCTAGGGGAGCGTACAGCAAAAATATTTTTCCGCTTTTTTTAAGGTTAACGATGTTTTCTATATTCAAAATAGATCCCCCGCCAGAAGAAATTATAACCGGAGTGGGAGCAGCAGACGCCTTTTTTATGCAGTTTTTTTCAAGTTTTCTAAAGTGCGCTTCGCCGTAAGTTGCAAAGATTTGGCTAACACTGAGGCCAACTTCAGTCTCAATGCAGTAGTCGGTATCAATGAACTGAAGCCCAGATTGCAAGGCGAGATGCCGCCCGACAGTAGTTTTGCCGCAGCCCATAAAGCCGCACAGGATTATATTAAAATGAAAATTTGTATTTTTTTTCGTGACCATAAAAGTTTAACCAAACCTCTTCAAAAATTCGCCAGAATCAGCAATTAGCTGGGAGATATCTCCGTCAGAAAATTCAACATCATTCCAGATTTTGTGAGCAAAAACAGCCTGAAAAACCAGCATAGATAAACCTGAAATCGACGTCAAACCGTTACTTTTAGCCTTTTTAATAAGCAAAGTATCATGAGGGTTGTAAACAGCGTCGAATACAGCGCGGCAGTGGCTTAAATCGGAGTCTGTAACGGGAGATTCATCAACATTTGGGAACATTCCAACCGGCGTCGCATTTATCAGGATATCAGCGTTCTTGGGTAATGCATTAACAAAAGTAACCGTCACCGAGCGGCCGGTAACGTGCTCAACCTCGTTTGCAAGGACTTTGGCGTGGTTAAGACTTTGTGCACGCACAGCTAAAGTCACATTGCAGCTGTTAAAAGCAGCCTCAAAGCAAAAGATCCGAGCGACCCCGCCACATCCCAAAATAGTAACATCGCCGGCAAGAGACAAATTCTCAAACTTTAAGGCTTGCAAAAAACCGGGAGCATCGGTATTGTAACCAAAAGAAGCGTTACCACTGTTTTTTACGGTATTTATACAAGAACAAATCTTGGCCTGGCCGCAAAGTTGCCCAACAAACGGGATGATTGCCTGCTTATATGGAATCGTTATATTGTAGCCATTTAGCTTACCCAAGGTTGGTATAACACTCAAGAAATCAGGCTCGCAAATGTCTAAAAGCACATAATCGGCTGAAATTTTAGAGATCTCGAACAGTCGACGATGAATAAATGGAGAAATAGAATGCGAAATAGGGTGCCCTAAAAGAGCAAAATGCTGATTCATGTTAAGTTTACCTCTATGCAGCAAAAAATTATTATAAATTTTGGTTTAATTATTGACAAACAAAATAATTCCGAATACCATTGGTAAAGGGGACGGCGCGGACAATCAAAAATGTTATTTTAGAGGATATAGCATAAAAAATATTTTGTCAATCAGCCCCTGGTGGTTAATGGCAAATTTGAGGGGCAAAACATAAATTATTATAATTTTAAAAAATTAACGAGGAGAAATGGTCATGGTTTTGGAAAAAGTAAAAAAAATTTTGAGCGAGCAGTTTTCGGTAGATGAAGATAGCATAACGAGCAATACTAACATCGCCGAGGACCTGGGCGCGGACTCTTTAGACGTGGTAGATATTTTGATGTCAATAGAGGATGAGTTCGAAATCGAAGTTCCCGACGAAGAAATAGAAAACATAAGAACCGTGGGCGAACTGGTAAATTATATAAAGGCGAACAAGTAATAAGCAATTGAGGCATAGCGGTTAAACTAACTACAAAAGGCTAGCATTTATGGTGCTGGCCTTATTTTTTATTTCTAAAATCGCAATGAAAATTGGTTTGAAGTTCTAAACGAGGGGTGTTGTCCATATTATAAAAGCAAGGAGGACAAAGCTATGGATGAGAAATATAATCAAGCGATAAAGGCACTGAGCGGCAGTTTGTACATGATTTTGAAAGAGGTACCGGAAGAGATTCAAAAAAACGTTAGGGAAATCTGTATAAGAACAGAAAAGCCAGTAATCTTTATGTGCACCAACGACTACTTATTTTTGCGAAAAGACGGCAAACTAACGCGAAATTTGAATTTGCCACTAAAAATAGCGTCACAAAGGGAGCTAGAAGAGAGCCTAAAGATGATGTGTAAAGATTCGGTTTATAGCTACACAAACGAGATAAAGAACGGCTTTTTGACACTAAAAGGCGGACACAGAGTGGGGCTGTGCGGCACGGCGGTAATAGAGGACGAGAAGATCGTGAATGTGCGAGATATCTCTACTCTAAGTGTGAGAATCGCGCGGCAGATGAGGAATTCTGCAGACGAGCTGTTGTCTAGCATAAACAATAAATTTAACGGGATAATCTTAGCGGGTATCCCAGCGAGCGGCAAAACAACCATCTTAAGGGAACTTGCAAGAAAACTCTCGGTGTTGGGAGAAAAAGTTAGCGTAGTAGACGAGCGCAATGAGTTCTCAGGGACATATGCAGGTCTGGCGCAAAATGACCTAGGGTTCTGCGACATTTTAAACGGATACCCCAAGGCTGAAGGCCTAACACAAGCCATCCGGACGCTCTCGCCTAATGTTATAGTCTGCGACGAAATAGGCACAGAAAGGGACATTCAGGCAATAAGACAGGCGGTTCATGCCGGAGTAAAGCTGATAGTCAGCGTGCATGCGGGGAGCATCGATGATTTTTCTAGGAGAAAGCATTGCATGGACATCCTAAACACTGAAGCGTTCGATGTTCTTGCTATGATGTGTGGCAGAACCAAGCCAGGAGTCATATCACAGATATACAAAGTGGGTGCAAACGTTGATAAAACTAATAGGTTCGCTCTTATTAATAGCGTCGTCAACAGCTCTGGGGTATGCGACATCGCGTAGACTCAGCTTGAGAGTAAGATTTTTGCAGCAATACCTGCAGTTCATAAGCTACATAAATACAGAAATTCGCTATACACAGCGAGTTTTGAGTGAAATTATAAATAGTTATAGCGACACAAAGAGCGAGATTTCGGGCTTTTTGAGCCAGATGAGGGGAAATTTAAAGTTAGAAGAGAGCTTTGCAAAAGCGTGGCAAAAAGCAGTAGAAAGCTTGGCAGGCGCCTATGGGCTGCGAAAACCGGAAAAAGAACTGATAAGTAACTTTGGCGAAGAGCTTGGCACAACGGACGTTAGAGGGCAAATCTCGTTGTGCGAGATGAACCAAAAGCTCATTGAGACAGCCTTGGAAGCGGCTAAAGAGGAAAGAGAAAAAAAGAGCAAACTCTATTTAATGCTTGGTTCATTGGCAGGGATAAGCATCGCGATAATTCTATTATAGAAAATAACAGCACAAAAATACCGGCAAAACTATAAAGTTAGAAGCGGAGGAAGCACAAAATTAATGATGGACATAGATTTAATCTTCAAAATAGCGGCAATAGGGATAATCGTGGCAGTGCTAAACCAAGTGCTGATCCGGTCGGGCCGGGAAGAACAAGCCATGATGACGACTCTAGCGGGGTTAATAGTGGTTCTGATGATGGTAGTAAAAGAAATAGACATACTTTTTCGCACAATAAAGTCGATTTTTGGGCTGTAGCCAATGAACATAGCAGGTATAATCGCGATATCGCTGATAGCCACGGCCATATCGGTAATGATAAAAAAATACAACCCGGAGTACTCTATCTTCGTGAGCATAATGGCGGGAGTCTTCATACTATGCATGATTTTATCAGAAATCACGCCATCGATCCAGAAGATAAACGAGTTGCTCTCTAATAGCGGAATTTCTAGCGATAACGCCAAGATCCTCTTCAAGACGCTGGGTATATGCTTTTTGGCGCAGTTCGCATCGGATTCTTGCAACGATGCCGGCGAAACAGCCCTAACCTCAAAAATAGAGCTGGCAAGCAAAGTGCTGATAATAGGCATGACTCTGCCGTTGTTTGAGCAAGTCATAAAAATTGTAACTAGTCTTTTGGGTGGTTAAAGTGAACGTGAAAAAGATATTTTTAGGAATTGTGCTAATTTTAAGCGTGTTTAAGAGCATTCCAGCGGCAGCAGAGGCAAATAACGTATATGGAGTCTACAACCAAGAGGTCTACAAAGAGCAGTACGATAATAGTGGAGCGGAAAGGCTATTCGATGAGTTACCCAAAGAGACCAAAAACTCACTTGAGGGAATTGGTGTAAACGGAGCTGACTTTAACGAAATCATAGGCATAAAGCCAGAAGTGGTGCTAGAAAAAATCTTAGCAACAGCAAAGAAAAACCTCCCAGCGCCGCTTAGATCAATCAGCATGATCTTGGCGGTAACGCTTTTGAACGCGATTTTAACTGCACTTAAAATTTCCATAGGAGAAAAATCATTGGCAGCAACATTGGGGGTCGTGAGTACCCTGTGCGTCTGCATGATAATAGTGACGCCAATCGTGGGGTTTATTGGACGAGTTGCCGCAATAATAAAGGGTGGAGCAGGATTTCTATTTTGCTACATACCAATAATGGCAGGAGTTATGGTAGCTTCGGGGCAAGCGATTTCATCGGCAGCGTTCAGCTCTTTAATGGTGACCTTGGGCGACGTCATCACGCAGCTCTGTGCCAACTTTTTGGTCCCGCTTTTGAATATGTTTTTAACCGTCAGCGTAGTCTGTGCCATTTCGCCAAGATTCAACTTTTCTGGGCTGTGTGGGCTTTTTTCGAAAATCACAAAATGGGTGCTAGGCTTTACAATGACGATATTCTCGGGCATACTGACGACAAAAAGCATAATAGGAGCCACGGCAGACAGCGTAAACAGCAAGGCCATGAAGTTTGTACTGAGCAGCTTTGTTCCAATAGTAGGCAGTGCGCTGGGTGACGCATTTTTAACAGTGCAGGGCTGCGTAAAAATTTTAAAATCGGGGATCGGTGCGTTTTTCATAATAGCGGTAGGATTTATCTTTTTGCCGGCAGTCGTAGAGTGTATTGCGTGGTCGTTTGTGCTTAATATCTGCGCTGTAGCAGGAGAAATCTTTGAGCTGCCAAATATCTCAACGCTGCTAAAGAACATCGGGAAAGTGGTTAGTACACTAATGGCGGTGGTCTTGTGCATCATGACGATTTTGATAATCTCTACGGTGCTGGTTTTGAGCATAGGTGGTGGTGGCAGTTGAACGCGGTAAAAGCCTGGATAACGACGATCTGTATAACTTCGGTGGTGTGCACGATAATAGAAATATTGTTTCCAAAGGGGAACATGGAGAAAATTTTTCGGGTAGTTTTAGGGATCTTTATGCTAAGCGCAGTAGTAGTCCCGCTAAAAAATAGTTTATCAAGAATTAATTTTAGCGCCAAAATGCCCGAAATATCGGTAAAAGAAAAAAGTAAACTAAAAGAAACAATAAACGATCAGAGCAAAAGTATAGTGCAAAAAAATTTAAAGGCAACAATAAAAGAAATTTTAAAAGCAAAGAGTGTTAAACCAGAAAAAATTAACATAATTATGGATACAAGCAAGGATAATTGCATATCAATTAAAAATGTAGAAGTTTTTTTAGCAAGAGGTGATAAACTCAAAAAGGACGCGGTAAAAAATGAGCTAGAAAAAAGGCTCGAGTTAAAAGTGGATGTTGTCGTTGGGAGTGAATAGGACTTTAATGACTGTGGAAGAAAAAAGTAAAAAAATAAAAGAATTTTTGCTTAAAGATAAATTCAGAAAAATAATAGTAATAGCGGGAGTTTTGGGGATTGCATTAATATTTTTTTCGGGACATTTAAAAAGTAGCAGCAAAAAAAGAGAAAAAGCAGAATTGGCACAAAACGGCAGCAGTAACAGTACGCAGCAGTATGTGAATAAGCTAGAAAGTAGTTTAAAGGAAATGATCTCGAGCATAAAAGGGGCAGGCAATACAAAAGTTCTAGTAACGCTAGAGAGTACCGAAGAGACCGTCTATGCAACAGAGGAAAAAAAGAACAAAGAGGCAACAGAAGATAAAACAACCGACGGTCAAACGAGTAAAAAAAGGGAGAGTGACGATAGTGAGAAGAAATACATAACAATGAAAGATGCTGACGGAACAGAACGGGCGCTATCGGTAACACAAATACAACCAACAATAAAAGGTGTAGTGGTGGTGTGCGAAGGCGGAAATCAGCCAGAAGTGCAGCAAAAAATAACAGATGCAGTAAAAACCGCATTAAACGTTACATCAAAAAAAGTTTATGTAACAAAGTAAACAATCAAAATTTTAGGAGGAAAAATATGATGATTTTTGGGAAAAAACAAATAATCTTAGCGGCATTAGTGATAGCTTTGGGCACGGCGGTATATCTTAACTGGCAGCTTTCTTCGGATCAAGGTTTGAGCGATGATAATTCGATAATCTCGACAAAGGAGTTGGGCGAAGCGCAGTTTGTGAATAACACTCCAACGCTGGAGAATAGCGAAGAAAACAAAGAAGGCAACGGCAAGGAGAATAAAGATAAACCCAAAAGTTCTTCAGAGTATTTTTCTAAAGCGAAAAGCGAGCGGCAGAAAGCAAGAGAAGAGGCGACTGAGGTGATAAAAGAAACATTAGAGAACGCAAAATCTTCGGAGCAAGCAAAGGCCGAATCGGTAAAGCAGGCGGCAGAAATAGCCAAAAACATAGAAAAAGAGTCGAACATAGAGAACCTGATAAAAGCAAAAGGCGTTGCAGATTGCCTGGCGTTCATTCAAAACGACGAATGCAGCGTTGTGGTGGGTGGAACAGAAGCCCTAAACGAGAACCTGGCTGTGGTAATAAAGGACATCGTAGCTGGCCAAGGAGGAATAGCCCCGGACAAAATAAAGATCGTGGAAGCAAAATAAGCTTGAAAATTTCTCATACTGTGGTATAATGTACGTGACGTTAAAAACAGTAATTGAACTTTGATTTTATTATATTTGGTGAAGTGTGGCCCTTTACTTGTTTTTAGTAAGGGGCTGTTGGCTTTTTGGAGGGCTTTTAAGGTTAATGAACAGACATAAACAGCGGGAGTTCGTATTTTTGCTACTATTTGAAAATAATTTTACCGGATGTTCTTTGGAAGAGCTCAGGGAAACTAAGCTCTTGGCGGGGGAGCGTTTGCCAGGTGATTTTAACGATTTTGTTGTCAGCTACTTTGAGGGAATTTTAGAGAACCTTACGGAAATAGATGAACTTATTGAGAAATTCTCGCTAAAATGGGATAAAAATAGGCTATCTAAGGTCGCACTGGCAATATTGAGGCTTTCGGTGTACGAGATGCTGTACCGGGATGATATCCCAACAAATGTTGCAATAAACGAAGCGGTGGAACTCTCGAAAAAATATGGAGCCGAGAAGGAGCCCACCTTTATAAATGGGATTTTAGGAGGCATAAACAGAAATTTGGAGCAGAAAAATGGCTAGTTTTTTGGGAATAGACACAAGCAACTATACGACGTCTGTGGCGGTTTACACCTCAGATGGAACGCTGAAACAGGCGAAAAAGCTGTTGCCGGTAAAAAGCGGCGAAATCGGCCTTCGACAAAACGATGCAGTGTTTCATCATGTGAATAGGCTGCCGGATGTATTTGGAGAGGTCGTTAAAGGCTTGGTTGAAATACCAGATGCAGTCGGAGTTTCAGTAAGGCCACGAGACGAATATGGCTCTTACATGCCGTGCTTTACAGTGGGGGCTTCCTTTGGTAGGATGATAGATGAACTTTTGAATGTACCGTGTTATGAGTTCTCGCACCAAGCGGGGCATATCGCGGCGGGACTTTTTTCTGCTGGACGGCTCGACTTAATGGAGCAAAAATTCTTGGCGTTTCATGTTTCTGGGGGCACGACAGAGGTTTTGCTAGTGGTTCCGGACGAGCTTAACGTAATTAAGACGAAAATTGTCGCAAAGACGCTGGATTTAACTGCGGGGCAGCTTATCGACAGAGTTGGAGTGGCTTTAGGGCTGAACTTCCCGGCTGGGGGAGCGCTCGAGAAGTTGGCGCTTTGCTGTGATGAAGCCATTAAGGTGACGCCTACGCTAAAAGGGACAGACTGTTGCTTTTCGGGAGTGGAAAATTCATGTGCACGGATGAAGCTAGATCAGGAGAGGAACGAAAAGGTCGCGCGGTTTTGCATAGAACACGTGGGTGCAGCGTTAGAGGCAATGTGCAGAGAAGTTTTGAGAAAATTTGGCGAAATGCCGGTAGTTTTTGTGGGTGGAGTAATGTCAAACACGATTATAAAGCGGAGACTGAGCTTGAGTTTTAACGTAATCTTTGGTGAACCGGAGTTTTCATCGGACAATGCAGCCGGAGTGTCGGTACTCACGTCGATAAAGGCAGGTGGTTTGCAATGAACATTAATGTGCTGACGGTTTCGCAGATTAATTTTTATGTTAAGTCGCTTGTTGACGCGGATTTAAACCTAGAAAATGTGTTTTTGACAGGTGAAATCTCGAATTTCACGGATCATTACCAGTCGGGACATTTTTATTTTTTGCTTAAGGACGACAAAAGTGTGGTACGGGCGGTGATGTTTGCCGCTTTTGCAAGGCGAGTTCGCTTTCGGCTGCAGAATGGGGCGAAGGTGATAGTGCGCGGCAGAGTCGGAGTTTATGAGGCTTCGGGGGTTTATCAAGTTTATGTGGAAGACATTCAACCGGACGGGGTTGGTGCGTTGAGTCTGGCCTTTGAGCAGCTTAAAACCAAGCTTTCTAAAGAGGGATTGTTTGATGAAAAGAACAAAAAGGCATTGCCACAGTATCCACAAAGAGTAGGAGTTGTTACATCTGAGACTGGAGCGGTGTTTTGGGATATCCAAAACGTGATGAAGCGCAGATTCCCGCTGGCAGAGATAATTTTTTGCCCGGTTTTAGTTCAGGGAGAAGGCGCCGCAGAACAGATCGTGCAGGCGATAGAGCGGTTTAACGATGAGAACTTGTGTGACGTCCTAATTGTAGCGCGAGGTGGCGGGTCTGCAGAGAATTTGTGGGCGTTTAACAACGAGAGTTTGGTGCGAAGCGTTGTGGCATCGAGAATTCCGATAATTTCCGCGGTTGGACACGAGACGGACTTCACACTATGCGATTTTGCGGCCGATCTTAGAGCTCCAACACCTTCTGCTGCGGCTGAACTGGTGGTTCCGGACACGCAAAAGCTTATTTCGGATATAGAATATTGGACATCTTATATGAAATCTCTGATGCAGTGCCGGGTGGGAGACTGCCGCAAGAAGCTGGATGGCTTGACAAAGCAGGGCGCACTAAGTAGCCATGGCAGAATGCTTAATGATAGAAAAATGATTTTGGATGCCTTGCTGATGGCATTGAGACTGAACTTTAAAGAGATTATTTCTGGCTGCAAGGAAGAATTTTTTTTGTCGGTTAGCAAGCTAGAGGCTCTGAGCCCGCTTAAGTTGCTTAGCTCGGGATATTGTGTAGCTGTTAATTCTGCAAACAGTGTGATTTCTCACTTAGACCAAGTTAAAAATGGCGATAAAATCAGCATTATTGTATCGGACGGTAAGATAGAGTGCGATGTTACTGGAGTTTCCCTAGGAGGTGGAGTTGATGGCGAAGAGTAAATCGTTTGAGGCAGAGTTAAAAAAACTGCAAGAAATCGTCGCAAAGCTAGAGGGCGGCGCGGAATCCTTAGAGGAGTCTTTGAAGTTATTCGAGGAAGGCACAAAAATAGCGAAGTTTTGCTACGAAGTACTGGAAGGTGCTGAGCAGAAAATTACGAATTTATCTACTACAGGTGCGGAAGCAGATAAAAAAACAAGCATGAAAAAGGCGTAGCGGCAAAGATTTACAGCGAATTTTAAATTTGTATTGCAATAAAGAGCCTTAACAAAGCCCGAAAGAACGCGGTGCTTGATTGTTAGGCTTTTTTGTGATATAATTTGAACTAGGTTATTGTAAGGGTTTGGTGGAATGCAAGAAGATTATCTTTTAAGTTCGGTCGCATCGCCAAGGGACATCAAGGGGATGTCGATTGATGAGCTCGAGGCTTTGTGTGTGCAGATTCGAGGAAAAATAATAGAGACTGTATCGAAGAATGGCGGTCATTTAGCGTCGAACTTGGGTGTGGTGGAGCTGACTGTTGCTTTGCATAAGGTTTTTGCTTGCCCACAGGATCAGATAGTTTGGGATGTTGGGCATCAGTGCTATACGCATAAAATCTTGACTGGTAGGCTGGGCCGGCTTGACACTATCCGACAGGAGGACGGTCTATCGGGATTTCCTCGTAGAGATGAAAGTGTGTATGACTCGTTTGGCTGTGGACATAGCAGTACATCAATTTCGGCGGCACTTGGGCTTTTGAATGCTAAGAGGCTTAAGAATGAACCGGGCAAGGTGATTGCAGTGATTGGTGATGGAGCGCTTTCTGGCGGGCTTGCTTATGAGGGGATAAACAATGCAGGTGCGTGTAATCGCAATTTTATTGTTGTGCTCAATGATAACAAAATGTCTATTTCTCGGAACGTTGGTTCTATGGCGCGCTACCTTTCGGGTATCCGGACGCGTGGGATATACTTGAAAACGAAGAGTGCAGTGGATAAAATTCTCAGCAGAGTGCCACTTTTAGGTAAGGTTATGCGAAAAGCTATCCTAAAATCGACGTCAACGCTCAAAAATTTAGTGTATAACGGCACGGTGTTCGAAAATCTGGGATTTATGTACTATGGCCCGATTGACGGCCACAATTTACGGGAGCTTATAAAAGTTTTGCAGGTGGCAAAGGGGAAGGATCGCCCGGTCTTGGTGCATGTTAACACGGTGAAGGGCAAGGGTTACCCGATTGCAGAGAAAAATCCGAAGGCTTTCCACGGCTTGTCTGGGTTCAACATAAAGACAGGAGCTAAAGGTGCTACTTCTGGTGACTTTTCTGCGGTGTTTAGCAGGGAACTTTTTAAAATTGCTAAGGATGATGGCCGAATTTGTGCGATAACGGCCGCGATGAAGCTCGGAACTGGGCTTACATATTTTGCAAGGCGCTTTAAGAATAGGTTTTTCGACGTTGGTATTGCAGAGGGACACGCAGTTACGTTTGCTGGGGGCCTTGCCGCAGGTGGAATGATCCCGGTTTTTGCGGTTTATTCGACTTTTTTGCAGCGAGGATACGACCAAATAATCCATGACGCGGCGATTCAGAAGCTGAAGATAGTGCTAGCTATTGACAGAGCGGGAATTGTGGGCGCAGATGGCGAGACTCATCAGGGGCTGTTTGATGTTTCTTTTTTGAACGCTATCCCCAATGTGACAGTGTATTCGCCAAGCTTTTTTGAAGAAGTGGGACCGATGCTTAGAAAAGCGATCTATGAGGTTGATGGTGTAGGTGCGGTGCGGTATCCGAGAGGTGCACAGCTATATAAACCGGAAGATTTTGCTTGTAACTGCGATCCGTTTGATGTCTATGGCGACTTAGCAGGATGCGAAACCGCCATTGTTACTTATGGGAGGCTGTTTTCGTGGGCGTGCTTGGCGAGAGAAAACCTGCAGTTGAAGCGCATAAAAACCTGTATTATAAAGCTGAACCGGATTAAACCTATCGATAACGCGGCGGTTATGGAGGCGACTAAGTTCAAAAATGTGTTTTTCTTTGAGGAAGGAATGCAGTCTGGCGGCGTGGGAGAGAGATTTAGCCACGAATTGACTCAAGCTGGATTTGATGGAAAGTTTTATTTGACAGCGGTAGATGGGGAGTTTGTTGCTCAGGCAACAGTTGAGTCGTCTTTACACAAGCTGAACCTGGACGCGGAGGGCATGGAAAAAATAATTGCACAGAGGGTTGATGCTTTTGCTAGACAAGAAAAGGCTGGATGTAGCGCTGTTTGAACGAGGTTTGGCGCCGAGTCGAGAAAAAGCTCGCACCGAGATTATGCTTGGCAACGTGTATGTGGATAATCAAAAAGCTGACAAGCCTGGTATGATGGTAAAAGATGATGTTGAGATTGAAGTCAGGGGCCACCCAATGGCGTATGTTAGCCGTGGAGGACTAAAGTTAGAAAAGGCGATAAAGGCGTTTGACATAGATTTGACGGGAAAAGTCGCCATGGATATAGGGGCATCTACGGGAGGCTTTACTGACTGCATGCTAAAAAACGGCGTGGAGAAAGTTTATGCTGTAGATGTAGGTTACGGTCAGCTGGACTGGAGGCTCAGAAATGACGTGCGAGTGGTAAATTTGGAGCGAACGAATATACGATATATTGATGAGGCTGCGGTTTTGGAAAAGTTGGACTTTTTGAGTGTGGATGTGTCGTTTATTTCTTTAAAGCTTGTTCTGCCGGTCGCCAAGAGGTTTATAAACGAAGGCGCTACCGCAGTTTGCCTAATAAAGCCTCAATTTGAAGCGGGCCGTGCAAGTGTCGGTAAAAATGGTGTTGTGAGAGACGGCGCAGTGCATGAGACTGTGGTTAATGATATTTGTAGCTTTGCGATTAATATTGGGTTTGACCTTTTGGGGCTGAGTTTTTCGCCAATAAAGGGGCCTAAGGGAAACATCGAATATCTTGCTTATTTGCGAAAGACTGCCGATTTGCCACAGAATTTAGCCTCGATTAGCATCAAAGATTTAGTGGAAAATTCTCACAACGAACTTGACAAATAGCCATAAAGTTTGAGGTGACATTATGAAAGTGGCGCTTTTTTTGAATATCACAAAGCCCGGTATCTTCACGTTTGCGCGGCAGGTTATAGATAAATTTGACCGTTGTGGGGCAGAAGTTTGGCTTCCAAAAAGCTATGAGCAAGACTTGGTGGGAGGCAATGTGAATTTTGGCGCGGATATTGATGATATAGTGACAACTTGTGACGTGATTTTGGCGATAGGCGGCGACGGCACGGTGATTCGGTTTGCAAAATATGCGGCAAAATTTGAGAAGCCAATTTTAGGAATAAACTTTGGTAGAGTTGGCTTTGTGGCGGGAATTGAAAAAGATGAGCTGGGCAAATTAGAGCAGTTGGCCGATGGTAGATATGATGTTCAAAAGCGGAGCTTACTAGAGGTTAAGGTTAATAAAAATGGTGATATGCAGACGTTTTGGGCATTTAACGATGCTGTGATTTATAAGGGCGAGAGCGCTAAAATTATAGATTTTTCGGTGTCTTTTAAGGAAAATGAGGTTTGCAGTTACTGTGCGGATGGCGTGATTGTTGCGACTCCCACGGGCTCAACAGCGTATTCTTTGTCGGCGGGTGGCCCTATAGTTGACCCCGAGCTTGACTGCATATTGCTGACGCCGGTCTGTGCCCATTCTTTGTTCAGCCGTCCCATTGTTTTTTCCGGTAGCGACTTTGTTGTGATAAATTCGACCACAAGGGAAGAAACGGGCGTTTTTTTGAGCGTCGATGGCAATAATGTGCTAAGTTTGGGGGAATTTGACAGGGTAGCAATCCGGAGTGCCGCAAAAAAGGTGAATATGGTTACTTTTGGAGATGAGGGTTTTTATAAAAAATTGCAGAGGAAATTGTTGGGCAAATAAAACAAAAATCAGGACCATTTTGATTAATTAAAAACAAAGTACACAAGCAGTTGTTTTATGTGTAATGTTTTAAATTTGTTATCCGCCAAAAAATGTGATTAACAGAGAAATTTATTTATTTTTCTAAAAAGTAAAAATAATTTTACAAAAGTGTGCTAAAATGTGGCTGTAGTAAATTATTGTTTTTAGGAGAGGTTTTAATGAAAAGGCTATTATCAGTGGTCTTGTCGTTTTCGGTGTTATGCGGGTTTGTGCCAAGCCGAGTGGAAGCGAAGACTAATTTTATAAACAACAACCGGGCATATATATATAAATCTAGAGACGGCGAAAGAGTGTGGATACAAGGCGATAGTTTACCGCCTATTAATATAAAAAATAAGCCTGTGGCTAACTCCAGTTCTACATCTAACTCTACGTCAAGCAGCGGAGGAAGTTCAAAGATTGAAACTGGGCTAAAACTACTGTTATTGGGAGTTATTTTGTGGCATGGAATAAAATTCAAAAACTGGCTAGGAAATAATTCGATAACCAAGGGAATTAAAAAAGTTTTTTCCATACCGGGTGAAGTAATAACGGGTATTGGCAGTTTGTGGGCAGGAGCTTGTGAAGGGGTAAGCAAAATTTTTAGTGGTTTTAATTTTAAGAAAGAACACGAAGAAGATGCCCATCCCGAAGGCAACGAAGGAACAGATGAAACGGGGTTTAATAGGGAGAGTTCTTTAACTTGGGGAAATATTGTAAATGCGCTTCCGCTTATTGTTTTGTCTGTCTCTAGTTGGGTATCATTATCCAAATGATTAATAAAGTTAAAACTTTCGTATGTGCTGATGCAAGGCTGTAAGTTTAAGCTTACAGCTTTTTGATTTGGGATACACAGTCAGCTGCATAAATCTTCGAGCAGGGTATTTAGTTCGGCCTGGTTATGGACAACAATTCCTTCGGCTAATTTTTCTTGATCTACTTTTGGCAGCGTGTTTGTGCAAACTTCTGTAACTTTGAACGGTGTACTGGAGCCATTTTCGAAGACAGCAATGTTACCGTTGAAGTCTTTCACAATATATGATAAACTAGTATCTGAAGTTTCGGGCTCGATTTTTTGAGAAGCTTTAGAATTTTGATTCATTACAGGAATGGCTACGAATGAGACTAGTATGCAGATTAGAACAAAACAATATGATCCAATTATAAATTTCTTCATGATATCACCTCGAAACTTGCGTGGTTAAGGGACTCTTTGGTGATATTATTTGAGGATTTTTTTAAATTATACTTAATTTTGGAATATTTGGTTTTTTATGTGCAAAAAAACAGGAGATTTTTAATGAGAAAAAAGGATATAAGTAGATATAATTTAAATTCTAAGGATCTGAGAAGGCTGACCGGAGAGAGGAGCCTGTTGGCAAAAGGCTTGCTCACTGCGGGGGCTATCTTGTTGATGAATGTAACCGTTTTTGTGCTAATTTTTGCGGGATACATTATAAGCGTGGTAAACGATAGGGTGGAATATGATGTGCGCGCCAATAAGCTGCAACTCACGAGCATAATTTATGTTATGGATGAAAACGGCAAGATGAAAGAGTACAACAAAGCATATAGTGCGGAGAACCGTATTTGGGTAGACTTTAACGAGATGCCGAAGCACATGAAGGACGCGATAATTGCAATAGAGGATAAACGGTTTTATGCGCACCATGGAGTAGACTGGATCCGGACTGTGGGAGCAGTGTGTAACTTGGCGCTTGGGACGGGTAGCTATGGAGGCTCTACCCTGACGCAGCAAGCCATAAAGAACTTGACCGGCGAAAACGATGTAAGCATAACGAGGAAGATTAAGGAAATATTCCGGGCGATAAACTTTGAAAAAGAATATTCGAAGGATGAGATTCTGGAGCTTTACTTGAACATCGTGAACTTTGGTAATGGCTGCAGGGGGGTTCAGGCAGCGGCGAACACTTATTTTGACAAGGACATCAAGAACTGCTCTTTGGCGGAGTGTGCCGCTATTGCTGGAATCACGCAGAACCCTACTAAGTATAATCCGTTGCTTTATCCGGAAAATAATCAGGAGCGTAGAGAGACCGTGCTGTCTGAGATGTTGGACCAGGGAAAGATTGGACAGGATGAGTTTGACCGTGCAATGGAAGAGTCTAGGGAATTAGTATTTTCGAAGAGCCATAAGCCTGAGAGTGTGGCGGAGAATGTGCCGATCCGTAACTGGTATGTAGAGGCGCTGTTTAAGGATATCGTCGAGGACTTGATGGCAAAATATAAGATAAGTCGGGCATCGGCGCAGGATATCTTGTTTAAGCAGGGGCTCAAAATATACTGTGCGGTGGACGAAAAAGCGCAGTCGGCTGCGGAGTCGGTGATATCTACGGAACCGCTTATGCCAAAGGACAAGAACTTAGAGCTTGGCTACATGATGATGAACTACGACGGCAGAGTGCTGGCGAGCGTGGGGTCGAGGAGCAAAAAGACTGGAAATATGCTGTTTGATAGAGCGAATTATGCAAAACGCCAGGCTGGATCGTGCATAAAACCGATTTCTGTCTATGCACCTGCGATCGATATGGGACTCTATAACTATGGATCCGTTGTTAAGGATGAGCCACTGCCGAATTTTTATGGCAGAGGCAAACCTGGCCCCAATAATTGGTATAAGTCTTATAAAGGCAGAGTTCCTCTTGTTTGGGCAATACAACAATCAGCGAACGCCCCAGCAGCACAGACTTTGCAGGAGCTTACTTATCAGAAGAGTTTTGACTTTTTGACTCAGAAGCTTGGTTTTGCACACTTGGACCCTGAGGATAGGACTTCTGGTGGAGCATTGGCTTTGGGTGGCTTCCACGGAGGTGTAACTGTGCGGGAGATGACCGCAGCGTTCCAGATTTTTGGCAACGGAGGTATGTATAATAAACCGTACACATATTTTTATGTTCTGGATAGGAACGGTAAGGTGCTTCTGGATAATCGCGATAACATCGGAAGACGAGCAATAAGTTCGCAAACAGCAACGATTATGAACCGGTTGTTGAGGCAGGTAATCGTGGCCGGAACCGGTAGAGGCGCAGATATCGAAAATTGGGAAGTAGTTGGTAAGACGGGAACTACAAACGATGACAAAGATAGCTGGTTTGTGGGGCTGACTCCAGAGGCTGTGGCGGGAATTTGGACGGGTTATGACTCGCCTAAAAGAATTCGCGAAACGGCTTATGCGAAACGGATATGGCGGGAGATTATGGTTAGGTTTTTGGAGGGTAAAGCGGCAAAAACGTATAATTTTGACCCGAACGTTAGAACCTGCAGGTACCAGCTAAATAGCGGAGAATTTGCCGCAACAGATGACGGAACAGCAACGGCAATCGGATATTTTGCAAATAATGATATGCCTAAGGGCTATGTGGAGTACTCCAATATGCCAAACACTGGTGGAGAGGCAGGCCTTGGACATAATTTAAGCGAGGAAGAAGTAGAATCGGGTTTGAGCCCTAATTCAGAAGTTGTTATTCCGGGGCAGGAGGAGATTCCCGAAGATTTGATTGAATAAAGCTTAGAGACACAAATCAAAATTTTTAATATAATGGATAGTGTCAATTGTGTTTTTGTGGGCGCGAGCAGAAGATTTTTTTATGGAGATGTGGACAATTATGAGCTTAATCGTTCAAAAGTTTGGCGGAACATCTGTTGCAGACGCAAAGTTAATTTTTAATGTTGCGAATATCATCACTAGGGCGTACCAGGAGGGCAACGACGTGGTCGTGGTTGTTTCGGCGCAGGGCGACATGACTGATAAGCTTATAGAGAAGGCGAACGAGATAAACACGAGTGGTTCTAAACGAGAGATGGATGTTTTGATGGCGTCTGGCGAACAGATTTCTATAGCGCTTTTGGCCATGGCTATTGAGAAGTTGGGCTTTCCGGTGACGTCCTTGCTGGGCTGGCAGGCCGGTGTTATGACGGGCTCGAATTACGGCAGCGCGATGATAACTCGGATAGACCCGGGCAGGATAAAAAAAGAGTTGGACAAAAAGAATATTGTGATAGTGGCGGGGTTTCAGGGTTTGAGCCAGTATTATGACGTAACGACATTAGGCAGAGGTGGCTCCGACACTAGTGCGGTGGGGATTGCAGTTGCTTTGAGTGCGGACTTATGCCAGATATACACTGATGTTGAGGGCGTATATACGGCTGATCCGAGATTTATTGAGAATGCAAAAAAGCTTGAATCAATTTCTTATGACGAGATGTTAGAATTAGCAACGCTTGGGGCTAAAGTCCTTAATAACCGGTCGGTTGAGATTGCCAAAAAGCATAAGGTTGAGCTAGAAGTACTTTCTAGCTTTGTTGAAGTACCAGGAACAATAGTCAAGGAGGATGCAAACATGGAAAAAATGTTAATAAGTGGGGTTGCAAAGGACAACAACGTGGCGAAGATATCTATAACCAACATTCCGGATGCGCAGGGTTGGGCTTTTAGAATATTTTCTAAGCTTTCGGCAAGGGACATAAACATAGATACGATATTGCAGTCTGCGGAGCACGACGGCAAGCGAGACATCTTTTTTACGGTGAACAAAGATAAATTGGACGACGCAAAGGAAGCGCTGGAGAAATATTGCGAATCTGCAGAAGGGGTAGGGCTTAGCTACGACAAGAACGTCTCTAAGATCTCTATAGTTGGCGCTGGGATGCAAACTCATTCGGGAGTGGCGGCAAAGATGTTTGAGGCGCTGTTTACGGCGAACATAGACATACAGATGATCGCGACTAGCGAGATAAAGGTATCGGTAATAGTTTCACAGGACAGCGCGGACGAAGCAGTACGAACCGTCCATGACGCATTTTTTGGCGCGATGGATTGAGCTGAACACGCGTTTATAGGAGAAATGGACTTTTTCTAATTGCCAAAATGCGGCCGGACACGCACGAAGACACCATCTTTTTCATATAAAATATTTAGAGCATGCAAAAGAGGTGGTTTCGTGATTTTTGGTGCGGCGCTGGTAGCCATAATGGACCTGGTCGTTTTTATACTGCACGTGACGAGCGTTGGCTCGTTTCCGCAGCCGCTTTCGGCAAAAGAAGAAAAGGACTGTTTTTCTTTAATGAAAAACGGCGATGTATCGGCAAGAAACAAACTGATAGAGCACAACCTGCGCTTGGTGGCACATGTTGTGAAGAAGTATTATATGCCGGCAAGTGAGCAAGATGACTTGGTTTCTATCGGGACGATTGGTTTGATCAAAGCGGTGGACACATTTGATGCAGAAAAAGGGGTGAGGCTTTCGAGCTATGCGGCCAGATGTATAGAGAATGAGATTTTGATGTTTTTTCGAAACTGCAAAAAATCAGCGCAGGATGTCTCGATGAATGAGCCAATAGATACCGATAAGGACGGGAACGCGCTAGTTTTGATGGATGTGATGGCAACAGAGGACTTGATTGTGGAGGAGCTGGATACGAAAATCAAGTCGGAATGTTTGTATAGGTACATAGACGAGGTGCTGTCGGAGCGAGAGAGAATCATAGTTAGCTTGCGATATGGGTTGGGTGGAAAAATTCCTTTAACTCAGCGAGAAGTGGCAAAAAAGCTCAATATATCGAGGTCTTATGTTTCTCGGATAGAAAAAAAGTCTCTGTTGGCGCTAAAAAAAAGGTTTAATAAAGTGTAAAGTAGTAGTAAAATCAAGATAAAGGACGTGATAAGTTTGTTAAAAGTGAGTTTGATTTCGCATACGAATGAGCCGGAAAAGTTGATAGCCTGTGCAGCTAAGCTTTGTTATTCGCCAGTGGGTGCGGATGGCATTCGGCAGGGCTTGACCGACGAAAAAGTTACCAATTTTGTGAATATGTTGGCCGAATTAGGGCACGAAAGTCCAACCGAGCATGTTACATTCACGTTTGCTATCGAAGGGGTGTCGCGGTCGTTGCTTGCGCAGCTGACGAGGCATCGGCTGGCTTCGTATAGTGTGCAAAGCCAGCGGTACGTAAAAACAAGTAACTTTGAGTTTGTAATGCCTCCAGAGATTGCAGAAATAAGCGAGGCTAAAGAAGAATTCTTGCGTGCAATGCAAGAGGACGCTCAGCATTATGAGAACTTGGTGGCAATTTTGAAGAAGAAACATAAGGAAAGCTTGATGAATAGCGGGAAAGATGAGAAAGTCGCAGAGAAATTGGCGGAGAAAAAGGCGATAGAAGACGCACGTTATGTTCTACCAAATGCGTGTGAAACTAAGCTTGTCTGCACTTTTAATGCGCGTAGTTTGATGAATTTTTTTGCACATAGATGCTGTAATCGAGCACAGTGGGAAATTCGGCAGCTTGCGGCGGAGATGTTGCGGTTAGTCTCGGAAGTTGCACCGAATATCTTTAAAAAGGCAGGGCCGCCTTGCATTAGTGACAAGTGCCCGGAGGGGCAGATGTCTTGCGGGGAGCAGGTTAAGGTTAAAAAATATTTTTCGGAGCTAAAGGGAGAAAAGGCATGAGTACGGGGAAGTTTATCGTTATAGAGGGTTTGGATGGCAGCGGAAAGGCAACTCAGACTAAACTGATTTGCGAAAAACTTAAAAAAAAGCATAAGAAGGTTTGCCAACTGAGCTTCCCTGACTACAATGAACCTTCTTCTGCACTTGTTAGGATGTACCTTAACTCGGAGTTTGGCGACTCTCCGGATGACGTTAACGTTTATGCAGCTTCTTCCTTTTATGCAGTGGACAGGTACGCGAGCTACAAGAGGTTTTGGAAGGACAAGTATGAAGGTGGGCAGACTATTGTTGCGGACCGGTACACAACGTCGAATGCGATATATCAGCTTTGCCGGCTTGATAGAGAAGACTGGGACGAGTACATCGAGTGGATGGAGGATTATGAGTACGGGAAGCTGGAGTTACCGCAGCCAGACTTGGTTGTATATTTAGACATGCAGGTGGACGTCTCGCAAATGTTGATGCAAGAGCGATATAACGGGGACGACTCGAAGAAAGATTTGCATGAAAAGGATGTAGAATTTTTAAAAAAATGCCGGGAAGCGGCGATGTATTCGGCGAAAAAGTTGGGATGGAAGGTTGTTAATAGTAGTGAAAACGGAGTCCCAAAGCCGATTGAAGAGATCAACAAGGCGATTGAAATATTGATTGAGCAAAACGTGGTCTAACTGATGCTGGCAGAGCAAACCGAAAAGGAGGCAGTAAAAAGATGAGTGACGATAAGGATTTTGACTTTGACGAGAGAAAAAAGAAGATAGAAAATTTTGAGGTTGAAATAAACGATACGGGCCTAGGTAAAGAGCCGATGGAAGACTTGATGAGCTATAGCGATGAAAGCAAAAAGGCACATGGTAGCGCTAAACGTAGAGACTCAAAAAAAGCACCGAGGGTGAAAAAGTCGGGACAGAACGCAAGGCTTTTTAAGATGGTTTGGATCGGCATGATAGTGTCGGTCTGCATTATGATAGGGCAGTTTGTCCTTTTTGGAACGTTGGACATGTTGGCTATCACAAGGCAAGAGGGCACTTTGAGTGTGGAACTTCCAAAGGGCGCGTCGAAGGGCCAGGTTGTGGATATTCTGCATGAAAACGGAGTAATAAATCAGCCGACGTTCTTCAAGCTATACTTGTTTTTTACTAAAGGGTCGCAAAAGTTTATTCCGGGAACATTCGAAATAAAGACGAATCTGGATTATGAAGCGATCGTCAATTACTTGCAGTCTAACGCGAACCGGATAGACACTGACATAGTTGACGTGACGATCCCCGAAGGCAAGAATGTAATGGAGATTGCAGCTATTCTTGAAAGCAACGAGGTTTGCTCGGCAGAGGAGTTTATGAACGCTTGCAAATCTAGCGAGTTTGATAAGGACCATAGCTTTTTAAAGGAGCGAAAGTCGGTGGCAGACACGATTTATAGACTGGAGGGCTTTTTGTTCCCCGATACGTATAGTTTTTATAAGAATGTTGAGCCGAAAACGGTGATAAAGAAGTTTTTAAACAATTTTAATAATAAGATTTCGAAAAAGCTGATTACCGATGATTCGAACGAAAAGGTTAGTATAAAGACCGTGGCAGAGCGCAAGGCCATACCGATAGAAGACTTAGTAATTATTGCGTCGCTGATTCAGGCGGAGGCCTCGAACGACGCGGACATGCTAGGCATAGCGTCGGTAATAGAGAACAGACTTAATACATCTAAGAATGGGGGCCTTTCGCCTTTTGGAGATGCAATAAACAGCTGCTTGGGTATTGATTCGACGATTTGGTACCCGTATAGAAATAAGGATAAAGTCCCACTGGAAGTCCGGGAGAATTACGAAAGTCCGTATGATACCTATAAAAAAAGAGGCCTAACACCAGGAGCTATCTGCAACCCAGGGGCGTCAGCTATTGAAGCGGTTCTTAACCATAAATCAACGCAGTATTATTTTTATTGTCACAATAAAGAAGGCAAAACCTTCTATGCGAAGACGTTCTCGGAGCACAATGTCAATTTGAAAAAGGCCGGTCTATCCTAATTTTTGTTGAGAAGGAAGAAAATTTTGAAAGAGATAAACAGTTTTGTAAAAAGACCAGAAGTTTTGTCTCCCGCTGGAGACAAGGAACGATTAATGGCAGCGGTAAGTTTTGGTGCAGACGCAGTTTACTTGGCAGGACAAGCTTTTGGAATGCGAACCTCGCCAAACAATTTTAGCGAAGAAGAAATCGTAAAAGCGGTGGATTTTGCGCATAAAAACAGCGTAAAAGTGTACGTAACATGCAATACGTTGCCGCACAACGAAGAAGTTCCAAAACTGCCAGCGTTTATTCAAAAGCTAGCAGACGCGCAGGTGGACGCGATTATAGTCGCGGATGTAGGTGTTTTGCAGCTGGCAAAAAAATACGCGCCAGATGTGGACGTGCACATCTCGACACAGGCCGGCGTGGTGAATTATTTGACAGCGCGGGCGTTTTATGAATTGGGGGCTAAGAGGGTTATATTAGCACGAGAATTGACGCTTGAAGAGATAGCCACGATCAGAGCAAAAACGGACAGAGATTTAGAATTAGAAGTTTTTGTGCATGGATCGATGTGCGTGTCGTTTTCGGGCCGATGTTTGTTATCGAGCTATTTAACAGGCCGAGACGCAAACAGAGGGGATTGCGCGCAGCCATGCCGCTGGAAGTACAGTTTGGTTGAAGAGAATAGAGAAGGCCAGCACTTTTCTATTATGGAAGAAAACAACGGGGCATACATCTTGAATTCGCGAGACCTATGTATGATAAACCATATTCCAGAGATAATAAACGCAGGTGCAACGAGTCTAAAAATTGAGGGTAGGGCAAAGTCGGCCTATTATGTGGCGACAACGACAAATGCATATCACAATGCAGTGGACTTATATTTAAGTGGTAAGCCTATTGAACCGTGGATTATTGAAGAATTAGAGAAGATCAGCCACAGAGAATATAGTACAGGGTTCTTTTTTGGCAGTGAGCCTGGTCAAATATATTCAAATGGAGGATACATCCGTAAGTATGATGTTGTCGCTGTTTGTGATGGTTTTAAGGATGGCAAAATAGAGGTAACGCAGCGGAATAAATTTTCTAAGGGAGACACCCTAGATGTGTTGGAGCCGGGCTGTAGGGCATTTGAAGCAAAGGTTGAGAAGATTTTTGACCAATGGGGCAACGAATTAGACTCAGCTCCACACGCGATGCAGAAGTTGACTATTATGCTAGACATGGGTAAAAAGGTTTTACCCGGAGCATATCTACGCAAAAAGCGGTAAAGATTTTACTTGGATCTGCCATAATGTGGTAGATTAATGGGGGTAACCTTGACTTTTGTGGATTTGTTTGTTATAATGATCGAGCTGTTTTTTGGAGAGGTGTCCGAGCTGGCCGAAGGAGCACGATTGGAAATCGTGTAAACCGTTAAAGCGGTTTCTGGGGTTCGAATCCCCATCTCTCCGCCAGTAATAAACTTTTTCGACAAAATTATATAATATTTAATTTAGCCTGAATAAAGGAGATAATAAAATTGAAATTAAAAAAAAGTATAATTTTAGCAGTAATATTTTGCACTATTTTTTTTGTTATGGGCAATGCTGAAGCGTGCAATAAAGAAGATTTAAAAGCAGAAATAGTTGATATATGTAAAAGATATGATGTAGGATTTTATTATAAAAATCCTAATAATATGGATATATTATCCTATAATTGTTCTAAAAAATATGATCCTGCCAGTACTAATAAAACATACTTAGCTCTGTGCGTTTTTAAGATGATTCAAGAAAATAAAATAGATATTAATGAAATTTTGGAATACAAAGAATGCCATAAATATGGTGGAACGGGCCAGATTAAACGTGGAAGTGTCGGAGATAAATATAGCATAGAGCAACTCCTTAAACTATTAATTACACAAAGTGATAATATAGCCGCTCGAATACTTAGAGAGCGCGTGGGTGAAGATAATTTAAAAAATTTTTTAGCTCAACTCGGAACTCCGGTAGAAACCGAAAAGTGTGTTAATCAAGACTTTAGTGCGGAAGATTTAATTAAACATATAGAGTGCCTTTTTAAATTTATTTTAGAAAAAACAGATCTATCAGAAAAAGCAGCAATCTATTTTTCATCAGGAATCTATAATGACAAAATTCCTGCTGGGGTTCCGTCTTTGCATGTTTTACATAAGCCGGGGTGGATACCTTATAAACTAATTTGTAATGATGAAGCCATAATTTACGATGAAGGCAATGAACCATATTTTTTGGCGATAATGTCGCAAGGCATTCCTGAGGAAGAACAGCCTATATTTTTTCAAACCTTGACTTCAAAAATTCATGAGTATCATTGTTGCTGTAAGGAATTACAGTAAAATTTTTAATTTAAAATAAAATGTTTTTATAATTTAAGCGTAATTGCGTACTTTTACGTGGGGAACAAAAAACTTGCAATTGTATCTAAACCTTCAGCCCAGCCATTTTTATTATAATGTTAAAAAAGGAGAGACACGCGAACATATGTGTGAAAAAAAGACGTTAAAAAGCAAAATTTGGCTAACTGTGGTGACCTGTGCCGCCATTTTATTTAGTGTAGTATTTGCGTTTGGCTGGGAACACGGCGAAAAAGAAGCTCCTAATAAGAACAACACAATGGTGGTGGCGCAAAATGGTTCTGGTCAACCTAGGGAAATTCCGGTGGCAATGGCAGCGGACGGTAATTATACGTACCCGACGATAGTTGCAATAACGTCGATGATGATTAATTCTAACAGCAACACGCGGTATGACATTTACATTATGACGCCGGGCGGCTTTGGAGAAGACAATAAGCAAAAAATATTGAGTTTGCAAGGCAAATACGAAAATAGATGCAAGATAATGTTTATTGATATGCAGGATAGCTATAAAAATGCGAACGATATAGGGCACATAACTACGCCGACGTATTATAGGCTGTCTTTGTCGTCTGTGCTGCCAGAAATAGAAAAAATCATTTGGCTGGATGGTGACGTTTTGGTTTTGGGCGACTTGGCAGAGATGTATGACATAGGAATGGAAGACCTTTATTATAGGGGCTTTTTGGACGCAAATGTCCGAGGTACAGAGAAGTTTGGAATATATAATGATCACTTTATATGTGCTGGCGTAATGCTGGCAAATTTGGCCAAATTAAGGGCCGATAATATGGAGCAAAAGTTTGAGGAGTTTATTAAAAGGAACAATGATAGGCTCGAGCAGCACGACCAGACAGTTATAAATGTGGTTTGCTATAAAAATACAGACTTTTTGCCTGCTAAGTATGGGATATTCAATTTTGGAGATGTAGGGGTGGCAAGGGCCCACGCAAAGATTTTCTTGGCAAAAGGCCATTATACTGAAGATGAAATGCAAGCTGCATATGAAAACCCAGTGATATTGCACTGTATATGTAAGCCGTGGGGGCAGGGTGAGGTTAATAGAAAAAGCTTGTGGTGGGCATATGCCGCAAAAACCGATTATTTTAAGGAAATAGAAGCAAAATATAATTTTTCAGCTGCGAGTTAACCTAGATTTGGCTAGACAAATTAACAAGAGATTCCCTTTTAACGCGGGGGAATCTCTTTAGTTTTGGCGCGATGGGGTTGACAATAATTGAGGCATTGCGTAACATAATATTAGAGGCCGCAAAGAGGGGGATGTTTATGGAATTAAAAGCGCGAAATTATGGGAACGACAGCATATCTGCGCTTAAGGGTGCCGATAGAGTGCGCAAACGGCCGGCGGTTATATTTGGTTCGGACGGAATAGAGGGATGTCAGCACTCGGTTTTTGAGATTTTATCGAATTCAATTGATGAAGCGCGAGAGGGATTTGGATCGGAGATAGTGGTGACGCTGCTTGAGGATCATTCAATAGAGATAGAAGACCACGGCAGAGGGATCCCGGTGGATTTTAACAAAAACGAGGGCAAGTTCAACTGGGAACTTGTTTTTTGCGAACTCTACGCGGGCGGCAAGTATAATAACGCAGCGGCGCAAAACTACGAGTACTCCCTGGGGTTAAACGGATTGGGACTGTGTTCCACCCAGTATTCATCGGAGTATATGGACGTTGAAATAAAGCGGGATGGCTTTGTTTATAGCTTGCACTTCGAAAAGGGCGAGAATGTCGGTGGCTTGCAAAAGGAGCCGTATGATGGCAAAGATACCGGGACAAAAATTCGCTGGAAACCCGATTTGGCTGTGTTTACAGATATAAACATAAGCCAGGAGTACTTTTTTGACGTAATGAAGCGTCAGGCCATTGTTAATGCGGGTTTGAAGTTTATTTTTCGGAGCCAGGCGGGCGAAAGCTTTGAGGTGTCGGAGTTTCAGTACGAAAACGGCATTGTGGACCACGTTAAGGAGCTTGTTGGAGAGGATTTTTTGACTCCGGTGCAATTTTGGACGGGGGAGAAAAAGGTCCGTGACCGCGAAGACAAGCCATACTACAAGACGAAGATAAATATTGCGTTTGCGTTTTCGAACAAAGTAAGCGGAGCAGAGTACTATCATAACTCGAGCTGGCTGGAGTATGGCGGTGCGCCCGAAAAGGCCGTGAAGAACGCGTTTGTGTACCAGATTGACTCCTACTTGAAGCAGAACGGGAAATACAACAAAAACGAGAGCAAGATAACATTTGTCGACGTGGAAGACTGCTTGGTTGTGGTGGTTTCGTCGTTTTCAAACGTGACGTCGTATGAGAACCAGACGAAAAAGTCGATAACGAACAAAGGTATCCAGGATGCTATGGTCGAGATGTTCCGGCATCAGCTGGAGGTTTATTTTATAGAGAACCCAACGGACGCGGAGAAAATCGGGGCGCAGGTACTCATAAACAAACGGAGCCGCGAAGATGCAGAAAAGACGCGGCTTAACATTAAAAAGAAACTGACAAGCAATATGGACATCACGAGCAGGGTTGCGAAGTTTGTGGACTGCCGGAGCAAAGACGTATCGGAGCGCGAACTATTTATCGTGGAGGGCGACTCTGCGCTGGGAGCCTGTAAACAGGCGCGCGACCCGAATTTTCAGGCGATCATTCCGATTCGAGGAAAGATTTTGAATTGCTTGAAAGTCGATTATAACAAGATCTTTAAAAGTGAGATCATAACTGACCTTATTAAGGTTCTGGGATGTGGAGTGCAGATAAAATCTAAGGCGAGCAAGGACTTGGCGTCGTTTGACATAAACCTGCTACGGTGGAACAAGGTGATTTTGTGTACGGATGCAGACGTGGATGGCTTTCAGATCCGAACATTGCTTCTGACTATGATTTACCGGTTGACGCCCCGACTGATCGACGAAGGGAAGGTTTTTATTGCAGAATCGCCGCTTTATGAGATCAACACGAAGAGCGAGACCTATTTTGCCTATACGGAAAAAGAGAAGGAGGATTTCATAAAGGGTTTGGGTGCGCAAAAATATACAATTCAGCGTTCTAAAGGGCTTGGCGAGAACGAGCCGGATATGATGAACTTGACAACGATGAACCCTAAAACGCGTAGATTGATAAAGATAATGCCGGAGGACGCGCAACGAACGGCTCAGATGTTCGACGTGCTGCTAGGTGACAATATAATGGGCCGCAAAGAGTTCATCGTAGAGAATGGACATCTTTATATTGACGTCGCGGATATAAGCTGAAAGGCTGCGTAAAGGTTACGGAGGTGAAAAGTTTTGGCATCAAAGAAAAAAGATTTTCCAAATGATATAAATGGGTATGGTGAGCGGACGCATGGAGTAATTAATGGTGCGGGCGAAATTGTGGAGCAAAAAATCGCAAGTACGCTAGAGAAAAACTATATGCCGTATGCGATGAGCGTGATTTTGTCGCGAGCTATCCCACAGATAGATGGTTTTAAGCCGTCGCACCGCAAGCTGCTCTACACCATGTATAAGATGGGGCTTTTGGGTTCGGCGAGGACTAAGTCGGCGAACATAGTTGGGCAAACGATGAAGCTCAACCCGCACGGAGATAGCGCAATTTATGATACCATGGTGCGCCTAAGCCGTGGTTATGAGGCGTTGCTGTACCCGTATGTGGATTCCAAGGGCAACTTTGGTAAGTTTTATTCTAGAGATATGATGTGTGCAGCTTCGCGATATACTGAGGCGCGGCTTGATGACATCTGTGAGGAGCTTTTTAAGGATATTGACAAGAACACCGTCGACTTTGTGGATAACTATGATAATACGCAAAAAGAGCCAACATTGTTGCCGGCGGGCTTTCCTTCAATCTTGGTAAATGCAAACACGGGGATAGCTGTGGGCATGGCGAGCTCAATTTGCCCCTTTAACTTGCGAGAGGTTTGCAAAGCGACGACAATGCTGATTAAAGACCCGGAAGCAGACATAAACAAGGTGCTTTTAGCGCCCGACTTTACTGGGGGAGGCAGCATAATTTACGACGAAAAATCCATGGCGGAGATTTACAAAACGGGTCGGGGCAGCATAAAGGTGCGCGCACGGTATACGTATGACAAGGGGCATAATTGCATCGATATTAGCAGCATCCCGCCCACCACAACGTCGGAAGCGATCATAGAAAAGATTATTGAACTTGTGAAAAAGGGTAGTGTGAGGGAGATCTCAGACATCCGTGACGAAACTGGAATAGAAGGTCTGAAGATAACAATAGATTTAAAAAGAGGAACAGACGCAGAAAAACTTATGCAAAGGCTGTACAGAATGACGCCGCTTGAGGATTCGTTCTCTTGCAACTTCAATGTGCTGATAAACGAAACGCCACGAGTACTGGGAGTAAGGGCGCTTCTTTGCGAGTGGCTTGCCTTTAGAACAGAGTGCGTGCGCCGTAGAACGCAGTTTGATCTTCATAAGCAAAAAAGCAAAATGCACCTACTGGCGGGCCTAAAGAAGATTCTTGTAGACATAGACAAGGCTATAAAAATCATACGAAACACAAAAGAAGAATCCATGGTTGTACCCAATTTAATGCAGGGTTTCGACATTGACGAAGTGCAAGCAGACTACGTGGCGGAGATAAAGCTGCGGCATTTAAACCGAGAATATATCTTGAAGCGGACAGACGAGATAGAGCGGCTAAAGGAGCTAATTAAAAATTTAGAGTCAATTTTGAACGATGACGAAAAAATAATGGAAATAATTGCGCAAGAACTCAAAGATATTGCAGAAAAGTATGGAAAACCGAGAAAAACTATGCTAATATACAAGGAGGATGTTGTCGAGACCGAGGTGGAGGAAGAAGTGCCGGATTACCCGGTACACTTGTTCTTTACGAAACACCAGTATTTCAAGAAGATAACGCCGCAGTCTTTGCGAATGAGCAGCGATCAAAAGCTAAAAGACGGGGACGAAATCCTGCAGACAATCGAGGCTAATAATAATTTTGATTTGCTGTTTTTTACAGATAAGCAGCAGGTTTATAAGGCAAAGGTCGCGGATTTTGCGGATTCTAAAGCGAGCGTGATGGGGGAATTTGTGCCGGCAAAGCTAGAGATGGACCAGGACGAATCGGCCTTATGCATGATTGCAACTCAGAATTATGCGGGATGTGTGCTGTTCTTTTTTGAAAACGGCAAAGTCGCTAAGGTTACGCTAGAGGCCTATAAAACCAAGACAAATAGAAAAAAGTTGGTTAAGGCTTATTCGGATAAATCTCGTGTTGTGGGGATTAAATATTTGGGAGAGGAAAAAGACTTTGTGGTGACTTCGTCGGCAGAAAAGGCGTTAGTTTTTAATACAAGCATGTTAAACGCTAAAACAACAAAGTCTACGCAGGGAGTTTCGGTGATGAGCCTGAAAAAGGGACACCGTGTTGTAGAGGCAAAAGAGCTTGACCCAAAGAGTTTAACGGACATCGCTAGGTATTATCGACCAAAGAAATTACCGGCCGTGGGGACAGTACCGAATTTGAGCGCAGACCAGCCAGAGCAGCTGACGTTGTGATTATAAATTTATAAAAACGGAGGAGACTAAAAGACTATGGGCATAAAAAAGGACTGGATGGAGCGGCAAATAGAGGTAATTGCTAACACATTTGCAGCGATTCTTTTTGGGAAAAACAAGGTGAAAACGATTTTGGACGTGGACGAGGAGGAAGATTCCGCAACAGAGCTGGAAGATGACATCTTAGAGAGAATGACAAAAAAATTAGTGGCGGATAAAAATTTTAACAAGGCAGAAAGACTGATATTTGACGGGTTGGATAAGCAAAAAACGGTCAGACGCTTTGAGTTGGCGTTAAACTTTTTTAATGAAGCGCATGAATTTAGTGGTGAGGTCTTGGAAAAGTACGACTATTCGCACGATAAAATCGAAAAAGGCATAGAAAAGCTAAAAGTTTTGTATAACGTAGATTGAGCAAACAAAGTTGAATAAATAGCTGGGGTTTGTTGACAAATTAATGGAGAAGATATATAATAACTTCGTTTAAGCTGTTTTATAAAATACTTTGACGGCCAGGTGGACGTACTTATGCGCGTTTGGAGGAATTTTTTTGTTAACATTAGGGATAAAAGGGGAACTAGACTACACTGTTCAAAAAAAGGATACTTATAAATCGCAGAAACTTGGAAATTTGGACGTTTTATCGACCTCGTCAATGATATATTTTATGGAGTCCACTGTATGTAAAAGCCTGGAAGATCACCTAGAAAAAGGCCTCACCACGGTGGGAAAGTCCATGAATATTCAGCATTTTTGTGCGACTCCGGTGGGCACACAGGTCAAATTTGAGTCGGAACTTGTAAAGGCGGATGGAAAGTTTTTGACGTTCAAGGTTACGGCCAAAGACCCGTTCGGCGTGATGGGATCTGGAATCCACGAGCGTACAATCGCGGATAGCCAATATTTAACAATGAAAGCATTCGTAAAAAAGGTGGAATAGCTTGCGCAAAATTGATTTGTGGAGGCGAGTTTAATGGGCTTTTTAGCAGTAATTTTCTTGGTTTTGCTGGTTGTGCTGTTTTTATTTTCTTTCCGGTTAAAAAATGATGTTAGGACGCTAAATACCTGGCGTGAACCGCAAGAATTAAAGTTTGGAGATGGAAAAAAGTCTGCGCTGGTGGTTTACCAACCTACGAAACACGGAGCAGAGGCCGAATTAACAATGACTCTTGCTGATTATTTAGCGCAGAACGGCTACACCGTCACAGTGAATTACCCATCGCACGAGCTTAAGTATATTTTGAGTGAATACGCTCTGCTTGCGTTTGGCTCTGGGGTGTGCCTTGGCCGAGTGTCACCGATATTGAGCGAATATATAATGATGCATCCATTTAAAAACAAGAAGGTTTTGGTTTACACGGTAGGCCGAAATACTGCGGACCTTACCGATTTGAACGAGCTAAAAATCTTGATTGACGCGCAGAATAACGAAGTCCATTCAATAAAACTGAGTAAAGGGCAGAATGCCAAGCTTACGGATTTTGTTGGCAAAATTAAATAAATTCCCAAAAAAAGAAAATACCCCAGATGTCGCATTATATAGAGCGGCAACCGGGGTATTAATTTTAAAAACCTACATACTTTCGGGTACAGTGATTTTAAGCATGTTCAAAACGTTGCAAATAACGGTCTTAACGCAGACGCAAAGACTAAGCCGCGCGGACATCAGGGGCTCATCGTCGCAATTAACGCGGCAAGAATTATAAAATTTATGGAACAAGGTGGCCAGAGCGATAACATAGCGCGTGATGCGCGTTGGATCGTAACTTTTCGCAGAGTCAATGATCTCGCTGGTGTACATAGCCAGATGCCGGATCAAATCGCGTTCCTCCGGGGTATTAAGTAAAAAGAGTTCCTCAAAAGAACAAGCCCTCGGAGTAATACCCTCTTTTTCAAGCGCCCGTAAAATGCTGCAAATCCGAGCGTGGGCATACTGCACATAGTAGACGGGGTTCTGAGCGTCCTCTTTAACTGCCAAATCGAGGTCGAAGTCCATCTGAGTGTTGGCCTCTCGCATGTTGAAAATAAACCTAGCTGAGTCCACCGAAACTTCGTCCAAAAGGTCGGCGAGCTGAATGGCTTTACCGGTGCGCTTGCTCATGCGAACGACCTGCCCATCCTTCACAAGCTTCACAAGCTGCATCAAAATGACCTCAAGATTGTTTCCACCCAGTCCAATAGCGTCCATAGCGCCCTTAACTCGCGCGACATGCCCGTGGTGATCGGCGCCCCAAATGTCAATGCAAAGATCAAACCCACGTTTAACGAATTTGTTGCGGTGATAGGCAATATCGGCGGCGAAATAGGTAGGGTTTCCGTTTTGGCGGACTAAAACCTCATCCTTCTCAGAGCCAAATTTGGTTGCCTTGTACCACAAAGCGCCGTCCAGCTCATAAGTCATGCCGTTATTCTTCAAAATTTCGATAGTTTCAGTAATCTCACCGTTGTTGTGTAGGTCACTTTCGTGGAACCACTTGTCAAAAACAATGCGGTATTTTTCCAAGTCAACCATCATCTTAGTGATATTCTTCGGCAGTGCAAAGTCAATCAACGCCTGCTGCCGGATGGCCGGATCAACGTTCAAGTAGCTGTCGCCGTTCAAATCAATGAATTCCTGTGCCAGATCCTTAATATCCTCGCCATGATAGCTATCCTCAGGCAGCGGGTGATTTTCCTCCCCATCAAGAAGTTGCAAATAACGCACCTCTAAAGATAGCCCAAACTTGTCAATCTGATTTCCCGCGTCGTTTATATAAAATTCGCGCCAAACATCAAAGCCAGCCGCATCCAAAACCGCAGCCAAGCAGTCTCCCAGAGCGCCGCCCCGAGCATTCCCCATGTGCATGGGGCCAGTGGGGTTCGCCGAGACAAACTCAACCATAACCTTCTTGCCCTGCCCAAAGTCAGAATGGCCATAGCTAGCGCCAATCGCCCAAATATCGTTCACAACAGAAGCATAAAATTCCTTAGCAAAGAAAAAGTTGATAAACCCAGGGCCGGCAATCTCGAATCGGTCAAAAAGACTACCGCTCAAATCCAGGTTCTGACCGATAATTTCAGCAATTTTAACAGGCGCCATGCCGAATTTTTTAGCGTTCACCATAGCAACATTAGAAGAAAAATCCCCATTTTTGCGATCAGCAGGAGTCTCCACATTAACGCAAATGGCCTCATAAACAGGCGGCAAAGCATTACCCTTAATGGCAGCATCAATAGCAGCGCTAATAATCCCCTTCAAGTCGTCAATAGCCCTAAATACGATTTTAGACATTCCCGTCATCCTCCTTAATATCCACAACAATTTCGTTCTCACTAAAAGCCGTACCCTCAGAGTCCAAAGAGTAACGAATAGCAATACGGCAACGACCATAGCCAAAATTGCAAACCAAATCATGTACCAAAATTCCCAAGTCAAAGCTCCCAGCCTCGGTAAAATAAGTACAAACGTGGCGGAAGTTTTTCTCAAATATAAGTTTAACCGATTGTGCACCGTTTCGCAATACGCAGACAGAGTCTGGACCCAAAATCTTGATGTTACAGGCAGTACGGTAGCTGTCAATGACCTCGTCGTAGGATATATCTCCTACCCCAAGCGCAGAGTCAACACAGCAGTGGCATGGGGCCGAAAACTCAAATTCCTTAACTTGTCCATTATAGTCCTGTCGGCTAAAAACAGATACTACAGGTCTTTTGTACTGGTAAAGCATAGGTTTATGTAAACCTCTCATTAAAAGAGGGTGGTGAATACTTCTCGATATCAACCATTTTAACCTTCGAAGTGACGTTCTGCTGCAAAAAAAGTTCCGCATTTTTCGAAAAGCTATTTACCGTGTCGCTAACATAAAAGGTGCACGAGCCAGAGCTTTTGCGCTCGGCCAAATTCTCGGAAAACCGAAGAATATTCGCGGCAAAAACTGCGGCTTCTCGGCCAGAGTCAACCAAGCGAACATCCGGACCAATGACCCGAGAGATAATCTCGCTGATGATGGGGTAGTGAGTGCAGCCAAAAATCAAAGTGTCGATCTTCTTGCTGCGAAGACCCGCAAGATACTTCTCTGCAATAATCAAAGTGGCCTGATTGTCGCGCTCAATAAAGCTGTTTTCAACCAAAGGCACAAACAAAGGGCAGTCCTGCTCAAAGATCTGAAAATGCGGATTAATCTTAAGCAATTCGCGCCGATACGCACCGCTTTTAATAGTCGCCGTAGTACCAATAATTCCGATCCGGTTGTTTCGAGTAACGTTAGCTGCAGCAGTGGCGGTAGGTTTAACTACGCCGGTAAATGGAACGTCAATTTTCACCGCGCTTTCATCAAGAGTGGAACTAACCGTGCCGCATGCTGCTAAAATCATTTTAACATCCAAAGACTTCAAAAACTCAATATCCTGCAAAGCGTATTTCAAAATAGTCTGCTGGCTCTTGTCGCCATAAGGTACGCGGCCTGTATCGCCAAAATAAACAATATTCTCGTGCGGCAAAACCTTTAAAAGTTCCTTAACTGCAGTAAGTCCGCCAAGTCCAGAATCAAAAACACCAATAGCTTTGTTATTCATCCATATTTGCCCTCTTTAAAGCAAGATTAATCAGTTGGTCAATGAGCTCTGCAAAGGGAATTCCAGTGTGCTCAAATAGCTTAGGGTACATACTAATAGAAGTAAAGCCGGGGAAGGTATTTATCTCATTTAAATAAACCTCATTGCTCCCGCTCTCAACAAAAAAGTCAACGCGAGAAAGCCCAGAGCATCCCATAGCTTTGTAAGCTTCTATTGCGATTTCACGAACACGGTCAGAAACCTCGTCACTAATACGGGCAGGGATGTAGAGCTTAGAATTATCGTTAATATACTTTGCTTCGTAGTCGTAAAATTCGTTTGCAGGCACGATCTCTCCTACAATAGAGGCAATCGGACTTTCGTTACCTAAAACAGCGCACTCCACCTCTTGCCCATCGATGGCTTCTTCAACCAAAACGCGGTCATCTTCGTTAAGAGCCGTCTTTATGGCACCAGATAAGCCCTCACGCGAGGTGACTTTTGTGATGCCAACAGAAGATCCCGCCCGAGAGGGCTTAACGAAAACCGGATAACCCGGTAAAGTTTTCTCGATGTGATTAAGACAACGCTCGGAGTTCTCATTAAAATCGCTTTTAGTAACAAAAGCAAACTTTGCCTTTTTGACGCCGGCAAAATTTAAAATAATATTCGTGCAGATTTTATCAATACAAGTGGCGGAGGAAAGCAAGTCGCAGCCCACAAAAGGAATTTTAGCAAGCTGAAAAAGCCCCTGAAGAGTTCCATCTTCGCCATTTTTTCCGTGAAAAACAGGAATGATAACGTCAATTTTTAAGGTGGAGTATTTCCCGTCTGTAAGGACAAAAAGGCCGCCTGTCGAGGTATCCGGCGAGATAAACGCAGCTTTTTTATTTTGGATATCCTGCTCCCATTCGCCATTTGGAATTTTAGCAACATCGCCGCTATAAAGGAACCACTCGCCCTTTTTGGTGATGCCAACCAGCAAAATATCGTACTTTTCTCTAGAAATATTCTCTATAATAGCAGTGGCAGAGCGCCTAGAAACCTCATGTTCTGAATTAGCTCCACCGAATAAAATAACAACAACTTTTTTCTTCATTATAAAAAACCTCCTACAAAATTAATATTACCATATTGGTGTAAATGGTTCAACAAAATTAAAAAATTTTTGCACCAATAGCCAACGATAGAAAAATGTGTTAAAATAGCATTAGAGTATAAATTGGGAGTGACTGTTTTGAGGGATAAGGCGATAAAAATCATAGATGAAAAATTAACCGAAGTGCTAGCAAAAAGCGGATACAACAAGGTTAAAGCGGAAAATAACAATATATCCATATTGTTTGCAAAAGAATCGACTGGTAGCGGGTTCGCGGTGAATTTTGAAGAATCGAAAAATCAGTTCAAGCTTTTAAGTTGCGAAGTAGAGAAAGGCAGAATATTAGAGAGCAACGTGCTCTCCACTTGGCTGTTTGACCCGCAGTCGGACACAGAAAGAGAAGCCAAAGACATAGCTGCAGACTTTGCAGAAACAGTAAGAGGTGCAACGGGAAAAGCTAGTAAGAAGATTACAAAGAAGAAGAAAAGGGGAGAAGATGAAGATAGCGCTAGTTCGCTGTTTTTGATGAACAGGATAGCTAACATCTTTCCGGAGCTGAAAGAGAGCCTACAGCAGGAGAAAGAAAGTTACGAAAACTTTAGAGGTGTAACCTTTGCGAAAAAGAAGGCATTGCCGCTGGTAAAAGAAGTGCTAACTAGCGAAGAGCCTAAAGATAAGTTTAAGAAGTTGTGCACAGTATTCAGCAATTTGTATGCTTCTGGCGACCTGGATACAAAAGCTATCATAACCATTGTATTTTTAAATGCGATTGATGATACAACTGCGCGGGAAAATATCGGAGCGGCAGTTAGCGATGAGCTGAAGATTGCGATGAAAGAGGCATTTAAGCTAAAAGGAAAAAAGATAAAACCAGAAAAAATAAAGAAGCGGTCAACCTTCATCTCAGATACGTTGAGTGCAGCGCAGGCACAACAGGCTCAGCAGAGAAGATAGAGATTGTAAAAGCATTGTAGATCCGAGAAATATTAAGTACGCAAAAATATAGCAGAAAGTGCTTGACGAAAACTTGCGAATTGTGGTATAGTATAATTACCTCTAAATAAAGGGCCGCGTTTTTGCGCTTTTTAGAGGGAGGCTAAAAATTCCGATATACCGGGAGGTGCCGTCATGCGAGTAAAAATTACATTAGCCTGCACAGAGTGCAAACAGCGCAATTATGATACAATGAAAAATAAAAAAAATGACCCTGACAGGCTTGAAATGAACAAGTACTGTAGGTTCTGCAAAAAACACACCTTGCACAAGGAAACAAAGTAAATAAAAAAGGGGGCCTTTTTATGGCAAGTAAAGCACATGCAGATGGCAAAGTCAATATATTTAAACGAATTGGTAAATTTTTTGTTGATTGCAAAAGCGAGCTAAAAAAAGTAGTTTGGCCAACGATTGGATCCACCTTTAAAGATACTTGGGTTGTTTTATCATCAATTTTTATTAGTGCGGTTTTTATGGGTGCTTTAGATTACCTTTTGACTATGGGATTTGGCACGATTATGCACATTGCCAACTGATGTGCCTGGGGGGGAAGTTATGGCAGAAGAAGCTAAATGGTACATTGTGCATACCTACTCGGGGTATGAGAATAAGGTTGCTTCGAACCTTGAGAAGACTATTGAAAATAGGGGTTTGCGCGACTTAATTCAAGAGATCTTTGTGCCTATGGAGACTGTTACTGAGATTAAAGATAACCAGAAACGCGAGGTAGAGCGTAAAGTTTTTCCGGGGTATGTACTTATCAAGATGGTTTTGACGGATGAGACTTGGTATGTTGTGAGGAATATTCGAGGTTGCACTGGCTTTGTGGGGCCATCGTCTAAACCGAGCCCATTGACAGAGGAAGAAGTTAAACGCCTTGGGGTTGATAAAAACACTATAGAGGTTAATTATGATGTTGGTGACCGGGTTGTTATTGTGGATGGGCCTCTGGAGGATAACGTGGGCACCGTTGAGGAGCTTGACACTGCCAACGATTATGTGCGAGTAAACGTTATGATGTTTGGCCGTAACACGCCGGTTGAACTGGATTTATCGCAAGTTCAGCTTTCGGATTGAATTATTTTTGTGATGAACGGATATTTTTTGAACAGTACAAGGGGTCAAGAATGGTCCCAGAGAGAGGTAAGTGGCCAAGAGGAGCAAATTCACCATAGGGGTGAAATAGTAAAGAGCTCAAGTGAGAACTATAGTTTAAGGTCGCAATATTGTAAGTTTGATATCTGTTTATTGCGAGGTAGGTTTTATACCTACGAGTGGGAGGAGCCGGAAAATTTTGAACTGGTTCCGCATTTTACCACAAATTTTGGAGGTGCAAAAAATGGCTCAAAAAGTCACTGGCTTTATTAAGCTGCAAATTCCTGCTGGCAAAGCAACTCCGGCGCCACCTGTTGGTCCGGCGCTTGGCCAGCACGGTGTTAATATCATGGCGTTCACTAAAGAATTTAATGAACGCACAAAGAACGACGCAGGGCTAATTATCCCTGTTGTCATTACGGTTTACGCCGATCGCTCGTTCACTTTTGTGACGAAAACTCCGCCGGCGGCAGTACTTATTAAAAAGGCTTGCGGAATTGAAAGCGGTTCGGGCGTTCCGAATAAAAATAAGGTTGCAAAAATTACCCGCGAACAAGTCAAAAAGATTGCTGAACAGAAGATGCAAGACCTGAATGCTGCAAATGTAGACACTGCGATGAGTATGATTGCAGGTACGGCGCGCAGCATGGGGGTAGAAGTGATCGATTGATTTACCCGGGTGGGAGGACAGAAATCCGATTTTACCACTTAATAGGGAGGAAAACCAATGAAACACGGTAAAAAATATGTTGATAGCGCGAAGCTCATCGACAAAACTAAATTATATGATGCTGACGAGGCTTTAGACCTCTGCGTTAAGACGGCCACTGCTAAATTTGATGAAACGGTGGAAGTACACGTTAAGCTTGGGGTTGATTCTCGGCATGCAGACCAGCAAGTGCGTGGAGCTATTGTTTTGCCAAATGGAACCGGCAAGAATATTAGGGTTCTGGCTATTTGTAAAGGTGATAATACTAAATTAGCGCAAGAGGCCGGAGTAGATTTTGTAGGCGCAGAGGAAATGGTTGCGAAGATTCAGAATGAAGGCTGGATGGACTTTGATGTACTTATAACTACACCAGATATGATGGCGCTAGTTGGTCGGTTGGGTAAAGTTTTGGGCCCGAGAGGCTTAATGCCAAACCCGAAAGCTGGTACGGTTGCACCGGATATTGCTAAGGCGATTAGAGAAGCTAAGTCTGGTAAGATTGAATATAGGCTGGATAAAACGAATATTATCCACTGCATGATTGGAAAAGTTTCTTTTGGTAAAGATAAACTTGTTGAGAACTTTGATGCACTGCTCAGTGCAATAGTTAAAGCAAAGCCAGCTGCGGCAAAAGGGCAATATATTCGTTCCTGCGTGGTTTCATCCACCATGGGGCCAGGTATTGCGCTTAATCCGAACAAAGTTGGGTTATAAAGTAAAAGAAGATATAGAAAAGTAACCAGATTTTTATGATCTGGTTATTTTTTTTACATGAAGAGTTCGGTATTTAATTAATATGATAATATTTTTTAGATTTACAAGTAACAAAAATAGTGTGGAAAGAGCTAGGGCAGATTATTTTTTAAGTCACTTTTTTTCAACGAAAAAAGTAAGCAAAAACGTTCCGAGAGGGATTTCGACTCCCCCTCGGACTCTCCTTAAACGACCAGCGAGCCGCTGGACCACGAAGCTTAGATAAATTCCACAAAAAAGCGGGACAAAATTCTCACAAAAATGCATTTACAAAAGCCGACAAAATATGATAAGATACAATAAACCCAGAAACTTTAATATAGAGGAGAGTTAATTATGAATATTTTTAGGCGTATTAGTGAAAATACCGGCACAAGCAACAAAATAGCTAATAAAATCCAGAGGGTGAGGGGCATATTGCACAAATAACATTGTACAAAAATGCCTCTCATTTGCGGTAAGCCTGGCCTTGATGTTGGGCATGGCACCGGGCAAAATGGCGCAAGCGGCCTCAGAAATTCCAGAAGGACGGACGCTTTCGGTTGTAGATGTTAGCGGGGTGACGGTGGCCTCTAGCTGGACTGACGAAGGTAAGTACGACGCGGATTTTTACAGCAAAATAGAGAGAGAATACGATGACGGCTACGCAACGGCAGAAACAGCACTAGAAATTGGTACAGCAGAACAATTTGCGGCCTTTGCTAAGGTGGTAGATAGCGGAAAAGATTTTGAGGACAAATTTGTGTGCCTAACAGATGATATTGATCTGCAGGGCGTGGCACCAACGGTTGATTACCAAAACGACGGAGACGAGGGCTTTAAAGTGGTGATCACCGGTGAAGTTAACAACAACTGGGTACCTATTGGAGATTTAGGCAAAACATTTTATGGAACTTTTGATGGCAGAAATCACAGTATTTTAGGTATGGTCGAAAAAAGTGAGAGCTATGGTGGACTATTTGGATTTACTCATAGCGCAACAATACAGAATGTTGGTGTTAAGGATAGTTTTATAATTAATACAGGCTATAGTACTGGAAAAATTGTTGGGTATGCTTATAAAACGACAATTCAAAATTGTTATGCCACAGGAACAATATATATTTGCATATCTGGAAAGACAGGGGTAGGCGGAATTGTTGGTTACTGCTACAGCAAAACAATAAAAAATTGCTATAATAGCGGCGACATATTCGTTATGTCTACTAATTCTTCTTATGGTGTTGGTTGTGCTGGAATATGTGAAGACAACGAAAGAACAAGTATAAAAAATTGTCTTAGCACAAGCAAGTTCTATGCTTATTCGTCAACAGACAAAAGTTGCGTCGTTAAGGGGCTTGTGGCAAATACTTGTACTATCAGCGACAGCTACTACGACAAAGAAGTTGCCGGAGATATAGGTGCAGTTTACGGCCAGAGCGATACAGAAACAGTAAAGGGCATAACCACAGCTGAATTTAAACAGAAACTTATTGAAATGGTTGACGAAAACGGAAATGAGATGTGGTTTTTAGACTCAGGAATACCTGATCTGAAGAAAATGCCACGCAGCAGCGACTTTACCTTCACCCTTCCGGATGACTTGGATTATGACGGACAAGGGAAGACCATCACAATTGCACCAAAAGCGGGCATAACCGGCATGGGCACTGTAACCGTAAAGTACTATAAAGTTGAAAACGGTAGCACAACGCTCTTAGACGGCCCACCTACCGATGCCGGCCGCTACAAGGTTAAGTTCGACGTCGCTAGCGGTACCGAATATTATTCAGCAAAAGACCTTCCCGCGATGTTCTAAAAATTCATCACTAGAAATAAAAAAGAGCCCTCATTGTGATTAAATGAGGGCTTCTCAATATGTTTAAACAAGTTACTTCATGTTGTTTTCGTATTGCTCTATCATTTTTTTAACCATCTGGCCACCAACAGAACCGGCTTCTCGAGAAGTTAATTCGCCATTGTAACCTTCTTTAAGGTTCACACCGACTTCGTTAGCAGCTTCCATCTTAAACTTATCAAGAGCCTTACGAGCCTCTGGGACAACGACTGAATTCTTAGCCATAATCATTCACTCCTTTTCAAAAATACAGATATTATTTGCGTTTGCACTAATATTATTTGAAAATGAAGAGCGGATTATTATCGGAAATTTGCGGATAAAATTTTGGATTTATCTAGGGTATGTGTGGTTTTGTAGAGTGCATTATACAAATAGTAAACAAAAATTCGGGATATAAATATTTTGCAAAGTTAAAAAGATAATATTCGTGGGAAAACCTATTTTTTGACTTTAAATTAGTTTACAATTTTAGAATTATAATGTAAAATTTGTTGTAGAAAAATAAAATATTTAGGGGAATCGAGTCATGAATTTAAAGTACAATTACGAAAAAATATTGATTATTGTGGCGCTTGTGCTATGCGCTGGAATTTTATTTTATAATGCATTTTTTATTCCTACGATATCGATTCCCTCAGTGATTTATGTAGACTCCAACGCGCAAGGTAGCGCGGCAGACAGCACAAGTTATACTACCGAAACTGGTATAAATTTGAGCACTTCTAATGGTAATAACGCTGAAAGTGCAGGTAGCAATTCTTTAAAGGTGAACATTAACACAGCAACGGCGGAGGAGCTGGATGAAAAGTTAAACGGGATCGGTCCGACGACAGCAAAAAAGATTATAGACTATAGGACCAAGATTGGCAAGTTTTCGGATATTGAGGAGATAAAGAATGTCTCGGGCATCGGTGAGAAGACCTTCGAAAAGTTTAAAGATATGATCTGCGTTTGATTGATTTGAGGCTGTATAAAGGATTGTTTATCTAACAAAAATTTTATTTTATGGTGCATACAACGGCATTTTTCCGGTAAAGATATACTCGGAGGTGCTGTTGAAAATGAACGAGATAAAAATAAATAACATGAAAGAAAAAAATAAAAAGAAAGGCATCAATTTTTACTTAGCATTGGGGATCTGCATTTTAGCTGTAGGGGTGGCCGGATGGACTACTTATGACAGCATAAAGCGCTTTGCTGGGCCGGATGATGATGTAAATGTATCGAACATCTCGCAAAAATATAAGGTTAAAACAGAGAATTCGTCCAAAAATGCAGCAAGAAAGCCAACAAACAACACTAATACTGAATCGAGACAAATGAGTAGATCGGGATCAGCACAGGAGTCGAATTCGCAGCAGAGTGTTTCGGTAAATGCCCAGGCGAGCGGAACCATTGTTTACCCGACGTCGAAGGACATTATAAAAGACTTTAGTGGAGAAAACCCGGTATTTTCGAAAACGTTGAATGACTGGCGCGTACACGAGGGAATAGACCTAGCAGCCGAGCAAGGAAGCAAAGTAAAGTCAATTACAAATGGTAAAGTTAAGGAAATATATAACGATTCGTTATACGGCACGACAATGGTGATAGAGCACGAGGGGAGCTTTGTGGCGTATTATTCCGGCTTGGGTGAAACAACTTTAGTTAACGCAAACGATGCAGTAGAGGCCGGACAAGAAATAGCATCGATCAATGATATCCCATGCGAGGCAGCCGATGGATATCATTTGCACTTAGCCATAAAAAAAGATGGAAAATTTATAAACCCGAAAGAGATTTTAGGATAAAAGCAAAAATAAAGGATCACCAAAAGAATATCGGTGGTCCTTTTATCAATTAAAACGCCCTAAACGCGACTAGCAATATCTTTCAAATAAGTTTTGAAGTCAGATCCAATTTCCGGATGTTTGAGCCCAACCTCAATGCAAGCCTTTAAAATGCCCAACTTGTTGCCCATATCATAGCGTACCCCGGTGAACTCCACAGCCGAAACGCCCACAGTATTTGCAAGAACCTTAATAGCGTCGGTTAGCTGAATTTCCCCCCCAACGCCGGGATTTATGGTATCTAAAATATCAAAAATATCTGGTGTCAAAATGCATCTGCCCAAAATAGAGTACAGCGACATAACCTGATTATCTGTGGGCTTTTCAATCATATCTGTGCAAGAAAAAATATTTTCTTTAATATGCTCAACCTTCAAAGAGCTATACTTAGAGATATCCGCGGCCGAGACCTTGTTAATCCCCAAAACAGCGCGCCCGAATTCCTGATAAACTCGAATAAGCTGAGCACAAGCCGGATCGTCACCAATAATGACATCGTCCCCGTAAAGAACAGCAAAAGTATCGTGCCCAACAAAAGAGCGAGCACAGTTGACGGCGTGCCCCAACCCCAAAGTCTCCTTTTGGCGCAAAAAATAAATATTAGCAAGCTTAGAAATTTTAGCAAGATCATCAGCCAAATCGGTTTTCCCGCAACTTAAGATGCGACGTTCAAGTTCTGGTGAGCGGTCAAAATGATCTTCAATTAGTTCCTTACCGCGGTTTGTAATTATTAAAATATCTGTAATCCCCGAAGCGACAGCCTCTTCAACAATATATTGAATAGCAGGCTTATCCACAATAGGCAACATCTCTTTTGGCAGAGCCTTTGTAGCAGGCAGAACCCTAGTGCCCAGACCAGCCGCCGGAATAACAGCCTTAGTAATCTTCATGTAATCCTCAGTCCCCAAATTTTAAACAAATCAAAAAAATTATAAAACACTTCAAAAACAAAGTCAATGTGCAAAGCAAAACCCGCAAAATACTAGCAATTGTGCCGGTTTATACCCAAGTCGTGTGGACGATTTGCAACATCTTTGCTGCGCTTAGTAAAAGTAAATCGATTAACTAGCATCGCAACGATAATGCCCATGCTAGTATCGAGCATACGGTTTATAACATACATAAAAGCGGTAGAGATATTTCCGTCCGGCCACATAACAACGCTCAAAACAACGATGCAAGAAATGCTAACAGATGCCGGCTGATTAATCACGTTGCAGATGTAAATCACTATAAGAATGGAAAACGGTGCAATAAACAAGGTGGTAACCTCTCTGAACGGCAGCTTATAAATCGTCAAAATAATCAAATACCCGACAACGCCGCCAATCAAAGTCCCAACCAAGCGCTGTAAACCCGAGCTAAAAGTTTTATTATAAGTTGGTTGTAGGCAAATGATAGCAGCAATGCTTGCGAACAAAGTATCAGTCCGATTAAATATAAGCGCGATCAAAAGGCAAAAAAACACCGAAATAGCAGTTTTAATAGCTCGCAAACCCAATTTATACCCAGGATTCATAAAAAATCTCCCATTACACATTACAAGATTAAAAAGTAAACAGTCCTAATATCCCATTTTCCCAACCAAAGATTCATCATCCGCAACCCAATCGTCCACGTCAATAGTCTTAAAATTAGTTTTATCAATACGAACAACAACAAACCGGATACCAGCGTTAATAATGAGCCGTTTGCACATAGAACAAGAGCAAGTGTCCTTAACATATTCGCCAGAAGAAGCCTCTCTACCTACTAAATACAAGGTGGCGCCTATCATATCGTTTCTGGCAGCATGAATAATGGCGTTAGCTTCGGCATGGACAGACCGGCAAAGCTCATAACGCTCCCCACGAGGGATATTTAAAACCTCGCGAGTACAGTGCCCCACATCGGAGCAATTTTTGCGACCTCTAGGTGCGCCAGTATAGCCCGAAGAGACGATCTGATCGTTCTTAACTATGATAGCACCAAAATTCCTACGCATGCAAGTTCCGCGTTCCAGCACAGTTTGAGCGATGTCTAGATAGTAATTTTCTTTATTAATTCTCTCCATAAAAAACTTGCCTCCCAAATAAGACCATTATAAAATATTTTTCTACAAGAAGCAATCTTTTGGCATAATTTAAATTATGCTATAATGTAAAAAAGAGTTTAAATAATGAAAACAACGAGTTATTAGGAGCGTCGGGGGAAAACAAAATGTGCAAGTTATCTGATATCAGCACAGTAAAGCAGATTTTAGCAAAATACGGATTTCGCTTTTCAAAAGCACTTGGGCAAAATTTTTTGATAAATCCAACAGTCAGTCCCAAAATGGCGGAATTATGTGGCGCCGGACAAGAAAATACCGGAGTGTTAGAAATAGGCCCCGGAATAGGCGTGCTAACCTGCGAGCTAACAAAAAGAGCGCAAAAAGTAGTTGCAGTAGAGCTCGATAGGAGGCTTATTCCCATTTTGCATGAGAATCTTTCGGGCTTTAATAATATAAAAATCATAAACGACGACATAATGAAGGTGGCCTTAAAAAAGCTGCTAAAGACTGAATTTTCGGGCATGAATGTGGTTGTATGTGCAAATTTGCCGTATTACATTACGTCACCAGTTTTGATGCGCTTGCTAGAGGAAAAGCTGGAGATATCCGCAATAACAGTGATGGTCCAAAAAGAAGTTGCACAAAGGCTATGTGCCGGGGCAGAGAATAGAAAAACCGGCAGCATAAGTCTTGCGGTGAACTATTACTCCGAGCCAGAGCTTTTGTTTAGCGTAAAAAAAGGGAGCTTTATGCCGGAACCAAAGGTAGATTCAGCTGTGGTCAGGCTAAACGTCCGCAAAAACCCACCGTGCAATGTTTTAAGCGAGGAACTGTTTTTTAAGGTGATAAAAATGGCCTTTTTGCAAAGGAGAAAAACAGTAATAAATGCGCTAACCGGCGGAGACGCTATGGAAGTATCAAAACCTGAGCTTGTAGAAATCTTTGAGCGGCTAGATATTTTGCCAACTAAAAGAGCCGAAAATTTATCTATAAAACAGTTCGCAGATCTCGCTAACGAGCTGCATATTCGCGGTCATAAGTAAATATTATGTGTCTCCCAATTAATGTTGGTACTGTTATAAAGTTTGTAACTTGGACTTTAAAATGTTCAGGTTTTGTGATATACTTGTATTTATTAAAAAATCTTGTGTAGAGCTTTTGATTTTACTCGAAATTTGCGTATGTTGATTTAGGAGGATTTATTGTGAACAAATTGGAGACTAGGATGCTGGAGCTTTTAAAACGCCTTAAGGCTGAGAACAACGTTTTGGCCGTTAAGGCGGAGTTTGAGGCGGAAGGGTCTCGAAAGGACGAGCTTATCCGATTAAATGAGCTTGTTTTTCGTGCGGATATGAAGCTATTTATAAAAATTGGGGGCTGTGAGGCTGTCCGAGACTTGGACCAGTGCAGACTTTTAGGCGCAAGTGGAATTATGGCACCGATGATTGAGAGCCCTTTTGCGATGAAAAAATTTGTTGGGGCTGCTAAAAAGGTCTATGGGCCAGAAGTTTCGGATATTGAGTGGATTATAAATGCTGAAACGAAGACTTGCAAGCAGAATTTTGATGAAATACTTGATCAGGGAGCCGGGTTTTTGAATACTATCTCGATCGGAAGGGTAGATCTTTCGGCTTCAATGGGCCTCACACGGGACGCAATAAATGGTGAGGAAGTTTTTGAAACCTCACAATATTTTGCTAAAAAGGCTAAGGCCGCCGGAGTTGTGGTAGGCTTTGGTGGAGGCATCTCGTTTGATGCGATTGACTTTATTAAGGGTATGAAGGGACTTGCGGATAAATTTGAGACCAGAAAAATTGTGTTCAAGTACGATGATAATGCAGAACGTCTGAAGGCCGGTATTTTAAGAGCTATGGAATTTGAAGTTTTGTATTTGCAGAACAAATGCGAATTTTATGACAGGATGGCGAACGAAGACCGAGCCAGAATGCAGTTGCTAGTGCAGCGCTTTGAAACTGCGAAGGCAAAGGCGGGGAAATAATTATGAAAAAGCTTGTTATTTTTGATTTGGATGGCACTTTGATAGATACAATAGTTGATGCGGGACGGTGCTTTAACAAAGTTTTGGAACATTTTGGCTTAAAAACGTACCCGCTTGAGGAATATAAGCATATGGTTGGCGGCAATTTGGAAGTAATTTTCAGCAATTTGGTGCAGGAAAAAGATCGAACGGATGAGATGCTCTTAAAATTAAAGGAGAAATATCGAGAAGTGTACTTGGCAGACTCTAAGCCCAATACCAAGCCTTTTGCTGGCATTTTAGATGTTTTGAAAAAATTAAATGAAGATAAAAACCTTTCTATTGCGATAAATACAAATAAATCGCAATTTTTAGCCGAGGAACTTTGTGCAAATATTTTTACAGGTATTAATTTTGCGGGAATTTTGGGCTATATAGAAAGCCGGCCGTCTAAGCCGGACCCGTATGCTGCCAACGAATTAATGCGGCTAAATGGAGCGTTGCCGCAGGAAACTATCTATGTTGGTGATAGTATAACGGATATAACCACAGCTAAAAACGCAGGGATAGATTGCATTCTGGTAAATTGGCTAAGTGCAGACGTTACTGGATTGGTGGAGGAAAACAATGTGAAGTTTGTTGCCAATATACCAGCGGATATATTTAAGTTTTTGTAATTTAAATTTAATTAGATAAGGTAAACTTTAAGTTAGCGCGTATTACACGGTAAAGTTTTGAGCTGTGTTATACGCCTTTTTTTATGAAAGTTTAAATTTTACATATTATTACATGACTATAAAATTAAATTTTGTTAAAAATATAATTAAATTCCTGTTTATCAAAACGAATTTTAATGTATTAAGAATAATTTAGGGGGTGGGTACAGAAAATAATTATTGAACCCAAGTAAATGATAGAAATATGGATAAGAAGAAATTAAAAATTAATTTATAAAAAGGAGAATGAATAATGAGTTTAATTAAGTCTAAAACGATAAAAAGAATGTTTGTAGGACTTTTACCATTGGCAATTTTGTTTGGAATGGTATGCCCGGGGCACATAGCGCAGTCTGCGGTACCGACCACTGTAAGCATTTTACCAGAAGCGGCAGATGGAGTGTTAACACAAATTACAGACGGACAAAGCAGGAATTACGCGACATCTCATGGTTATAAAGATAGTACAGGTACTGCTAGCGCTGGTAGAGGAACAATTTCTTACTCCACAACTGGTGGTAATGGAGTTTTGACGCTAGATGGCGTAGATCTAACAACGGATAACGGCTTAGTGACGGCAACAGGAGGCAACGGAGACCTAGAAATCGTTTTGGTTGGGACAAACTCCATAACTTCAACCAAGAGTACAATCGCGGCGACAAGCAATAATATAAAGTTTAGCGGCACTGGCACATTAACCATCAGCCAAAATACCGCAGGTAATGCTATATCTACAACAACTACAGGTAACATAGATTTTGCAACAACTGCAAATATAGCGCTAAAACAAGCTGCAGGTGCTGCAGCTGTGAATTCCGCTGCCAATATAACATTAACAAACGGCAATGTTAGCATAACGCAAAGCGGTGCGGCCGATGCTATAACAGCAGCGGGTAATGTTGCAATAAAGGATGGAAATCTTGACATAAACCAAATTACGACAAACGCAGCACTAAAGGCTGCAGGAACATTTAACATGACAAAAGGTGCGGTAATGACGAAAAACGCTGGTGCAACCGGAAACGGCATAGATGCAACGGGAATTATAACGATATCTGGCGGAAAGATAGATTCGTCCATTACAAATGCGAACTCGACAGGAGTCCCAATTTATAGCGCAGAAAATATAACTATAAGCGGCGCAAGCGTGAAGGCAATGGGTTCAGCTGGACATTCACCTTATGGAATTTCGGCTGTGAACGGTAAAAACATCTTTATAAACAAAGGCAGCTCAATAGAGGCGTTAGGAAACACAAATGCGATAAATCCGGCAAATTTGACAATAGACGACACAGCTACATGGACAGCAATGGCCGGCCAGACAGCATCTACAGCGACAAAGCTGAAAGAAACAAAGGGCAGTGAGATAGTTAAAGCTATGTCTGCAAATGGTTATGACTATATACGTCTATACAACGAGGTTACGCTTGAGCCCAAGTCTTCTACCTTTGACAAATATACTGCTTCCAAGGAGCATACAGAAATTACAGTATCGGTAAATCCAAATGGCAGTGCGCTTTCGGAGATTCGATTGGGCAATAGGGCGCTGCAAGTAGGGCGAGACTACGTTTTGAATTACAATGGAAGCGATCCGGTCTCGGTAACATTGCAGGTGCGGGAATTTCTAGAGAAATTGCCAGTGGGAAGACACGTCTTAACGTTTAGCTTTGACAACGACGCAACAGCAGAGTTCGCACTAAACGTAGTAGACACAAAGCCAGAAGAAAAACCTGTGGCTAACCAAGAAGATAAATTGCCAAAAACAGGCGACGAAACATCCATCCTGCCAGAGCTTTTACTTTTGACAGTGGGAGTGTTTACGATAATCATTGCAACAAAAAAGAAGCTTTTAAGCAAGTAATAAATCTGTAAATCTAATGCTAGGATAATTTAAATATGACGAAGCTTGAGTACAGGAGAAAAGAGAAAGTTTCCTGTACTCAATTGTTATGTGGTATTGGCAGATCAAGTTTTAAGGACATGGTGATTTGTGAATAAGATGAAAGATTTGGATGAAAAAAGTTTTTTAAAGCTGGCGACGATAATGGCAGGGGTTGTTATGATATTTTGCGCAGTGAGCGCGATATTTTCGTCTTACGGCAATGCGCCAAAGGTTCCACACAGAGAAGCAACCGTTTTGGATGCAAATCAACCTACCAAAAACATAAGCAAAGAAGCGGAGAATGCGAATAACCAGCCAATTTCGGCTGCGGAATCCATTGTGGATGAGCGGGGATCCCCAGTAATGTTGCCAAATATGAGACCGGTATACGAGAAAAACAGTGATGTGGTAGGCTGGATAAAGATAGAAGGTACGAGCATAGATTACCCGGTGATGTATACTAAGAACGACGGTGAATTTTATTTATACAAAAATTTTTATAAAAATAAGGACATAAACGGCAGCATCTTTATTGACGCGCACTGTAGCCTGAATCCGCGGGATACAAACTTGATTTTTCATGGCCACAACATGAACAATGGCTCGATGTTTGGTGCACTCATAAAGTATAAATCGCGTGAATTTTACAATTCTCACAGGTATGTCTTGTTTGACACCTTGTATGGAAGCCAGGTTTACGAGGTGATATCGGTGTTCATCTCTAAGGTGTACAATATGAGCGACAACGTGTTTAAGTATTATCGATTTTACAATGCCGAAGACGAAGAAGATTTCAATTATTTTTATGATAACATAAAGTGCCTCTCAATGTACGCAATAGACCTTGAAGCAGCGTACGGTGACGAATTTATTACGCTGTCCACCTGTGAGAATTCCATAAAGAATGGCCGTTTCGTGGTGGTAGCTAAAAGGATATAAAATTTCACTTGCCGTTTGAAAGTTTACAAGAAGGGAAGCTTTTGATATAATAAAATCAGTTTTTGCAGATTATGCGCGAAAAATTTGATTTGATTAATTATAAGAATCATGCTAACTTGGCAGAATAAGGAAGGAATATTGCGGTATGTATAAATCTTTTGAAGAACTTGAGCAGGACTGTAGCCGTTGTGAGCGATGTGACCTTTGCAAAACACGGCATAACGTTGTTTTTGGAGTAGGCAACAAAAACGCAGAAGTCCTTTTTATTGGAGAAGGCCCCGGCGAAAATGAGGACTTGCAGGGGGAACCGTTTGTGGGCAGAGGTGGCAAGTTGTTAGATAAAATGTTGAATGCGGTGGATTTGGACCGGCATAAGAATATATATATTGCTAATATTGTGAAGTGCAGACCTCCGCAAAATCGGGACCCGCAAGAAGCCGAGCAAGAGGCTTGCATAGAATGGCTGAGAAATCAGGTCGCGCTCATAAAACCTAAAATAATCGTGTGCTTGGGTAGGATAGCTGCTATGAAGCTTATTAAGCCGGATATAAAAATAACAAAAGAGCACGGGCTCTTTTTTAAAAAAAATGGAACAACAATAATGGCTACGCTGCATCCGGCGGCATTGCTGCGAAACCCAGTAAACAAACCGGGCGCATTTAAGGATTTTTTAAATTTAAGAGAGAAAATTAAGGAAATCTGCGACCATACATATTAAAGGTATAGAATTAAAGATTAATACAAAGAAAATCGCAAAATAGTTACGACTGAGGCAATGAGCCCCTTGGCCGCAACTATTATTTTTTGCTTGTTTTAAAAGTAAGCTTGAGAATAGATGGTTTTTTATATGTGCTTTTAACTTTCGGTTTTTTTAATTTTGAAAATTTTCCGCAATAAAAAACCGAGTACTTTCGGGCTTTTAACAACAACAACCTTCATAAAAAAGGACCCTCCAATCGTTCAAGGTTAGCACCGGATTAGGGAAACAGCGAGGATGATGGAGATAACAACAAGAATCTTGACGATAAACTGAGTGGGAACTAAATATGATATAGTGAGACCCAACACAAAAATCAGAGCTAATTTACCTTGTTTGCAATAGCAATTCATAGCAACTCACCGCCAGTTTTAGTGTGGCTATAAGATTTTTTACGTCATTAATTTATTATATACAAGTGCCCGAAAAAACGTGAAAATTGCAAAAAGGAATATTAAAGAGCAAACAGGAGGCATAAAAGAGACAGATGAAGAATAGATTTAGCTATAGAAAAATAATAAGAGAGGTTAAATCTATGGATTATAGTGTCAAAAAAGAAGCGTTGAACGTGTGTGAACCGATTTTTGATGGTGTTGTGGAGCAGCCTGTAGACTTGGACTTTAGCTTGCCGGACTATTGCCCAGACATTAAAAAGATTTTGAAATGCCAGATCTGTCCACAAATAAGTTCCAGAAATATCTCCGGCGACAAGCTTTACATAGAGGGCAACGCGGGTATCTCCTTGATATACTTGGATGAAGAGAGTTTATCGATTAGATGTTGCGAGCATACAAGCCCATTTTCTGTTTCTATAAATCTAAAAAATTCGCCACAGGATGCCATAATTTTAACAAAAGTAAAAATAGAATATGTTAATTGCAGAGCTGTAACGCCAAGAAGACTCGATATTCATGGGGCTTTTTCGATTTTTACAAAAGTAAAGTGTAAAAAAGAAAAGTCGGTTGTATGCGATATAGACGGAGAAGGGATCGAAAAGAAAAAGGCATCCACAACCTGCAACAATATAATCGGTTTGGGGCAGCAGTATTTTAACATAGAAGAGGTCATAGATAAAGGTGCAAAGCAGCCGGACATAGAGTATATCTTAAAGACGGCTGTAAACATCGAGCTTTTGGATTATAAAACGTTGCAAAACAGAGTCATGATAAATGCCACGGCGAACATAAAGGTGGTCTACATCAGTGACATCGAGTACAGCAACATAGAGACATTGGAGCATAGCGTTCCAATTAGCCAGATTATCGATATAGAGGGCGTACAGGATAATTGTCCATGCGACGTAAACTTGGAAGTGCTGAACCATAGTATAAATATCCGGCCCAGCGATAGCGACCAAAACAATTTGTTATCTTTTGAATGCAAAATAGGCGCGTCTGCTGTAGCATATGAGGAAAAAGAAGTTGACGTTTTGAGCGACGTTTACTCAATAGATTACGAGTCGGAGCCAAAGTACGAGAGAGTGACGCTCTCAAGTCTGCTAGATAAAATAGAGGAAACCTACACGTTAAAGAGCAGCATAGAGGTGGAAGACCCCGGAATAACAGAATTAATCGACGCTGGAGGAGATATGACAAATGTAAAATGCTTTATTAAAGAGGGCCAAATTAACTTTGAAGGCAAAATTAATGTGTGCATTTTGGCAAAGGATGGTGAGGAAGTTCCCTTTTATGCAGAAAGGCTGGTTGAGTTTGAGCATGGATATCGGCTAAAAGGTGAGGCAGATCCTGACTTTTGCGAGGATAATGTAACGTTGAGATCTTGCGAATGTAGGCTGATTGGCAGAAATACAATAGAGATGATCGCCGAACTACAGGTTAACGCGAACGTGTATGCCGATAACAAGTACATGTCGATAACAGACATATTTGTAGACGGAGAAAAGCCCAAAGAAAAAGATAAAAAAACTGCAATAACACTCTATTATGCAGAGCCCGGCGAAGAGCTGTGGGACATTGCACGCAGATATTGTACATCTGTAGAGAAAATAAAAGAAGAAAACGACATAGAAGAGGACAAATTGCAAGACAGAAACATGCTTTTCATACCAATGTGATACAAATTTTAGATAACGACAACATAGAAAACTAGGGAGGAAGTACTTTTGGAGGAAAGAAATATTTATCAAGATATAGCGCAGCGCACAAACGGAGACATCTATATAGGCGTTGTTGGGCCTGTCCGAAGCGGAAAATCGACCTTTATAAAACGGTTTATGGATAATCTGGTTATTCCGAACATGGACAGCAGCTACAAAAAAGAGCGCGCAGTGGATGAACTACCACAATCCGCAGCGGGCAGAACCATTATGACAACTGAGCCAAAGTTTATTCCCGAAACAGCAGTAGAGGTGCACATCGGTGATAATGCAAGCTTTAAAGTAAGGCTAATAGACTGCGTTGGGTATATAGTTCCGAGCTCTTTGGGGTACATAGAAAACGAACAACCTAGAATGGTGATGACTCCGTGGTTTAAGGAGCCTGTACCGTTTAACATGGCAGCAGAATTAGGTACAAAAAAGGTGATAACCGATCATTCAACAATAGGCCTAGTGATAACAACCGATGCCAGCATAAGCGACATCCCGCGCGAAGAGTATGAAGAAGCCGAAGAGCGTGTAATAAATGAGTTAAAAGAAATAAAAAAGCCATTCGTTGTGCTGCTAAACAGTATGTATCCGGTTGCGAACGAAACACGCGAGTTGGCAAAATCGTTAACAGAAAAATACGGAGTGCCCGTGCTGCCGGTAAATTGCTTAGAACTAAACGAAAACGAGATAAAACGTATTTTAGCCCAGATTTTGTTTGAGTTCCCAGTAAAAGAAATAAAAATAAACATGCCCAAATGGCTGACAAATCTAGAAAAGAAGCATTGGCTAAGAGAATCGGTATACTCGACAATAGAGGAATTTTCTAAGGACATCAGAAAGATCCGCGAAATAAATTATATAACCGACAACATAACCTCGTGCGATTATATCGATGCCGCTAAGCCAACAGCAATAGACCTTGGGGTGGGAAACGCAAAAATCGCAGTAGAAATAAGCCCGAATCTGTTTTATAAGGTGCTTGGAGAAAAAACTGGACTAGAGCTAGCAGATGAAGGGGACCTTTTGGACTGTATGCTGTCGCTTTCTACAATAAAAGAAAAATACAATAAAATTAGCCAGGCCTATAGCGATGTACAAGAGACCGGCTACGGCATAGTCATGCCATCCACAGAGGAGCTCTCGCTAGACGAGCCAGAAATAATAAAGCAGGGCGGCAAATATGGTATAAAACTAAAAGCTTCCGCGCAATCTATACACATGCTGAAAACCCGCATAACTACAGAAGTTACGCCGATTGTTGGTTCGGAGCAGCAGTCCGAGGAGCTTGTGAATTATCTTTTAAAAGAGTTCGAGGAAAACCCCGGCAAAATATGGGAATCAAATATATTCGGGAAGTCGCTCTATGAGTTGGTAAACGAAGGGCTGCACAATAAGCTTTACAGGATGCCAAATGAAGCCAGGACAAAAATAAAAGAAACAATCGAAAGAATAATAAACGATGGATGTAACGGACTAATCTGCATAATTCTTTAGCTATATAAGGGGCGGTGGGCATATTGGTAATAATTTTAAGAAGAAAATATATCATTCTTTCCACGTTTATCTGCTTTGTGGTTGCTTCTGCAGTGCTTGGAACCAGCTTGTCGGCGAGCAATAAGTCTGTAGTAACGTCGAAAGCCGTGAATAACAACTGGGGACTAAGTTTTAGCGAAAAAGGCAAAGCTCCTACAGGCAATGCGAGTAGAGAATTTTTGAAGCAGTATGACGCCTATTATGTGGGGAACCCAGAAGAAAAAAAGATATATCTAACGTTTGATGCAGGTTTTGAAAATGGTTATACACCGACTATTTTGGACATACTAAAGAAAAATGGCGTAAAAGCAGCATTCTTTTTGGTTGGCAATTACATAAAGACGAGCCCAGATTTAGTAAAGCGGATGGAGGCAGAAGGCCATATAGTTGGAAACCATACCTTTTCGCACCCGGATATGTCTAAGATTTCGGCTATGGAGGCGTTTAAGAAGGAGATTTCGAAGCTAGAGGAGATGTATAAAGAAACAACCGGCAATGATATGCTAAAATTCTACAGACCACCGCAAGGCAAGTATAACGAAGAGAACTTGAAGCATTCGCACGAGCTGGGTTACAAGACGATATTTTGGAGCTTGGCATACGTAGACTGGTTAACCGACAAACAACCAAGCAAAGAGCATGCCTTCGAAAAGCTGGCGAGGATACATCCGGGAGCCATAGTACTGCTGCATAGCACGTCAAAAACTAACTCAGAAATATTAGACGAATTAATAAATAAATGGAAATCCGAAGGCTACACATTCGCACCGCTAACAGAACTTAGTGATATTTGACTAAAAAAACCGCAAAAACTTTAGAATATATTACAATTGACGAAACAAAAATAATGTAATATAATCAAGGGTACCTCAATAAATTTTGATTCGATTATTAAAAATAGCATAGAATCCTATACGTTTGATGCACAGCGCCCATTTAAAAATCTTATATTAATATCAAAAGTATTCATAAAAATTGCTTTAGAAAGTGATTTTGTGAGTACTTTTCTGTTTAAAACGCGTTAAAAAGGAAAGTTTATTATTAGGTTTAATTTTTTGAATAGGAGTGTTGCAAAATGAGCGAAGAGTTAAAAAGAGAAAGGTTAGAATTAAATGATTTATCCTCTGTGGCAGGCGGAGTAGCTGTGGACGTTAACTCCGAAACAAGATGCATAAAACCAGAAGGTAGCTTTAAGATTTTGGATTATAAAGAAGAAGAATGGCGTAAAGAAGGGGCTCCGCCTAAATGTAAATATTGCTGGCACTTAAAGTTTGACAACGGCTTTTTTTGCGACGTTTGATTTAAGAACAAAGAAGGAATTGAAAAGTTAGGAATTTGTTGTAGAAAAAAGAAGAACATATTGAAATGCCCTAAACTCTAAGCAGAACTAGAGATTGGAGCATTTTTGTTTTTGCGTGCAGCATGTTTTTCGGAGCTTGTAATTGTGAGCTCTTTATGGTATAATCAAAAATATATGTTTGTGCGGCAGTTTAAATAATGCTTTTTAAAGGTGGTGGAGATATGATTCCTGGTGACCCTAACCCTTGCGGGCGGTGTTGTAAAACGAAATATTTTTTATTAGGGAAACATATCGACTCTGCCGGATGTTTTATGTTCCCCTAGTATTTTTGGGGGGATGATAGCGCATGGTGACTTATTATAAAAATGTGAACGGCAAGCTTACGGAGGTTAAGGACTATGAGCCCGAGTGCTGGATAAATTGCACGGCACCGGACGATGACGAAAAAGATAAGTTGATTGATGAGTTTGGCATTGATCCGGACTTTTTGAAGTCGGCTTTGGATGAAGAGGAGTCTTCGCATATAGACTGCGAAAATGGCAATACACTTATTATTGTGGATATCCCTGTGGCGAGAAAAAGTGAGAAAAGCATCACTTATCATACGACTCCACTGGGCATAATCATTACGGATACGAATGTTATTACGCTATGTTTGCGCGAAAATGTTATTATTGGCGAGTTTGCCGAGGGTGTGGTGCGAAACATCTACCCACAGTATAAAACGCAGTTCGTGCTGCATATCATTTTGCGGGCGACGCTTAAGTACTTGCAATACTTGAAACAGATTGATAAAATTAGTGACCACGCAGAGCATGAGCTAAGAAAATCGATGAAGAACAAGGAGCTTATTCAACTTTTGGAGATAGAGAAGTCACTGGTTTATTTTTCGTCATCGTTAAAGGCAAACGAGGCGACGCTTGAGAAAATTGCTCGAGGACGGTTAATAAAGCTGTTTGAGGAGGACCGCGACCTTTTGGACGACGTGCTAATAGAAGTAAAGCAGGCTATAGAGATGTCTAACATACATATGAACATTTTAGCTAGCACTATGGACGTTTTTGCATCGATAATTTCGAATAATTTGAATATAGTTATGAAAGTACTTGCGTCAATTACGCTTTTGTCGTCGATACCAACAATTATTTCTGGAATCTACGGTATGAATGTTGAATATCTGCCATTTACTCAGAGGCAATATTGGTGGTTCCCGGTGATTCTTACCGGCGTGATAGTAGCAATCGTTGCGTACATATTAAAGAAAAAAGATATGCTATGATTTATTAAGAATTTTATCAAACAAAAATAAAGCTCTACACAGGCGCAACTTTTGGCCTGTAGAGCTTTCTATATTTTATCTATATAAATTTATTTATGAAAGGGAAGGCTAATTTATATCTCGCTGCTTGAAGGTATAGGTCCCGACTACAGTTGCAATTGAGATATAAACAATCAGCACGATTACGCCTCGAATAATTTGCTCAGAATCTCCAAAAGCACCGAAAATAGTATATGGTTCAACAGTGAATTCTAGATTAAGAACATCCTTAAGGAATTTATCTATTAATGCAGCTGCACTGCTTTCTAAAAAAACGAAAGCCAAGAATATTGCAAGCGAGGAGCCCAAGGAACGGAAGAACATAGCTAAAAATATAGCGATGGAGAGATACGCTACCAACTGGAGGGAATATTTTCCAATGGTTTTCCAAAATGTATTATCGATATTAAAAAATTCTGGAATCCGGTTATTTATCATTACTTTCGCGGTGATAAAAGAAGTTGCAAACGACAACAATATATTTATAACAGCAACAACCAATGCGGTTATAAGCTTAGAAAGATATATGAACTCACGCCGATAGCCCTTAGATGCGATATTTTTAATAGTCCCATAGCTAAATTCAGAAACAGCAAACATAACAGCAAAAATACCGATCAAAAATGTGCACTGAGGGATAAACTGAGGAATAAATTTAAAAAAAGGCAACACATTTTGAAGAATGAGCTCAGAGAAATCACTAGGCTCATTTAGAGCGGTAACATAAACAGAAAACATCAAAAAAGATGAAAACAAAATAAACAAGACATTAAGAACAGAAATAACCCAAAAAGAAACTGAGCGAAAAGCCTTATAAAAGTCGGTTTTTAAAACATTAAGCATTTTTATCGCCTCCGATCACGTTCATAAAATATTCTTCCAAGTCAACAGATTTCTTCGAAATCAAATCAACAACCACATTATTTTTAGCCAAAGCACTAGTCACAATACCGGGAGTATCGATAAAATCAAAAACTTCCAAAGTATTTTCGTTAACAATGGTAAATTTATCGGTATTTAATGCGCTTTTCAAAACTTCAGATGCGCGGTTAACATCGTTCACCTTAACAATAAGGCTGGACTGGCAACGAGTAACAAGCTCATCTCCAGTGAATTCATCAATAAGAACGCCATCATTAATTATGCCATATCGAGTAGCCAACTTAGATAACTCGCCCAAAATATGGCTAGATATGAGTATAGTCAAGCCCTTTTCTTGATTGATCCGCTTAAGCATATTTCGAACTTCGATGATTCCTTCTGGATCAAGCCCGTTTGTAGGCTCGTCCAAAATAAGAAGTTCAGGGTTACCCATCAAAGTCATCGCGATGCCAAGGCGCTGTTTCATTCCGAGTGAAAATTTCTTAACCTTTTTTCTGTCAACATCACTAAGGCCAACGAGCTTCAAAGTTTCATCTATTATAGATTTATCCTTAGAACCAAGCAGTTTCCACTGAATAAGCATATTCTGCCGGGCGCTCAAATTTGGCACAAAAGCTGGAGCCTCAATAACAGTACCGATTTTGTGGCGAGCCTTGTTTAAGTGTTTGCTGCCAAAAAGCTCAATAGAGCCACTAGTTGGGCTCGAAAGGCCAACCAACATTTTAATAAGAGTCGTTTTTCCGGCGCCATTTCGGCCAATAAAGCCATATATGTCGCCCTTTTTGATAGTCATATTCACGGATGATACAGCCGTTTTTTTTGCAAATTTTTTGGTAATATCAACAGTTTGCAAAACATTCTCCACACAAAAACCTCCCAACTTTCACATTAATATCAATTAATTATAACACAAAACAGAAAAAATGTCAAATGCATCTCGGTGCAGGCATTGTTAGCGAAAATCTATTTGAGGTATTGCTTAGCAGCAAGGTTCATGACTCGAGAAGCAATTGGTCCAGCAGTTTTGGAGCCATATCCAGAGTTCTCGACAATAACAGAGAATGCAAGCGGTGCCTTTTCATTGGCAGCAAAGCCAATCATCCACCCGTGAGGCTCTTTGCCGTCGCCAACTTCGGCAGTCCCTGTCTTTGCACAAACGTTTAAGCCCGGGAACATCGAGTCGCCGTAATTCGCAGTAACGTTGTAGCGCATCATTTCTTTAAGCTTACTAGCAACAGGCTCGCTTAGCAGGGTTTCTGTTGCAGTACTCTTATCAAAAACCCCGTTGCCATCGGGTTTAATAGCATATGAATAAAAAATATCGCCAATAATATGCGGCAAAACAGCATTGCCAGCGTTTGCAATGGCGCCCATCAGGATGACGCTGTGCATGGGATTGAGCAAATCGGTGTGCTGCCCGACACCGGACCATCCCAAATTGCAACTGTCGGCGTCGTGGACATCATAAACGCTCTTTTTAGTCTCGATTCGATCAAAACAGAAGTTGCGGTTAAAGCCCATAGCATTCGCAGTTTTCATCATAGAAGACTTGCCCAAATCAATTGCCAAATTCGCAAAATAAATGTTACAAGACCTCATCATAGCGTTCTTCAGTCCAATTTCGCCATGCGTACTCATGCAAGTGATTTTTTTGCCGCTCACAGTCTCAACTTGCTGGCAGGAGTAAGTTTTGTGCTCAATATCGTCTAAGAAAGTCAGCCCGGACGCGCTAGTAACGAGCTTGAATACGGATCCCGGAGCATAGGATGCGCTAACAACGCGGTTAATGTATGCACCCTCGTACTGTCCAGTCTTGTCGTTGGAAACAACGTCAGGATGGTAAGGGTCAAAGGTCGGAGTGCTTACCATACAGAGTATTTCGCCAGTCCTGTAATTATAAACACATACAGCGCCTTTGTGGCCGCCCAAAGAGGTTACGGCAGCCTTGCAAAGTTCGCTGTCTATGGTCACTCGGATATTCTTGCTTTGCTTAAGAAAGTCCGGAGCGCCTGTGCCAAAGACGATGCTATACCCGCAGAGCTCATCGCGGAACAAATTCTGCACAGAGGTCGCAATATGCGCAGCGTCATCGCCCACTGTGTGCAAAACAGCCTTACGAATGGCCTCATCTTTATGATAGACCCGTTTACCGTCTTTGCTGTGAGCCAAAACAACGTCGTTTCGATCTAAAATGTCGCCACCAGCCATAAGATTAGCCCCAGAAAAATGCTTGTTAATCGGGCTAAGTGCCCACAAATTGGCCGACGTGGTAAACCGATATACAAAGAGGCCGATTCCGCACAAGAAAGCCAAGCTCAGCAACGTCAGCACAATAGAGCGCGACCGAGTATTTTTCATAAACCTTCACCTACATCGAGAGTTAATTCCGTTTAAGCGCATAGGTACGCTCATCGGCGGACTTTATAAACGCCAAAAGTGCAAAAGAAGAGATCATACTAGAACCACCGTGGCTGACAAATGGCAGAGTTACGCCCGTTAGAGGTAAAATGTCGGTAGTGCCAAAAATATGTAAGGCAGCCTGAAAAACCAGCATAGTTGCGGCAGCACAAGAAGCAATCGAGTAAAATGTAGACCGGCTCTTGCTGCTCTGCCTGCGGGCCAAAAACGAAAATCCAGCAATAATTAAAGCGATGCTCAAAGCGACGATCAAGCCCAGTTCCTCGCAAACCATGCCAAAAATCAAGTCACCAGTAGCCGAAAAAATATTTTTAAGGTACCCATTCCCAACGCCCACACCAAGTAGTCCGCCGCTCGCACTGTACGTCAAAACCTTAGTTTGCTGAAATCCCAAGTCGTTAACGTGCTCCCAAACGTGCCCCCATACGGCAAAGCGATCCTTTATGTAGGGCTTGAAGGTTAGAATCAAAAACAGCGCCAAAACTGCCGTGGAGCATGATAGAATCAGTGTGCGGAAGCTTCCAGAACGCATAAACGAGATGACCAGAAAGGTGACGAAAAACACGCAAGCGGTGCCAAAGTCCTTCATAAGAAAAAGAAAAATAATACATATAGCCGAAAAGGCGATAAATCCCGTGAGATTCTTAGTTGTCTGCAGTTCGTCTAGGGTAGAAGAACCAACAAAAATAAACGCAATCTTTATAAACTCCGAGGGCTGAAAGGAAAACGAAGCGATCCGAACCCAGTTGCGAGCGCCGTTTATCTCTTTTGCAAAAATTAGGTTAAAAATAAAAAGCGCAATAGCCAAAATCGCTATAAGAAACCGCATTTTGCTGGCAAGGTCGGGATTTTTGATGAACCAAATGATCAAACAGAACAGAACCATGCCAATGCAGATTGTCGCAAGCTGCAGATAGGCCTCGTCGGGATTTGCGTAGCTTATTAACGTTAGCCCCACGCCAGAGAGAAATATGGCCAAAGTCTCGAGCTCAAAGGTAGGTCGCTTTATGATGAATATCGAAATGGCAAAAAACATCCATGAAAAGGCAATAAAAGCTAAAACCGGAGCCATAGCCAAAAGGTTGACGAACTGACCTTCTATAACAGTTTGGGTTAAAATCAGAGCGAAAAACAATGTGACTAAAAACAACTTTCTGGCGGAATTTATCGGCCGAGGAGTAGTAAGCGCAGGCTCAGAATTAGAGGAAATCTCGCGTGAGTCAGAACTTTTGCGCAATACGAGTTTAGTGTTGCCGATAGATATGGTGTCGCCGATGCCTATTTTTGCCTTGCCCTTGATTTTTTCTCCATTAAGAAAAACGCCGGACTTAGAGTGGGTGTCTGAAACAAACCAGCCCTTTTTTCGCCGAAAAAGCACAGCGTGGTCTCGAGAAACAGCGCTGTCGTCAACGAAAATATCGCAACTTTTGCTCCTTCCAAGGCTATTTTCCCAAAACAAAACCGGATACTCTTGCCGACCCTTGGGATTTTGCAAAATAACCAAAGCGCCTTTGCCGCGAGTCTGGTTTCTCATCGACAAAAAACAAGAAGCGAATATAATAAGACCTAAAAGCGCCAAAGCAGCCTTAATAGCTACCATAGCTATGGTAATAATGTTTGTACTCATGATAAACCTCGCTTTTGCTGTGTTTTTGGTTGAATTCAGATTTTAAGTTTCTTTTTTGACAGTTAATATATAATTTTAGCATAAATTTTAGTTTAGTCAAACCGCAGACGCAAGGGAGGCGGTTGATTTAGGAAGAGCTTTTTTGTGTGTGGAGGGATATAAATTGCAAGATTTTATGGTATAATAAATTTGTAATTTGATTGTAGTGGGAGGATTGCAGATGCAAAGCAAATTTTCTCGGCTAGAAATTGCTCCCGGCGTCAGCTTTAACGCCATTAAAGATGATCGATTTAAAACGGGCAGAATTTCTGTAACCCTGTTTTTGCCTCTTGAGAAAGAAACAGCCTCGGTTTATGCGGTTTTGCCGTTTGTACTAACCAATTCTTGCCGCAAATATCCCGACTTTACGAGCCTAAACCGGCATCTGGAGAGGCTTTATGGAGCTTCACTTTTTGCAGACGTAAATAAAATGGGCGAGATGCAGGCACTCACGGTTGCAGTTTCCTTTTTGGACGACAAGTTTACGCTGGAGGGGGAGAATTTATCGCGCAGCCTAATGCAGCTTCTCTGCGACATTTTGTTTGACCCGCTGCAAACAGAGGCCGGAACCTTTAAAGAAGATAGTGTGGAGCAGGAAAAACGCCAGCTCATCGAGCTTATAGACTCGGAGTATAGCGACAAAAAGGCGTTTGCAAAAACTCGTTGCGAGCAGATAATGTGCCAGGACGAGAAGTTCGGGATAAGCAAATGGGGCGAAAAAGAGGAGGTTGCAGCACTTTCGCCAGGTGATATCGCAAAAGCGTGGGAAACAGCACTAAAAACGGCCAAAATAGAGATTATGGCGCTTGGAGACTTGGACGAAAAGTCAGTACTGGTAGGGTTTAAAGAGGCATTTTCTAAAATAAAAAGAGAAAACGTGGCCAAATTTGAGACACAGGTAATCAGAAAAGTAAAAAAAGTTAAAGACCGGTGCGAGAAGCAAGACGTGGCGCAGTGCAAACTTGTTATGGGTTTTAGGACAGACGCCGCGCAGAGAGACCCAGAAGTAATGGCTGCCAGAGTCGCTATCGCGCTGTTTGGAGCAACACCGCAGTCAAAGCTGTTTTTGAACGTGCGCGAAAAGCTGAGTTTGTGCTATTATTGTGCTGCAAAATATGATAGAATCAAAGGCATAATGCTGGTTCAGAGTGGGGTAGAACAAAAGAACCTCGAGAAAGCGAAGGCTGAGATATTGAATCAGCTGGATGAGATAAAAAGCGGGAACTTCACCAAGGCTGAGCTCGACGACACAAAGCGAAGTTTAGCTAACAGTTACCGGACGATTGGCGACTTTTTGAGCGGACTTGAGAATTTTTATCTTTCTCAGGTTTTCGATGGCGAATTTTTAGCTCCGGAACAGCTCATAGAGGCAATGAAAAAGGTCTCAAAGGAGCAGGTGACCGCCGCGGCAGAGTTGATAACGCTGGACACGGTATACGCGCTGGTGGGAAAAGAGGAGGTTGCAAGATGATTTTTAAAGAAGTGAAGAGCAACCGGCTGGGGGACAAGTACTTTTGCGTCGAGCATTCTTCTGGTCTGAAGGTTTTTGTGTACCCCAAAAGCGGCCATAGCTCGACTTACGCGATAATCGGTACAAAATATGGCTCGATTAATACCAGTTTTAAGCCATGCGGAGAGAATGATATCATGCAGGTGCCTGATGGAATTGCGCATTACCTGGAGCACAAGCTTTTTGAGAGCGAGGACGGCGACGCATTTTCAAAGTATGCGAAAACCGGGGCCTGTGCCAACGCCTACACCTCGTTCGACATGACTTGCTACTTGTTTTCTTGCACCGAGAAGTTTGAGGAGTCAATGAAAATCCTATTAGAACTAGTGCAGTCACCGTACTTTACGCCGGAGAATGTCGAAAAGGAGCGAGGGATAATCGGCCAAGAGATAAGAATGTACGATGATGACCCGTCCTGGCAGGTGATGTTTAATCTGCTTGGCGCGATGTATCACAATCACCCCGTGAAGGTAGATATCGCAGGCACGGTGGAGTCGATTGCTAAGATCACGCCGGAGAATTTGCATAAGTGTTACGAAAACTTTTATAACCCGAGCAACATGGTACTTTGTGTTGCAGGAAACGTAGATGCGGAGAGGGTTTTTGAGGTTGTGGACGAGCTGGTTAAACCAAACGACGGGCAGATTCCGGAATGCATCTTCCCTGAAGAGCCCTATAACATTGTGACAGACAGGGCCGAGCAGCATTTCGAGATTGCAATGCCGATGTTTCAGCTGGGGTTTAAGGAGAAGGCCGGGAAAGATCCGATAACCGAGGAGCAGTTGGTACAGACGGATATAATCTTGCAGGTGCTGGCGTCAAAGTCGTCGCGGCTTTATAAGCGCCTGCTGGACGAGAGCTTGATAAACGATTCCTTTGGCTATGAGTATTTTGAGGGATATGGCTATGCGGCGGTTATTTTCTCTGGGGAGTCGAAGGACCCCGATAAGACGGCAAAAATCATAAAAGAGGCGATTGCGGAGCTTCACAAAAACGGTGTGGACAAAGATGATTTCGAGAGGGCGAAAAAGCTGGTTTATGGCCGAAACGTCGCTATGCTTAATAGTGCTGAGAATATCGCGAACAAAATGATGAAGCTGTCATTTGCCGGCAGAGAGCTATTTCACGCGGTCGAATGCATTGCAAACACCACGTTAAATCAAGTAAATGACCGGTTGAGGCATCAGCTCGACAACAAAAACTCGTCACTATCTATAGTGTTGCCGATGCCGGACAAAAAGGGAAATTGAGTATGTTTTCAACAATTTATAATGTTAAATTTCCGGGTTTAAATTTAAATTTCAAAGTAGCGCCGATTGCCTTTAGACTGGGCGGCATGCCTATATATTGGTACGGGATAATCATTTGCATCGCGTTTGTTTTGGCTTTATGCTACGTTTTGGCCAATTGTAAGCGGTTTGGAATTAAACAAAATGCCGTGATGGACACAGCAATAGTGGGGTTTGTGTGCGGGATAATTGGTGCAAGGCTATATTACGTTATTTTCTTCCCTGGCGATGTTTATTTAAGAGACCCTGTCAAGATTTTGTATATTAATGAGGGCGGGATTGCTATATATGGCGGGCTGATTGGCGGAATTTTAGGTGGCCTTTTTGTTGCGAAAAAGAAAAAAATTAACATAATGGCGGAGCTAGATTTGGCTTCGTTGGGATTTTTGATTGGCCAAAGTGTGGGCAGATGGGGAAACTTTATTAACCAAGAGGCCTTTGGACAAGAAACAGCGAGCATTTTTCGCATGATCAGTGAGAACACTGGCGGAGTACCGGTACATCCGTGCTTTTTATATGAGTCTGTTTGGTGTCTGGTGGGCTTTTTAGTTTTACACTTCTTCAGCATCAACCGCAAAAGCTACGACGGGCAGATTTTTTTGCTCTATATTGTTTGGTACGGCTCGGCGAGGTTTTTTATTGAGGCTTTAAGGGCAGACAGCCTATTTGTGCCGGGTGTTGGCCTGAAAATTTCACAGATAGTGGCGTTTGTTAGCGTTGCAGTGGGAATTATCTTTTTATTTAAGTTTAGAAATAGGTGCAGAAGAGGCAAACTTCTGAAGGTCAATTTGCCAAAAGTCTGATTTTATCATAAGATTAGCAAGTTAGTAAAGTATTTTGGGGTGATTTTAGGTGTTGTTTCCACGCGAGCAGATTAGGAATTTTAGCATCATAGCACACATCGACCACGGAAAGTCTACCTTGGCGGACAGAATCCTGGAATTAACGCAGTCTATAGCCACGCGTGATATGTCGGCGCAGGTGCTGGACAACATGGAATTAGAGAAGGAGCGAGGAATCACCATCAAGGCGCGGGCGGTGACGCTTTTATATAAGGCGGACGATGGCAAAGAATATATATTCAACTTGATCGATACGCCTGGACACGTCGATTTTAACTACGAAGTTTCGCGGTCTTTGGCTGCTTGTGAGGGTGCGGTCTTGGTGGTTGACGCCTCACAGGGTATAGAAGCGCAGACTTTGGCTAATACATACCTCGCGGTGGACGCTGGGCTCGAGATTGTGCCGGTTATAAACAAAATAGACCTGCCAAGCGCAGATCCAGAGCGGGTCAAAACAGAAATCGAAGATATAATCGGAATTCCAGCGGATGAAGCCCCGTTAATCTCGGCCAAAACGGGGCTTAACGTTAAGGATGTGCTCGAAAGTGTTGTGAAAATAGTTCCGGAACCCGTGGGAGATGCGAAAAAGCCACTACAGGCGCTGATTTTTGACTCGTACTATGATGCCTACAAAGGTGTTGTGATTTATGTGCGGGTGAAGGATGGCACGGTCAAGGTGGGAGACGAGATCAAGTTAATGGCAACCGGAGCAAAGTTCACCGTGGTAGAATGCGGTTTTTTGCATGCGACATCGATTGAACCGCGGCCAGAATTGGTGGCGGGTGAGGTTGGATATATCTCGGCGTCGATAAAATCTATAAACGATGCTCGAGTGGGGGATACCGTCACGACGACGCAGAATCCAGCAAAGGAGCCGCTTCCGGGATATAGAGCGGTTAATCCGATGGTTTTCTGCGGAATTTACCCTGTAGATGGCTCTAAATATGGCGATTTAAGAGATGCGCTCGAAAAGTTGCAACTGAACGATGCCTCCCTGTCGTTTGAGCCCGAAACATCTGTAGCGCTTGGATTTGGCTTTAGATGTGGTTTTCTGGGGCTTTTGCATATGGAAATCATCCAAGAGCGATTGGAAAGAGAATACAGTCTAGACATCATAACAACGGCGCCAAGCGTTATATACAAGCTCACAAAAACCGACGGCACGGTAGTTTATATAGATAATCCGACGAATTATCCCGAACCAAGTGTGATCGAGAAGGCAGAGGAGCCCATGACAAATGCGCACATTTATGCTCCGTCGGACTATGTAGGGAACATCATGGAACTTTGCCAGGAGCGGCGGGGTGTCTTCAAAGATATGAAGTACATAGATGACAGCAGGGTGGATATTCACTACGCGCTGCCACTCAACGAGATTGTGTATGACTTTTTTGATGCATTAAAGTCAAAAACTAAGGGCTATGCGTCATTTGATTACGAAATCATAGGTTATACCGAGTCAGATTTAGTCAAGCTAGATATCATGCTAAATGGCGAAGTGGTGGATGCTCTCTCGTTCATTATTCATCGCGATAAAGCCTATCAAAGAGCAAGAAAAATGGCAGAAAAGTTGAAAGAAAAAATCCCAAGGCAGCTTTTCGAAGTGCCAATCCAAGCCTGCATAGGCGGCAAAGTAATTGCCCGAGAAACCGTAAAAGCAATGTGCAAGGATGTGTTGGCCAAATGCTACGGCGGAGACATTACCCGAAAGAAAAAGCTGCTAGAAAAGCAAAAAGAAGGCAAAAAACGTATGCGACAAATAGGCTCAGTCGAAGTGCCGCAAGATGCCTTTATGTCAGTATTAAAGCTTGATGAGTGAACGATTTGCCCATCAAGCTTATTTTAATGCGAAATTCGCTGCTTATAAAATTTAAATTGGTGACCCGGACGGGATTTGAACCCGTGTTACCGCCGTGAAAGGGCGGTGTCTTAACCGCTTGACCACCGGGCCATTGATTTACACTGTTAATCCTAGAGTGGTAGCGGTAATTGGATTTGAACCAATGACACTCCGGGTATGAACCGAATGCTCTAGCCAACTGAGCTATACCGCCGTATACGCCATCAAACAATGAACGAAAACTATTATATTATAAAAAAGCGTGATTGTCAACACCTTTTTATTTTTTGCTGCCCCAGGCATCGATGTTTGCGCGCTTTATGGCACCGATAATTTTTTTTCGAAGGTTGGGATAATTTTTTTCAAGATTAAGGATAAGATTCTTGGTAGTTTGCCGATTAGAGTTTAAGTTTGCAGGACAGCGACTTAAAACGACCGGCAAATTTTTGCGTATGACAAGCGAAGCAATCTTAGTTTCCTCGCAGAAAATAAGTGGCCGAATCATATGAATATCCTTTCTCGAAAGATATGTAACAGGTGAAAAACAGCCAATACTCCCGCAGTTAAAAAGATTCATAAAAAAAGTTTCAACGCAGTCATCTAAATTATGCCCTAAAGCAATCTTGTTACACGAAAGCTCCCTCGCCATATCGTGGAGCATTCCTCGACGCATTCTGGCGCAAAGGCTGCAAGGATTCGACTCTTGCCGGTCATTAAAAATTAAATTAGCAAGCGCAGTCCGCCTTATGATGTATGGGACATTTATTTTTGTACAAAATTTTTCGATATCAGAATAATCAGCAGGCCGCTTATCGAAGCAAGGATCGATAGTTATTGCGACCAAATCGAATTTTTGCGGATAATAGGTTTTAATTTGATTTAGAGCAAACAAAAGAAACACCGAATCTTTGCCACCAGAAACGCACACAGCAATCTTGTCGTTTTGTGAGATCATACCGTAAGAATCAATAGCTGCGCGGACTTTGCTGATCATATTGTGCATAAAATGTCTCCTCTTTTTTTGTAAGTAAAATTTTTATAAAAATAAAATTTAAATTTTTTTTGTTGTTGTAATATTACATATTATCCACCCGAAATACCGCATAAAACTGTAGTGTAACATTAATATACACAAAATAAAAATAATTCTTTTATAGAAAATTAACCTAACCCTATAAACATAATATACAATATTTTCTTTAATTTTGCAAAAAAAAATTACACAAATGCTTGCAATTTAAAAATGAGCATATTATAATGAAAACATCAAGTGGTGAAAAGTGGTTAAAAGTAGCGAGAAGTGGTTTAAAATTATTTTCTCGAAACTTTGGAGGGACTCTTATGTTGATAGGCGAGTACCAACATAATATCGACCTAAAGGGTAGAGTTGCGGTTCCAGCGCGGTTCCGTGACGACTTAGGTGCGCTTTTTTATATCACTAAAGGTCTCGACAATTGCCTGTTTGTTTTGCCACAAGATGAATGGAGTCGGCTGGTGGAAAAGATAAAAACTATGCCGATCTCTAAGGCTAGGGGGTTGCAGAGATTTTTCTTTTCGGGCGCAGCGGAGGTTGTGCCGGACAAGCAAGGAAGGATTCTGATCCCGCAGCAGCTGAGAGAACACGCGGAGCTGGATAAAGAAGTCACGTTTATTGGTACGTCCAGCAGAGTGGAGATCTGGAACAGCAAGAAGTGGGCAGAGTTTAACTCTGTGCTAACGCAAGACAGCATTGCAGAGGCAATGGACACGCTCGACTTGTAGAAAGGACGGCAGCAAATGGAGTTTTCACATGTACCGGTTTTGCTGTTGGAGGCAATAGAAGGGCTAAACGTAAAGGAGTCTGGGGTTTATATAGACGGCACAGCCGGAGGTGGCGGGCATTCTGAGGCTATTTTAAAGAAGCTAAAGTCCGGCAAGTTGATATCGATTGACCAGGACCCAGATGCAATAGCGTTTTTACGGGAGAAATTAGTAAAGTACAAAAATTCAACCGTGGTGCAAGAAAACTTTCTAAACATGGATAAGGTTGTCAGAGGACTTTCTATCAAAGAGATAGACGGCGTGCTGCTAGATTTGGGGGTTTCATCGCATCAGTTCGACACAAAAGAAAGAGGTTTTTCCTACCGGTACAATGCTCCGCTAGATATGCGAATGAGCCAAAAAGGCGTGAGTGCGTACGATTTAGTCAATGAGTTGCCCTGGCAAGAGCTAGCGGGGATCATAAAAAATTATGGAGAAGAAAAGTTCGCAAAGGGCATAGCACTCGCAATAGAAAGGCAGAGGCAGAGCGCGCCCATAGAGACCACGGAGCAGCTCGTGGAAGTGATAAAATCAGCAATACCAGCAAGGTTTAAGCGAGAAAAAGGCCACCCAGCCAAAAGAACCTTTCAAGCGCTTAGAATTGCTGTAAATAGAGAGATAGATGTATTGCAGCAGGGCTTAGATTCGGCGTTTTCTATATTAAAACCAGGCGGAAGATTAGCGGTGATCACGTTTCATTCTCTTGAAGATAGAATCGTCAAGAAGAAAATGGTATCTTGGTGCCAGGGATGCACGTGTCCGCCAGAGTTTCCGATCTGCGTGTGCAACAAAAAGCCGAGGGCAAAGCTAGTCAATAAAAAGGTGATAGAGCCTTTGCCACAGGAAGTGAAGGAGAACCCGCGAAGCAAAAGTGCAAAACTCCGGGTTTGTGAGAAGATTTAATCTTAAGGATGTTCAAGAGGATGGGGGTTGATGAAAATGGCTTTACAGCAAAGAAGCGCCGCGTATGATATCTCGCGGTTTGAGGAAAAAAAACCGGCAACAGAGAGCGAAAAAAGAGATAACATATTAAAGCTACCAAAGAAAAAAGCAAAGGTAAACGTAGGCAAAAAAAACGAGCTAAAACCAGCGACGGTTCTACTTGCAGGAGTAACATTTTTGTTAAGTGTTGCTGTGGTGTGGACAATGCTGCTAAACCAAGTAACACTGGCCGAACTAACCGCCCAAATTAATAATAACGCTGCTCAGCTGGAAGAGTGCAAAAGCGAGAATACACAGTGGCAGATGAAGTTAGAGGAAAAATTCTCACCAGAAAACGTAACGCAACACGCGCTTGCACTGGGGATGGTACCTAATAACTCTGGACGGGTGGAATGCTTGGGGCTGCACCCAGAGGACAAGGCAGAACTACCGCAGAAGAGAGAGTGTGGGGTTACGAGAATCTTTTGATCTAGCAGAAAATCGGGAATAAGACAAGGGTTAAATAAATAAATATTAAAGATAGGCTAGAGAGTTAAGATGAAATTGGGGTCTTGACTCTCATGACGTTTGTGAAGGAGCTAAGTTATGGCAAAAGGTACCACAATTAGAATGTGGCGCAGGTCAATTTTTGTGTTGGCATCGCTGCTCATCGTGGGATTTGGAGTAATCGTCTTTAGACTGGTAAAGTTACAACTTGTAGAAGGCGAAAAACTCCAGCAAATGGCCACAGAACAGCAGTTAAAAGATACAAAAATAAATGCACAAAGGGGCACGATCTACGACAGAAACATGAAACCGTTGGCACAAAGCGCAACAGTTTGGACAGTGGTTCTGGAGCCAGCTTATTTGAAAGACCCAGAATTAATCGAGAAGATTGTCAGCGGGCTAGCTCCGATATTGGAAATGGACAAGAACGAGATCTTAGAAAAAGCGAAGAAAAAGTCGTTCTACACAGTGCTAAAGCGGAAAGTAGAGAGCGATGTAAAAGATAAAATTATAGCCTTTCAGAAAGAAAACAAAATAACAACGGGTATACGGCTGGTGGAGGATTACAAACGGTATTATCCGTATGGCGACTTTGCTGCGTGCGTTATTGGCTTTACAGGGACGGACAGCCAGGGACTCTCGGGGCTAGAGAGCTACTACGATGAATACCTAACCGGCCAGGCGGGTAGATTGGTCACAGCAAGAAACGCAGTGGGTACGGATATGCCGTTCGACTACGAAAAGATGATTCCGGCGCAAAACGGAAATAATCTAGTTTTGTGTATAGATGAAGTGATTCAACACTTTTTGGAGAAGGGTTTAGAAGAGGGAATCGTCAATAATAAGGTCATGAACAGGGCCGGAGCTATCATGATGAACGTCAATACCGGCGAAATAATAGGAATGGCGGTAAAGGGTGGATATGACCTCAATAATCCCTTTGAAATTGCGGATGAGGGGAAAAAAGCCCAAATAGAAGCACTGCCAGAGGAGGAGCGCGCAAAGGCAAAAGCGGAAGCGTTGGAGGCGCAATGGCGCAACAAGCTGGTTAGTGACACATACATGCCGGGCTCGGTGTACAAGCAAATCACCACGGCTATGGCGTTTGAGGAGAATTTGATCGACGAGAAAACCAACTTTAATTGTACCGGAAGTTTTGTGCCATTCCCAGGTGCTCGACCAATTCGGTGCCACAAACACGGCGGACATGGCAGCCAGGTTTTTGCAAGAGCCTTTTGTAATTCTTGTAACCCGGCGTTTATCCAGGTTGGACAAAAAATAGGGCCCGAGAGGTTTTACAAGTACTACCAGGCGTTTGGATTTACCGAAAAAACCGGCATAGATCTGCCCGGAGAAGCAAATGGAATCTTCTTTAGCAAAGATGGTCACATGGGTCCGATGGATCTGGCGGTGGCATCGTTTGGACAAAACTTTGGTATAACGCCAATCCAGATGGTAACAGCAGCGGCAGCCATCGCAAACGGAGGGTACATAGTTAAACCACATGTTGTGAAGCAGATAGTTGCCAGCGATGGGAATATCATAAAAAGTTTTGACACCGTGAGAAAAAGGCAGGCTATCTCAGAGCAGACGTCTAAAAGGATCTGTGCACTACTAACGCAGAACGCAATTGACGGCGGTGCAAAGAACGGTTATGTGCCAGGCTACAGGATTGGCGGTAAAACAGGGACAACACAAAAAATAGGTGACAGTGGCCCGGGCGGTATGGATTACATCTCGTCATTTTGTGGTTTTGCACCGGGCGATAACCCGCAGTATATTTTGCTGATTTATTACGATACGCCAAAAGGGCCAAGTTATTACGGAGCGTTTGTGGCTGCACCAACGTTCGCAAAGGTTATGCAGGACGCGTTGCCGTACCTTGGAGTAGAGAGAAAGTATACAGACGAGGAAATGGCCAACCTAGACATACAGGTTCCATTTTTGGTGGGCTCATCGGTAGATAAGGCCAAACTTCAGGCCATAAGTCTGCAGCTAAACCCAATTATTTACGGCTCTGGCGAGACGGTTATATCGCAGGTCCCAGAAGTCTCGACCAAAATGCCAAAAGGCGGAAAGATAGTGCTCTACACAGATGACTCCGCCGCGAACTCCAAAGCAGTAGTGCCGAATTTTGCAGGAATGACGCTCTCCGCAGCTAACAGAGAGGCCAGTGCAGCAAAAGTGAACATCATAATAAAAGGAGCGGCGCTGTCGAGCTCGGGCTGTGTATGCGCAAGCCAAAACGTAGCAGCCGGTACAGAAGTAAGTCCCGGCACAGTGGTAACGCTGACGTTCTCACAGAAAAAGTCGGAGCAGCACAGTGACTAGAAAAAAGGAAAATTTACGTACCATGAGCAAAGGTTCAAAAAATGTGCTATAATTGTAGTAGTTTAATCAACAAAAGGCAGGTTTAGAAAGGTGGCAGGCGGTATGATAGCAAACATATGGGTGATTTTTGCGATAGTAGCCTCGTTTTTAATCACATATTTTTTAGGGAAGAAGATTATACCGTACCTTCAAAAGCTCAAATACGGCCAAACTATACTAAAAATCGGGCCATCGTGGCACGAAAACAAGCAGGGTACCCCTACAATGGGCGGAGTAATTTTCGTTATTGGAATATACGCAACAATTCTCATAATAATGCCGTTGTATTACGTTTTAGTTGCCCAAAATACACTGCACCTGCAAGAGCCACCGCTCATAATGCAAAAAACTGTATCTGGCCTCTTGATGGCCCTAGCATACGGCGCAATCGGTTTTTTGGACGACTATGTAAAGGTGGTAAGAAAGCGCAATTTGGGGTTAACTGCTGGGCAAAAGCTCCTCATGCAATTTTTGGTTGTAGGATCATACCTGCTGTCGATTTATTGCGCGGAAGTGTTGCAGGGGGGACTTGGAGCAACGTCGACGACCATACCGTTCTTTGGCAGGGTTGACTTAGGTGTATTATATTGGCCGATGGCATCATTGCTGATAGTTGGCATGGTGAACGCGGTAAATTTAACGGACGGAATTGACGGCCTGTGTACGTCGATCACGTTTTTCGGTGCAACGTTTTTTATGCTGATATCGAATTTTCTACATATATTTAATATTAGTATAGTTTCAGGTGCGCTAGTCGGCGGATGTCTGGGATTTTTGATATTCAACATTTACCCTGCAAAAGTATTCATGGGAGACACGGGCTCACTGTTCTTAGGAGGATTAATTTGCGCGCTAGCATTCACGCTGGATTTACCGGTGATGTTGCCGATAATTGGCGGAGTGTACGTGCTGGAGATGTTCTCGGTAATCCTGCAGGTGGCGTATTTTAAGGTAACGAAGGGAAACCGCCTCTTCAAAATGAGCCCGCTGCACCATCATTTTGAGATTTGTGGTTGGAGTGAGGCAAAAATTTGCATCGTGTTTAATGTAATTACGGTAGTGCTGGGAGCATTAGCGGTCATTCTGACAGCGTATGGACTTTGATGGGTACCACGAAGATTCGGGACAATAAGGGGGCAAGAAGAATGAGCAAAAATTACAGCAGAGCGCCACGGTCTAGTGGATGTCAAGAAAATAGGCCTAGCTCAAGGGCTGCAAAAGCGCGATCTAACAAGGCAAAGAAGCCGTATTTTGGCTTTAAATTTGGCGGTTTAGCGACGGTCTCAAGGGGGTTCAACCCAGTAAAAAATAAACTAAAGATGTTTTCCATGCGGTCTGGTCTAGATATGCCGTTCTTTTTTATAAACATGGCGGTACTCGTAGTTGGCCTTGTGATGATGTTTTCGGCGTCTTACCCAAACGCCTATTACTATAAAAATGGCGACAGTTACTACTTTATAAGAAGTCAGTTGATTTGGGCGGTTATCGGAGTTATCGCCATGATTGCAGTTTCTTATTTTGACTACCACCACTTCCACAAGTTCGCTCTCCCCATATTGGGAATATCGTTCGTGTTGCTGGTTGTGGTGCTCTTCATGCCAATGGTAAACGGTGTCCACAGGTGGATCCCGCTTGGCCCAATCGGATTTCAGGCGTCGGAGATAACGAAATTCGCGATTGTGCTGTCGTTTGCGCACTTTATCTCGGTAAACTTTAAGAGGATGGGCACTTTCAAATATGGGATTCTGCCATACGGCATAATACTAGCTTTCACGGCGTTTTTATTGTATCTGGAGCCGCATATTTCGTGCTTAATCATAGTGGTGCTGTTAGCCGGTGGAATGCTTTACATCGGCGGGGTAAAATTGCGATGGTTTGGGCTGGTCTTGGCAATAGCACTGGCCGCAGTTGGTTATGTAGTGCTGTTTACAGATAAATTAGGCTACGCAAATGGTCGTGTGCAAGGATGGCTGGACCCATTCACAAGTAACCCAAACGTAGATACGTGGCAAACAAAGCAGGGACTCTATGCAATAGGGTCTGGAGGCCTGTGGGGGCTGGGGCTCGGACAGTCGCGGCAAAAATATCTCTATATTCCGGAACCGCAGAACGACTTTATTTTTTCGGTAGTTTGCGAAGAGCTGGGGTTTATCGGGGCGCTGATAATTCTAATTCTGTTTGCAATGCTGATTTGGCGCGGAATTATGATATCGATGCGGGCTAAAGACAAATTTGGCACATTGCTAGGCATAGGGCTCACGGCACAGGTCGGCCTGCAGGTGATCTTGAACATATTCGTCGTAACAAACACCATCCCAAACACAGGAATAAGTTTACCATTCTTCAGCTATGGCGGTACATCACTGGTTATGCTTCTTGTACAGATGGGCATAGTTTTGTCGATATCCAGAACGTCAAAAATAGAAAAAACCTAACGAAAGTGGCGAGTACGATGAGAATTATTTTTGCGGGCGGCGGTACAGCGGGGCATATAAATCCGGCCCTGGCTGTGGCGGAATATACAAGAGAAGTTCAGCCAGACGCACAGATATTGTATGTTGGAGCTATTGGCGGGATGGAAGAAAGGCTTGTGAAGCAGGCAGGGCTAGATTTTAGAGGCATAAAAATTTCTGGATTTAGCCGAAAGCTTAATTTGACAGGCTTAAAAAAGAACATAATAACGTTGAAAAGGGTTGTAACTGCAAGTGTGGAGTCAAAAAAGATAATTGAGCACTTCAAGCCGGACATCTGCGTAGGCACAGGGGGCTACGTGAGTGGTCCAATTTTGCGAAAAGCCGCACAGATTGGTGTCCCAATAATAATTCATGAACAAAACGCGTTTCCAGGAATAACAACAAAGATGTTGGCACACAAAGCGGAGTGCGTGATGCTGGCGGTGGGGGAGGCGCGAAAATTTTTTGACAAAAGATGCAAAGTAGAGATAACCGGAAACCCCATAAGAAAAGAAATTGCCCAAATGACGCAGCAAGAGGCTAGAGCAAAGCTGATGTTAGACAATCGACCGGTGGTGCTGTCTTTTGGGGGCAGCTTAGGCGCAAGAAAAATTAATGAGGCTGTGGCCGATTTAATTGCAGAGACGACAAAAGCGGATAAATTCCAGCATATTCACGCTTACGGGCAGTATGGACAGTGGTTTCTGCCGGAGTTAGAGAAAAAAGGTGTAAAAATATCGGCGCACACGAATTTGGACATAAGAGAGTATATCGAAAACATGCCAACATGCTTGGCAGCGGCCGATTTGGTTATCTGCCGTGCGGGGGCCATCACTCTGAGCGAGATTCAGGCGCAGGGTAAAGCTTCTATTTTGATACCATCGCCAAACGTTGCGGAAAATCACCAGTCCCACAATGCAATGGCACTTGTGAATAACCACGCAGCTAGCGTCATAGAGGAGCGAGACTTAACCGGCGAATTGCTCACAAAAAAGGTGAATGAGCTATTGTCACACCCAGAAATTATGCGAGAATTTCAAAAAAATGCGAAGAAAATGGCCATATATGACGCAAACCAGCGGATTTATTCTATAATAAAAAAAACAGTCGGGTAACGTCTAAAACGCGACAAAATCGGATTCACAAAAACATTCCAGAGGGCATAGTATAAAATCAGTGAAACGCTGATAAAATACGTGCCGGACGGAGTGGTCAGAGTGGAAAAATTAGTAGTAGAACATACAGAGCGGTTATCAGGCGAGGTCTTGGTCCAGGGGTCCAAAAACAGCGCGCTACCAATATTAACAGCAACGCTCCTTTGCGATGGCATTTGTACCATTGAGAATTGTCCGGATTTGTCGGATGTGGACGTCACGCTGGAGATTTTAAAGAGCTTGGGGGCAAAAGTCCTAAAAGAAAAAGATAGCGTACTAATAGATTCAACCGAAGTTTGTGGCTTTAAGATCTACAAAGAAATGATGAAAAAAATAAGATCATCTATACTTTTTTTAGGCGCGCTATCAGCAAGAATGGGCCGAGCAGAGCTGTGTGTTCCGGGCGGATGCAAACTGGGGCCACGGCCGATAGATTGGCATTTGGCAGCACTTTCGCAGATGGGACTAAAAATTGAAAACCAAGATAAAATGCTGTTTTGTGAGCTAGAAGACAAATTCAAAGGTGCAGAGATAACTCTACCGCTTCCAAGCGTGGGGGCAACGGAGAATATCATACTGGCGGCGGTTTTGGCCAAAGGCAAAACTATAATCAACAATGCCGCGCGCGAACCAGAAATTTGCGATTTGTGCGATTTTTTGATAAAATGTGGAGCAAGGATAGAAGGAGCCGGTCAGAATGAGATTAAGATAGTTGGAGTTGAGAGATTATCTGGAGCGGAGCATAGGGTTATCCCCGACAGAATCGTAGCGGTTACCTTTTTGGCAGCAGCTGCCGCTGTGGGCGGAGACATAAGGGTGCAAAGTGTAGTTCCACAGCATATGCAGAGTATGTTAGAGGTATTTAAGAAGATTGGATGCGATGTGAGTGCGGCCGAAGAATCCGTGCGGCTTTTGGCGGGAAATAAAAGATTGGCACCGATTAGAGAAATTGTAACGAAGCCTTACCCAGGCTTTCCAACAGATGCACAGGCTTTGTTTATGGTTTTGGCTTCTATTTCTGATGGTAGCTGTATGTTTGTCGAGAATATCTTCAAAAATCGATATAAACATGCAGAAGAGCTTATAAAGTTGGGTGCAGACATTAAGGTTATGGACAAAATAGCGGTGGTAAAGGGCGTGAATAAGTTGCAAGGAGGAGAAAATTTAGAGGCAAAAGACTTGCGAGGAGCAGCATCTTTGGCTATTGCCGCAATGGCCGCAGAGGGAAGAACTACTATAACCGGAGTGGAGCATTTGGACAGGGGTTATGAGAATTTTGTACAAAATCTACGCCATTTGGGAGCGAATGTAAAGAGGATCTAAGATTTTATGAAGAAGTTTAAACAGAAAAAAAGAACAGCAAAAGTCAAAAATGTGGATTTGGCGATTAATTATAAAATAAGATCACGGCTGATTTATTGTGCGATATTTTGCGCGATTTCTGCTGTGTGTTTGCTTTTTTCTTCGATGATTCTTTTTCGAGTGAAGCATATAGACGTGAATACCAATGACATCGGTGTAGAGGTAAGGGACGCGGTTTATGAGAACTTAGGCATAAATCAGGGCGACAATCTTTTTTTTATAGACGAAAAAGTTGTTAGCAAAAGGCTTGAGAGAGCGATTGTAGACGTGGCTTGTGTAGAGATTGAAAAAATTTTTCCGGATGCCATCTTTATAAATGTAAAGAGGGCAAGTAAAGTATTCGATATAGAGTCTGCCGGAGAGTACATAGCAATAAGTGGCAAAGGCAAGGTTTTGGAGGTTTCGGATGCCCCCGAAGAGGGACTAATTCTTTTAAAAGGGATAGATTTGGAATCCTTTGAGGTCGGCAAAAAAATTAGATATAAGGATAAGTCGGTAGAGAAAAAGATATTGGAATTTATTGAAAAAATGAAAGCGAGTAATCTTGAAAAAACGACTGAAATAGACTTTAATAATGGGCATTTGTTTTTGGCTAATTATGACAGCCGTATAAGGATAAATTTTGGTTTTTACGAGAACATGGATTATAAAATAAAAACGGCGGCAGAAATCATAAACACTAAGTTGGGCGCGGCAGAAAGCGGAACGTTGGATCTTTCGGAAGTTTTTGAAGAAAACCGATCGTATTTTGCCCCGGAATATTAATTTTGTGCGTTTATGATTATAATTTGATTTGAAGATAGTGGTAATACCTCAAATTGTATGGTGAGAATGTATACAAAATTCATTTTTTGTGCTAAAAAAGAAATAAATTTTATTAAATATCTTGAAATTTTTATAGTAATGTGTTAAATTAAAAAGTAAGATGCTTTGTAGGTTTTTGTGTGAAAGATATTTGTAAAACAGGAGGTACATTAAATGCCATTTGAGTTGGAAAATAATTTGGATAATATAGTTCAAATTAAAGTTATAGGAGTAGGTGGCGGCGGCGGCAATGCTCTTGATAGAATGGTGACTTCGGGGGTTAAGTGTGTTGAGTTTGTCTCTGTTAATACGGACAAGCAGGCTCTGCAGCGCTCGAAGGCCGGCACTAAAATTCAAATAGGAGAAAAAATTACAAGCGGAAAAGGTGCTGGTTCTAAACCGGAAATCGGCCAGAAATCGGCAGAAGAAAGCCGAGAAGAAATCGCCCAAGCTATAAAAGGAACAGATATGGTCTTTATTACAGCCGGAATGGGTGGAGGAACCGGAACAGGTGCTGCACCGGTTGTTGCTAAAATTGCAAGGGAAATGGGCATTTTAACTATTGGAATCGTGACGAAACCATTTGCGTTTGAGGGAAAAAGAAGAATGGAGCAGGCCGAAAACGGAATAGCAAACCTTAGGGAGCACGTGGATTCTTTGGTGATAATCCCGAATGAACGTCTAAAATATGCCAGCGAACAGAGGATAACGTTGCTTAACGCATTTTCTGTTGCAGATGATGTTTTGCGACAAGGTGTGCAGAGCATTTCGGATTTAATCTTGTTGCCGGGCCTTGTTAATTTGGACTTTGCGGATGTAACTGCCGTTATGAAGGACGCTGGGTACGCACATATGGGTGTTGGAAGAGCTTCTGGCAAGGATAAGGCAGAAGTGGCGGCTAATATGGCGATCTCGAGCCCACTTTTGGAGACGGCAATAAACGGTGCAAAGGGAGTTATAATAAACATTACTTCTTCGCCGGACATTGGGCTGGATGAGATTGAAACGGCTTCTACAATGATTGCAGAACAGGCAGATCAAGAGGCCAATATCATATGGGGTGCGGCCTTTGACGAAAATATGGAAGACGAGATGAGTGTTACTGTTATTGCAACGGGATTTTCCGATGTCTCGAACTTAAAATCCGACCCAAAGTTAGCCTACGCAGGCAAATTTGTTAATAATAAAAACGAAAAACACCCGATTACTTCTGGCATAAATGGCAATTTGGAGAGCAAGAATAGTGATGACTCAGGTAAATATCTTAAAGAAACCAGGCCAGGCCAGGCTGTGAGCCTTGAGGAAGAAGACGACACTTTTTACGATATAATGTCGATTTTTAACCGCAAGTAAAGCGAAGGCAATTGCGAAGCAAGGCGTATAGCAAAAAAGCCCGCACTAAAATATAAAAGTGCGGGCTTTTGTTTTGTTGGTTTAAATAGTGATTATTTTGTTTCTACCACGAGTTTTACCGCTGTGCGGTCTTCGCCATCGATGGTAACATTCACAAATGCTGGGATGCAAATCAACTCGACCCCCGTTGGAGCCAGGTATCCGCGAGCAATTGCGATGGCTTTGATGGCCTGATTAACCGCACTGGCTCCAACTGCCTGAATTTCCACAGAATTATGTTCACGTATGACGCCAGCAATCGCGCCAGCAACGGAATTTGGAGCCGATTTTGACGAAACCTTTAGAATTTCCATATTAAATCCTCCATTTTTAGTATGATATTACGTCTTCGATAATATAATATATGCAATTTCTATATTTTGCAATAGATTTTAAAATAAAATTTATGTTATTTTTCATTTTCGTTAAATCCTATCGAAACACGGAGTAATTTTTTATTATTTGCCAAGGGAGCGCGAATAATTAATAAATTACCAAGTTTATTTTGTACAAAACAAGCACAAAATTATCCAGTAATTGTCAACCTTTTTATCCTTTGTGTTTTTTTTGTAGATTCATCAATGTCAAAAATTATACAATCCAACTTACATTTTCCGGTTGCGTTTTCAAAACGGACAGGCATTTTTGTCTTAATCTTACGAATCACCAGGTCAACTCGTACGCCGAGAGCAGAATCTATTACGCCAGCCATGCCAACATCAGTAATATAGCCGGTCCCACGCGGAAGAATGCATTCATCGGCAGTTGGGACATGAGTGTGCGTGCCAAAAAGGGCAGAGATCCGGCCGTCAAGATAAAACCCCAAAGCTCGCTTTTCGGAAGTCGCTTCGGCATGGAAGTCCACAATGACAATCGCATCACTACCGGCATTAGCAAGGATCCGATCGGCCGTTTTAAAGGGGCAATCAAGGTTCTCCATAAATATTGTGCCCATAAGATTTATGATAATCACTTTGCTTTTGTTGACGTCTAGAGTGCAAACGCCGCTACCTGGGGTGTTTCTGGAAGGATAATTAGCTGGCCGAATCAGGTGAGGCTCACTACTAAAGGTTTTAAAGATTTCGCGCCGTCTAAAAGAGTGATTCCCCGCTGTGATGACGTCTACACCGCTTTTAAAAAGATAATCGGCAGAAAACGGAGTAATCCCATTTCCTTCGGCCGAATTTTCTCCATTAGCAATAACCAAATCTATTTCGTAAGCTTTTCTCAAATCGGCAAGTTGCTCCCGCAAAAAATTGCAACCTATGCTGCCAACAACATCGCCAATAGCAAGCATTTTCATTATAATCAGCCCTTTTCATCAATGCATTATTTAAAATTATATCATAAAGTCACCAAAAAAGCGACGCGGCGAGCTACTAAAAAAGGTAAGCTATCTAAAAAGTGGCTGAATTTGGTACCCCATAAATGCCGACTCCATGGCAGGGACGATAAGGTTAAAGTGCGCAACCAAGGAGGCCGGCTTTTTGATGGGATCATCTTGCGACATTGGCACAAAATAAAAATTTTTTCTGCTAAGCATCGCACCAAGATTTTGAGCACCACCAGCCAGTCCGTCGTTTGTGGCAAGCGCGATCAAAACGGGACGCTGGCCTCGCAAGTGGGATTTTACCGCCATCGTTACAGGGGTGTCTATTGTAGAATTTGTGAGCTTACTTAAAGTATTCCCGGTGCACGGAGCAATAATCATTATGTCCGTTAATTTTTTGGGCCCAATAGGTTCCGCACTTTCTATTGTGTGAATTATCTCCTTTTGGCAAATGCCCTCTATTTTTTTTCGAAAGTCCGCAGCTTTGCCAAATCTGGTGTCGGTGGAGTACGCCATGTGAGACATAATGGGTAAAACGTCGTATCCAGATTCGACTAACAATTCCATTTGAGGGATGGCCTTTGAAAACGTGCAAAAAGATCCGCACATAGCAAAGCCGACCTTTATCTCCATCATAATTGATCCTCCTCAATCATGTTGTATATCGTGTTTTTTATGATTTCTCCGGCCGACCTCGGCGCAACCTTTCCGGGCAACGCCAAAGCCTGTATCGCTTTGATTTTAAGCTTCCTAGCCGAGTCAAAGTCTACCCCGCCGGGCAGAGAGGCTAAGTCAATTATAACAGCGTTTTTAGGTAATCTAGCAAGAACGTCGGCGTCAAAAATTAAACTGGGAATAGTGTTAAAGATAATGTCAAAAGCTGTGCTGCCGGCTTTTGGAGAAGTAAGACTTGCGGTTAACACGGCCGAGTAGCCCAACAAATTTATCCAAGCGATATCTTTGGCCTTTCTAGCGCTAGCAGTAACCTTAGCACCGATCCCTTTTAACATTTTGCTCAAGACTTTACCGATCCTCCCAAACCCTGCAACCAAGCATCGAGAGCCATTGATAGTCCCACCGTATTCTTGCATGGCAATTTGGATAGCTCCTTCCGCCGTAGAAATTGCATTATTCACGGCAAATTCTTCTCTTTTAGAATAATCATATAATTGCATATTGCTAAAAATCGGGCTGGCGGAGATTAAGTCTTCGGCCTTTGCGCAGAATATTTTTTTGTCAAACATAGTTTTAGCAAATTCATCGTTAACTGAGATTTGTTCGCGAGAGTGTGGTGCATTCAAATAGCCATCCGAAGTGATTGCAGGCACCGGAAGAATTATATAATCACTCATTTTTACAGCGTCTTTTAAATTTGCCTTTGTAATACCGCTTTTTAGGGTAGTATTTTCAAACCCAACAGCGTAAACATTATAGCCGTCCAACAAAATACTTTCTGCCATCGCTACCTGGCGCTTGTCGCCCCCAACTATTGCAAAAGTATCTATGCCAATCATATTGTGTTACCTCCATCATTCACAACATAATATGGCTGCCGGATAAAGCTTGTTACAACAACAGGCAAAACAGTAACATTATTTTATAGATGTACAATCAAAAAAGATAAAAAACTATTTATTTCTGAGTAAAACCGCAATATAATAGTACTGTAGGAGCATAAAAGCTGTTTTTAATTTAACAAAAGGTGTGAATTTAGGTTGAGGAATCTTGAGAACATTTTAAATAGTGCGAAGAACATACATTTTATCGGGATAGGTGGCTCCGGTATGTGCCCCATGGCAGAGATTCTGATGGATAAAGGCTACAATATAACTGGGTCCGATAATTATATCTCGGATACCCTGCAAAGGCTTATAGACAAGGGAATGAAGGTATATACAGAGCATGCAGCTGCAAACGTAAACAAGGCCGAATTGGTGGTATATTCAGCTGCAATAAAAGAAGACAATGTAGAGAGGGCAGAGGCTGCAAAGAGAAGAATTCCATGCATAGAACGTTCTGTTATGCTGGGGCTTTTGTGTGCAAAATATAAAAACACCGTAGCAGTTTCAGGCACGCACGGCAAAACCACCACAACTGCAATGATAACTCAGATTTTAACAATAGCAAAAAAAGACCCGAGCGCGATAATCGGCGGAAAGTTGCCAGCAATAAACGGAAACAGCAGAACGGGCAAGTCGGACACAATCGTGTGCGAGGCGTGTGAATATGTGGATTCCTTTTTGAAGATCACGCCGTCGATGGCGGTAATAACGAATGTGGAGGCGGATCACCTTGACTATTTTGGAAACCTCGAAAATGTGATAAACTCGTTCAACAAATTTGCGAAAAAAGCAACGGGGCTCATAGTCATAAACGGAGAAGACGAGAATTCTGTCCTAGCGACAAAAAATGTGGCTGCACCGGTCGTGACTTTTGGTGAGTCAAAGGACAACACTTATTATGCCGAAAATATTTCTGAAGAGAATGTAGCATTTCCGAGATTTGACTTGCTGAAAAGCGGAGAAAAGCTAGCAGCGATAAAACTATCAGTGCCGGGGAAATATAACGTTTATAACGCACTTGCCGCAGCTACAGTTGCTGATTGCTTGGGAGTAGCGCCGGAGGACATAGCCAAAGCGCTTGGCGAGTTTACCGGGGTGCATCGCCGATTTGAGGTACTTGGCCAGCCGGATGGGATCACTGTTGCCGATGATTTTGCGCATCACCCAACGGAAATAACTTCGGTGCTTACTGCTGCTAAAAAAATGGGATTTAAGCGAGTTATTGCAGTGTTTCAACCACACACATTTTCTCGCACGGCGGCATTTTTGAATGAATTTGCAAAATCGCTGTCCATTGCTGATATTACCGTTTTGTCTGAGATTCTGGCTGTTCGAGAGATAAACGCCTATAATATTAAGTCCGAAGACTTAGCGGTAAAGCTTGAGAATTGTATATGCTTGCGTACGTTTGAGGAGATCACAGATTGCATCGAAAAAATAGCAACGCCTGGGGACTTAGTTCTAACCATGGGCGGGGGCAATGTTTACGTCTGCGCAAATATGATTTTGAAGCGGCTTACAGAAAAATAGAAAGCAAACGGCGCCGCGCGGTATAGTGCTGCGCCTATTTTTATATCACAGATTAAACTTTTTCAACGATAGTGTTGGCGGATTTATATATGCTGTTTGTTGGAACAACGCCACGGACGGAACTAAGTGGATAAACGCTGGAGTTTTTGCCTATGATAGTGCCGGGGTTTAGGACAGCATTACAGCCGACTTCGACGAAATCGCCAACAATCGCACCAAACTTTTTAAGACCGGTATCGATTCTATTGCCATTGTAAAGCACCGTGATGATGCTTTTGTCCGATTTCACATTCGAAGTGATGCTCCCGGCGCCCATGTGTGCCTTGTAGCCCAGTATGGAGTCTCCTATGTAATTGTAATGTGGAACATTGGTGCTATCAAAGAGAACCGAGTTTTTAATCTCAGTGGAATTCCCCACAACAGCGCCCTTGCCGATTATAGAACTACCTCGGATATATGCACAATGGCGGATTTCTACGTCTTCGTCCACAATAAGCGGACCATTTAGGCTAGCAGTTTGGCTTATTTTAGCGGATTTCGAGACCCAAATGTTTTCTCCGATCCTATCATATTTTTCTGCCGAAAGTGTTTGCCCAAGCTCAATTATAAATTCAGAAATTTTAGGAATCACATCCCACGGCCATTCTACGCCCCCAAATAGATCCTTGGCAATAGTATGCTCTAAAATTAATAGCGAATCTACTTTTATTTCCATTTTTAAAATCTCCCCTCGCTTTTTAGTAATTTCAATTATATCAGTTGACTTTTTGAAACTCAAGTGATACAATTAAAGTAAGAGTAATGCCGCGATTTGCGGTGGTTTTTTATTATAATATAAATTTTTTCAATATTTGTTCTGGACGTTTAGCTCAGCTGGTAGAGCATTCGCTTGACGTGCGAAGGGTCAGCGGTTCAAGTCCGTTAACGTCCACCAATTGTTAGCAATAACTTGTGGTGAAATGATAATAATTTTTAGTGAACATAGTATGCATAACCAATATTACTGTAGAATATTTTATTAAAAATAAAGTTAGAGGAGGTAAATATGGTTAAAAAATTTTCGGCCAGAGTTTTTTGCTGCTTAGTGGGGGCAGCGTTCTTTTTGAATGTTAGTTCTTTTGTGTGTGAAAGTGCGGTTTTCCAAAGTGATAGCGAAAATAATGTGCCTGTATTAGGGCAAAATTTGCAAAAAAAATTCATAAAAGTTCCATATATAAATCAAAATGACATTGTTTTTGGATGCGAAGCAGTTAGTGCTGCTATGGTTTTGCAGTTTTATGAGTACAACATTTCGGAAAAGGATTTTACGGATAATTATTTGATAAAAAGAGATTGGTACATAGATAAAAACGGAGTATGGCATGGTCCGGACCCAAACGCAGCATACCCGGGAGACCCTTATAAAGATTCTGGTGTGAATTGTGGTTTTGGTATTTTTGCACCTGGCCTTGCAAAATCTATGAATAAAATATTGAATTTGTCGAGGCATGAAGCGGTGGTTAAGACAGGTCTAAGTTTATCTGATCTTGTAGGGAATTATATTGATAACGGGACTCCAGTGTTGGTTTGGGCAACAATGGACATGAAACAGAGCAGCCCGGGGCGTAGTTGGACCATTGATTATATCGATGAAAACTCTCCGTATAATATTGGAGACAATTTTACTTGGACACGTAGCGAACATTGCTTGGTCCTAGTAGGGTATGATGATGACAATTATTATTTCAATGACCCGTATAAAAACCACGGTTTGATTGCTTATAATAAAGGGTTGGTAGAACAACGATTTTTAGAGATGGGCAAGCAATCAGTTGTTATTGCAGATAAGGTAAATATGTCTTAGATCAAAGGCTTGGTGCGGGCAACCATTAGGGACTTGAATAATGCAGGTTTGAGCCGACTACAATGTTTGTAAAGACATTTTAATACTTTTTAATGTCAAGCCTACGAGACTTTGAATGAATGATAATTTAAGCTGATTTTTTAAGGTTAGAATCTAAATCAATAGGGCTTATCTCGGACACGTATTTTGCAAAAATTTTATCTAAAGAATCAAATTGTTTTAATTCTCTACTACTTTTTATCATATCAAAACCATCGCCACCAGATGCTAAAAAATCATTTGTGGCAAAAATATACTCTTTTTTTAAATCGATTCTACTACCGTTTATAGTCACATCTTTGACTTTATTGTTGCCTTCCGTAGCAGTAATTTTAAATTTCATTCCTGCAACTTGAGGAAAAGAAGCAGACATTTTAGGATATTGCCGGAGGGCAAGTTCAAGAGCTTTTATAATGTTTTCACCCGATACAGATTTTGTAACAATAGAATGCCCTAGCGAAAATACACGCAAAACATCTGCCATTTTAATATTCCCAACTTCAATACTGCTACGAAATGCGCCGGCATTTAAAAATGCAATATCTGCATCTGTTTCTTTCAAAATGGCCTCACAAACAATTTTAGCAAGGTTTGTTTTTTCAGTTCGAATTGTTTCTCTCTCTCCATTTAGGTAAACACTTGTATAACCAACATTTTGCTCCAATACAGGTTTGATTTTGTCAGTTTCAGACTTAATAATTTTTTCAATTTTTTTATTTTTAGGAATATCTTTAAAATCAGAAAAACTTAAATTATAGGGCTTAATTTTTTTGATTTTGTCTTTAATTTCTATATCAACAACGCCTACATTTTGCCCACTGATTCCTGCGGAAGTTATAACCGCTTTCCCATCTAATTGCTCAAAATCATCAAGCACATTATGGCTGTGAGAATCAATAATTAGGTCGATTTCAGGAACACTATCACGAACAGCATAAGACCACCAGCTTTCTTCTTCGCTAAGTATCCCTAAATGAGAAATTAAAATTATAAAGTCTGCGCCTTTTTCTTTAAGCGTTTCAACTTGTTTTTTTGCAACTTCGATGGGTGGTATAACTTCAATTTCTTCAATATTTTTAAGATTACTTTTAGTGATTAACTCTGGCGAAGTTAAAGCAAAAATTCCAATTTTTACACCATCAATTTCAAAAATATCATTTTCTTCAAACATCGGTACACTTTTGTTTAATAGATTAGAACAAATTGTTTTAAAACTGCCATCATGTGTGAGTTTTAACAAACGTTCTTTTCCAAAATTAAAGTCATGGTTTCCTGGCAAAAAATAATTGTATCCAATTTCATTCATAATACTCAAAATCGCTTGCCCTTGCGATAAATTAGCAACGGTGTCCCCGTGAAAAGCATCACCAGCATCTATTATCAAAGTGTTTTTTTTATCATGTTTAGTTTGTGATATGTAAGACCCAATTTTTGAATATCCAATAAACTTGCCGGTTTCAGTATCTTCACCACCAACAATTTTACCGTGAATATCATTCGTAAAAACTATTTTTAAATCTAAATTTTTTGCGTTAACACTCTGCGAACATCCTAGTGATATAAAACAGATAAAAGCCAATGTATAAAATAGATTAATAAATTTTAATTTTTTCATTTCGGAATTCCTCCCACTATATAAGGCCCAACATAAAAAGTGGCAGGGGCAGAAGGACTTGAACCCTCGGCACGTGGTTTTGGAGACCACTGCTCTACCATCTGAGCTATACCCCTTTATACACAAAATATTATACCGGCGGTTGCAGAGTTTGTCAACAAGATTTTAAGTCCAGACTAAGGGCGGTACTAAGCTCTTTTTTTAATTTAAAGAATTGATCAGAATATAAAAAATTGAGGTTTTGATTATTGCAGACGGTTAAAACTTTTACGATCTGGTGAGATTTTAAAGATAAAATATAAATTGTATTTGCAAAAAGAAGGGCTTCTTCTACATCGTGAGTAACTAGCAAAGTTGTCTTTTTAAAGCTAGTTATAACGTTTAAGTACCATTCATGAAGAGAGGTTTTTGTAATGCTGTCGAGTGCAATAAAAGGTTCATCTAAAACCAAAATTTCATTATCCTGCATATAGGTGCGCAAGAAAGCTACTCGTTGGCGCATTCCGCCAGAAAGTTCGTGTGGATATTTATTTTCTGTTTCACAAATAAAAAATTCTTCGAAATATTTTTTTGCATGCAGCTCAGCTTCTGATTTTTTTTTGCCAGATAAAATCAGGGGCAATGTCACGTTTTCAAGTACAGTTTTGTACGGGAAAAGCAAGGTATCTTGCGGCATATAGCTAACTTTGCCTGGAGTGCTTGTTACGTCGACACCATTAACAAGAACTTGTCCGCCATTTGGTTTCTCTAACCCGGCAATTAATTTAAGCAGAGTGGTTTTTCCGCAACCGCTTTGGCCTAAAATAGCGATAGTTTCGTTTGCTTTTACAGATAGAGAAATGTTATTTAACACACACCGTTTGCCGTATGATTTAGTTATATTTTTTATCTCAACTTTATTCATAAATCCCCTAACCTTCTGGCAAAAATTCATTTGTAAAGGAGGAATCGTGTGGAATTTGCCTTTTTATAATTTTGCTTTCAGACAACCAATCATAAAAATTGTTCCATCTTGTAGCGTCGATTTTTCCCCAACTTGTAGCGTCAGCGATGTACTGTGTAGATATATATTTTTGACTTTTACGTGTAATAGTGAAATCAAGCTCCGGCACGCATTCAATCAAAATGTCTGCGGCTTTTTTTGGATGTCCTGCAGCAAAGGTGTACCCGTTTGAGAGCGCCTTCAAAACTTTCTTAATTATTTCCGGATTGCGATTAATGTAGCTCTTGCTGCAAATCAAAACCGGCGTATAAAAATCGAGAACAGGGTCTACATCGCGAAAGAAAAGAAAATCATTTTCTATGCCAAAACTAGTTGCAGCAATGCTCTCAATTCCGAAATATCCCCATGCGGCATCGATGTTGGTGCCAAGCGCTGCAGCAATGTTATTTGTTTGGTTACGGACTAGGTTGATGTTCTCAACCCGGCCGCCTTGCAATTCCACGCAGTATTTCAACAATGCAAGTTCAATAAAATTATCAAAAGTTGAGTAGTTTTTAAACTCCAAATCAGTGTAGGTGCGGATGTTTGCAGACCTCTTGCAGACAATTCCCGAAGTATTGTGCTGCACGATGGCAGCCACGGCCTTAACCGGCAGCGGGGTGTCCGAAGTCAGCGCCGGAGCCAAAAAGTCCTGAAACGCCACAGCAAACTCAACTTTACCAGCAGCAACCAGCGCGGTGGAGCTTTCTTGAGGTGGCTGCTGTATCGTTACATCCAGCCCTTCATTGCGGAAGTAGCCCATTTTTTGCGCAATATAAATTCCAGTATGATTTGTATTTGGCGTCCAATCCAGCAAAATCGTAATTTTGTAGAGAGAATTATTGCCGTTATGCGAATTTGAGTAAAAACAAACCGCAGCAATAGAAATCAGAATTAAGGAGGCGAAAATGGCTATACATCTGGGAATCTTTTTGACAAGCATCTAATAGGGACTCCTTTCGCCGGCAAGATGAAGGCGATTTAGCATCTTTCTCTGCGCGAACTCAATTACCTTGACAAAGACAAGACTCACTGTCGAGACGAAAAATATCGAAGCAAAAAGCTGATCAAACGCATAAGCTGCCTTAACCCGAGTCATGTATACCCCGAGACCGCGGGTTCCGCCCAGCCATTCAGCAACCACCGCGCTAATAAACGCATATGTGGCCGAGACTTTCAAGCCCGAAAAAAAAGAAGGCACAGCAAACGGAATCTTTAAATGGACCAAAGTCTGTGCATATGTGGCATTCATGCAGTGCATCAGGTTTAAGTATTCAACCTCAACGTTAGAAAATCCGTCACAAAGGGATATTGCAATAGGGAAAAAACAGCAAATCACCACCAAAATGATCTTCGGCAGCATGTCATACCCAAAAAGCAACACGATAAACGGCGCTATGGCGATGGTTGGCACAGTCTGAGTCACAACTAAAACCGGATAAATCGCACGTTTTATGGTTACAAATCTGTCCATCAAAATCGCTAAGATAATGGCAAGAGTCACGCTAAAAATCAGTCCCAAAGCCGTCTCAGAAAGTGTAGTGACCGAGTGTTGCAGCAGTACCGGCAAAATGTTAATGAGCGCTGTGAATATAGCTCCAGGCGAAGGCAATATGAATTGCGGAATAGCTCCAGACTCTGATATAGCACCCCAGATGAATATCAAAATAAAAACAAAAGTCATCGCAGGTAGCTTCAACTGTACAAACTTTTTAATCATTATTTTTCTCACTTCGTAATTAATTTAATCCTAACCCAAAGCCAGTCTCAGTAATTTTAATTGCTAAAAAAGAAAAATCCGTCTGACAAAACGGAGAATACTATAAAAACTCCTGCAGACGGCGAAAAACCTAACCTGAAAACAAGCAACAATTAAATATTCCCCTCCGTCGGCATTATCCGAATCAGGTTATGGGTTACGAAATCGTTCTCAGCCGGCGGCGCAGAAACAGGCACCAGCACCCCTTTTTTTACTTGTAACAATTATAACACATTTTTCTCAAAATGTAAATCACTTTTTATTGATGGCCTCAAAAACAGCGATAGCACAGGCAACCGTAGCGCCGACCATAGGGTTATTTCCCATACCAACTAGACCCATCATCTCCACATGTGCCGGGACAGACGATGAACCTGCAAACTGGACATCGCAGTGCATGCGACCCATAGAATCAGTGAGACCGTAAGAAGCCGGGCCAGCTGCAACGTTGTCTGGGTGCAGCGTGCGACCAGTGCCTCCACCCGAAGCGACCGAGAAATATTTTTTGCCGTTTTCAGTTGCCCACTTTTTGTAAATGCCCGCAACAAGCTGCTGAAACCGCATAGGATTCGTTGAGTTGCCAGTAATAGAGATATCAACATTTTCGTGCTGCATGATAGCAACGCCTTCCATTGCATCTTCGGCACCGAAACACCAGATTTTAGCACGCTTGCCGGAAGAAAAAGCTTTTTCCTCAATAACGCTCAAAATGCCAGAAGTGTGATCAAAACTGGTTTTAACATAGGTAAAGCCGTTGATTCGAGAGATAATGTACGCCGCGTCTTTACCCAGGCCATTCAAAATTACGCGAAGAGGGCATTTGCGAGCTTTATTTGCAGCATTTACAACTCCTATGGCGCCCTCTGCGGCGGCAAAAGACTCGTGCCCAGCGATGAAAGCAAAGCATTCAGTAGAATCCAAAAGAAGCATAGCAGCCAAATCCCCGTGCCCAAGGCCAACATGGCGCTGTTCGGCAACAGAACCCGGGATACAAAAGGCCTCCAAGCCAACACCAATCAAATTAGCGGCCTCTGGGGCCGTTTGAGCAGCACTTTTAATAGCGATCGCACAACCCAAAGTATACGCCCAGCAAGCATTGCAAAAGGCGATGGGCTGAACCTTTTTTATCATAGTAAAAATATCTATACCGCAGCTTTTACAGATATTATGTGCGGTGCGCAGAGAACCAATGCCGTATTTATCTAGGCACGCCGTGATTTTTTCCATGCGACGCTCCTTACCTTCAAAATTTATAGAGTCGGTCATAGTCAGCCTCCTTTAGTCTTTACGCGGGTCGATGTACTTAGCGGCAGTTTCGTATTGTCCGTAGGTGCTAATGTTTTGGATGTATGCATCGTTTGGATCCACGCCATTTCGGATATCTTCCATCATTTTTCCTAAATTTACGAACTTGTATCCGCAGACTTCTCCGCCGTCGTTAAGCCCCAAAGACAATATGTACCCCTCGGTCGTTTCTAGGTATCGTACTCCTGTGAGTTTGGTACTGTACATTGTACCAACCTGCGAACATTCTCCTTTTCCAAGATCCTCCAAGCCGGCACCAATTGGTAGCCCACCTTCGGAAAAAGCCGTCTGAGTCCGGCCATAAGCAAATTGCTTGAAGATTTCGCGCATGGCAACGTTTATAGCATCACAGACTAAGTCGGTATTCAAAGCTTCTAGCAAAGTTTTTCCAGGCAGAATTTCCGCAGCCATCGCAGCAGAATGCGTCATGCCAGAGCACCCGATGGTCTCCACAAGCGCCTCCTCGATTATTCCCTTCTTCACGTTTAATGTCAATTTGCAAGCTCCCTGCTGGGGCGCACACCAACCGATTCCGTGAGACAGGCCAGAGATATCTGTTATGTGGAAGGCTTTTACCCACTTGCCCTCTTCCGGAATAGCCGAAGGCCCGTGACTCGGGCAGCTATTTACATGGCACATTTTTTCAACTTTCGCAGAATATTCCATGTATACCGTAGCTCCTTTCGCTTTTTCTTAAATGAGGAATGTTTGCAGTATTTTTAGTATAATTCTTTTCCGCGCAGTGTGCAATCAGCAATTTTTGCAACCGTTGGCCGAGTATTTTACTTGACTTGATGCAAAAATTGAAACATAATTTAATATATGCCGGCGTAAGAGTTAAAAATGCTAGGGTTAGCTGTAATACAGCTTGGAGTGGTAGCGATATTTTTATCGGAACTGATATTTGCAGCAGAAATGAGGTTAACATGTATGTTTGGTAATGTGGCAGAAATATTAAAAGCGGTGGTCATTGGTGTGGTCCAGGGTATAACAGAGTGGTTGCCGATAAGCAGCACTGGGCACATGATTTTGCTGGATGAATTTATAAAGCTAAACGTGACGAAGTCCTTCCTAGACATGTTTTTGGTGGTAGTCCAGATTGGATCAACCTTGGCAGTGCTTTATTTGTATTTTAATAAGCTGAACCCGTTTTCAATGCAGAAAAGCGAAACTGAGAAAAAAGAGACGTTTAGCCTGTGGAAAAAAGTAATAGTAGGTTGTGTTCCAGCCGCTGTGGTAGGATTTTTGCTCGATGATTTTATTCATGAAAAATTATATAGCCCGGTAACGGTAGCACTAACGCTGATTTTTTACGGGATCCTATTTTTAATTATAGAAAATAAAAACCGCCAAGCCCCAATAGATCGGCTAAATAAGCTGGACTACAAAACAGCGCTATTAACAGGTGTGTTTCAGGTTTTAGCGTTAGTCCCTGGCACATCGCGGTCTGGAGCTACTATAATCGGGGCTACCCTGTTAGGAGCCTCACGGAGTGTTGCTGCAGAGTATTCATTTTTCTTGGCAATTCCTGTGATGTTCGGTGCGAGCGGACTTAAAGTTTTGAAATATATATTAAAAGTCGGTATTAATTTTTCGATTACAGAAATAGGGATCCTGATTTGCGGAGTCATCGTAGCCTTTTTTGTATCGGTTTGGGCAATAAAATTTTTAATGAGCTATATAAAAAAGCACGATTTTAAGCTTTTTGGATATTATCGAATAGTGCTCGGGGTCATTGTCCTTCTGTATTTTGCGCTCTTTAATTAATTTGTAATGCAGTTTTTTTCAAATATAAATTTGGTTTTTTTAAGAATTTAAATATATTTTATTAAGTTTATAGCCTTTTTTACTAATTTTTATTGTTTTTGCCTCGAGTATTTAAACAAGCGTCTGAATTTAAGTTGCGCAGCTTGATTTCTTAAATCCAATATGTTAATATAACGTTGCAGCATGCGCCAGTAGCTCAGTTGGATAGAGTGTTTGGCTACGAACCAAGAGGTCAGGGGTTCGAATCCCTTCTGGCGCGCCACGTACGTCTATAAATTTTTTAATTCCTTTTCTTTTTAATTAAATATGAACCGGGGGTCCTTCGGGGCGCCTGGTTCATTTTTTGCTGTTTTTATAAAATTAAATAGTTCGCCAAAATATAATTTTTTATATAGTAAGTAAAAGACTAATGATCTTGATTTGTCTGGTCAGATTTTTTGGAAACTTGCTGTATGGACTCCAGTGCGGTTTTAACAAGGTCAGAATTTTTAGTAAGAAGAGCTAACATGCAGGAGTAAACCAAATTCGGATCTTTCTGAAAATTCCGTTTAACTAGCGAGGCTTGCTTAAAGTCGGGAACAAAGAGTGTTATATTTAAAAGGTCGCGACCGTCTCCGCCAGAAACCGTGCAAGAGACATAGCATTCATTTGGTTTTTCTTCTATTGTGACGGTATTTTCGGTTTCGCGCTTTACTTTAGCTAAAAGGTCTATAGCTGCTGCTAGAGTTTTTTCGCGGATGGTAATGGGCAAAGCGGTGTCTAGCTGAGTGGCGATTAACTTTCCGCTTTCTGTAATAACATATTTAGAGTTAGCATCAGCGGCAGGGGCAATATTATTACTGCCGATTAGTGCAGAAAAAGCATCGTTTATCTCAAAATAATTTGCAAGGCCATTTTCCTGCAATACAGATACGACCTCGTCTTTAGAGAGTGGCTCGCCCACACTGGTGAGCATATAGCAAATTAGCAATTTAATATCGTTTTTACTCCGCAACCCGCCAAGATTTACCCCGGCGGTAAAAGCATCAAATTTCAAGTTAAAACCTCCTGTACCGATTGATTAAAAGTTGATATTATTTTCATCGAGCTCTAATTTTATTTTCTCGCATAAATTTTTTTCTAAAAAGTCATAGTTTTTAGCGTCGCACCACACTTTAATGTCAACATCTATGGTTTTATTATTAAAACTGCCAATGGATACAACCGGCGCAGGTTCCTTTAAGATATTCTTATCGTTGCTAATCGTGTTATCAAGGATATTTTGAATGTCAGAAAATTTGGTATCTTTTTTTATAGGCAATGTGATATCCAACCGGCGCTTTAAATTTACGCTTGAGTTAATAATATAATCAGCAGTAAGTTTGGAGTTTGGTACGACTATTTCTTTGTTGTCTGCTGTTTTTAGGGTTGTTGAGAGCATCTCTATTTTTGTAACTGTTCCGGTAACGTCCCGCGTTTCGAGGGAATCTCCGATCTTAAAGGGCTTATTTATAATAATGATCATGCCGCTTGCCGCGTTAGAGAGGTTATCTTTTAAAGCAAGACCAACAGTAACAAGGGCTGCACCCAGGGTGGCGATGATAGACGAAATATTAACGCCAAAACAAGTGACGACCATTAAAATAACTATGCCTCTAAAAATGACTTTTAGCACAGAGTTTGCAAAGGAGATAATGCTTTCGTCTAATTTAGATTTAACCATAGCTTCTTTTATTATAGCAATTAGCTTATTTGCAACAAACCACCCAACGAAAAATATCAAAACAGCAGGCAAAAAGTTATTTATAAAAAAGGATATATACACATGCGAATTTAGAAGAGAGCCGTTTATATTCATAAAAAACAAACCTACCTTTAATTTTTGTCTTCTTAAAATCATAATTATGCAGTACACTTTTATTATAACACAAGTACGGCAAAATTTGAGAGGTGCCGCTAAAATTTCTTGAAAAGTTTTGGAAACTAATGTATAATAAGTTAGTTTGTAAAAAAAGGTGATGGTGCGCGGTGGTTTCGGATATGATAAATGCAGTTAAGGATATGGAAGATTGCGCTGCAAAAAAGCAAGAAGAAGCAAAAAAAGAAGCAGAATTTGTGCTGAAACAGGCTAAAAAAGAAGCACAGGCCATAATTGACGTAATGGTTAAAGAAGCCGGTGCAAAGGCGGAGTTGAGAATTAATTTTGCTAAAAATAGCGCTGAAGAGATTTTTAAAAAGAAGATGAAAAAGTGTGAAGAGAATATCGAGGTTTTGAAGCAAACGGCCGAAAGTTTAAAAGAACAAGCGATAAAAGCAGTCATTAGCACTATTGTAAATTGAGCAATTGCAAATAATATAGGTGTCAAAAAGGTGGTTGCAAAGCTATGGCACTTCTTGCGATGAAAAAAGTGAATATATGTGCACTTAAAAAAGATAGAAAAGCTGTTTTAGAGACATTGCAACGGTTGGGGATGGTAGAGATTTCGGACTTGTGTGAAAGCTATCAGAACGGCTTTCTTAAAGTTGACACATTTAGTATGCGTGCTGTTTTTGATAAGAATAAGGTCGCTGCGAAAAATGCATTGGAAGTGTTAGAGAAATATGAGCCCGAAGAGAAACCTTTTTTGAGCAGTATATGCGGTAGAGATGAGATCTCTAGACGGAATTATTATATTTTTGCGAATGAAGCGGAAGAAATCATGAGAGTGGCAAACGAAATTTTGCGGCTCTCGAAGGCAATTGACGACAAAACGGCAGAAATCGTTAGGATAAATACGCAGATTGAAGCATTGTTGGACTGGAAGCTTTTAGACGTGCCAATGAAATTTGTTGGAACAAAAAGAACTCGAGCGCTTATAGGCACGCTGCCAAAAGATGTATCGGAGCTAGGCCTAAAGGAAATGTTGGCAGAAATATTGCCGGATGAGGACAGATACACTTTGGAGGTGATACGTTCAAGTTCAGAACAGAGCTGCGTTTTCGTTTTGTGCCATGTTGCTGCAGAAAAAACCGTTTTAGAGGTGCTTAGAAAGCTGGGATTCGCTTACCCTGCTGTTTCTACAAAAAAGGTGCCGGCCTTAAAAATAAACAAGCTTTTGGGAAAAATAGACACGCTTAAAGAGCAAATTTTAAATTCTAAAAAAGAAATAAGAAGCTATAAAGGTCAGCGCAACGCCATTAAGTTTATGGTCGATTACCACGAGATGCGCTCGCAAAAATACGAGATGATTGCGAAACTTTTGCACACGAAAAATGTCTTTATGCTGAGCGGGTTTATCCCCGAAAAATATGCGGCAAAACTGGAATCTGCCTTAACTTCTAAGTTAAACAGTATTGCTATTGACTTTTCTGTGCCGGGAAAAGATGAGGAAACTCCGGTTATGCTGCAGAACAATAGCTTTGCTTCGCCGGTTGAGAGTGTGCTGGAAAGCTACAGTTTGCCTGGGAGAGGTGAGGTTGACCCGACTTCTGTTATGGCGATTTTTTATTATGTTTTATTTGGAATGATGCTATCGGATGCGGCTTATGGGCTCATAATTGTGGCAGCATGCGGGTTTATTTTGGCTAGGTACAAAAATATTAAGGCAGGGCTCAAAAAAGCACTAAAGATGTTCTTGTTCTGTGGGATCTCTACGACTTTTTGGGGCGTTTTGTTTGGCAGCTATTTTGGCGACGCAATCGAGGTTGTTTCCGAGACCTTTTTTGACACGCCAATAAATATTCCGGCTTTGTGGTTTGTGCCACTCAATGAGCCAATGCGGATGCTAGCTTTCTCTTTTGCTATCGGAATACTCCACCTATTTACCGGGCTTTTTATGCAGTTATATGAGTTAGTTCGAGCAAAAAAGTTTAAGGATGCCATATATGACGTGGGCTCGTGGTACTTGCTGGTAGGCGGTATAATTGTTTATATGCTTTCTGTGCCGATAATTGCCGAGATGCTGGTGCTAAAGTTTATTTTGCCGCCTAATGTTGGCCAAGTGGGAGCAATTGCAGCTTCACTGGGAGCGCTGCTGATATTGCTGACGGCGGGCAGAGAATCACGAAATCCATTTAAGCGGTTTTTAAAGGGGCTGTACGGGCTTTATGGCGTTACGGGTTATCTCAGCGATATACTCTCTTATTCGCGGCTTTTGGCGCTGGGATTAGCCACGGGAGTCATCGCCCAGGTGTTCAACAAAATGGGCACAATGGCTGGTAATGGCCCGGCTGGAGTAATTTTGTTTGTGTTAGTGTTTTTGGTGGGACACACCATGAACATCGCGATAAACCTCTTGGGGGCGTATGTTCATACCAATAGACTTCAGTTTGTTGAGTTTTTTGGCAAGTTTTATGAGGGCGGAGGAAGGAAATTTTCACCGTTCTTTGTAAATACAAAATATTATAACGTTACGGAGGATGCTTGCAATGAATAATTTTGGAGTGGTTTTTGCTTTGTTGGGGGCTGCGTTGGCTTCTTTGATGGCGGGGATAGGCTCTGCAATTGGCGTTGGAATGGCTGGAGAGGCTGCGGCCGGTGTTGTAACAGAGGACCCAGGCAAATTTGGAAAAGTTTTATTGCTGCAATTGTTACCTGGCACACAGGGAATTTATGGCCTTTTGGTAGCGGTTTTAACGCTTATTCAGATTGGGATTTTGGGGGGCACTTCGGATGTTTCTTTGGGTCAGGGACTTTTGTACTTGGTTTCGTGCTTGCCTATTGCATTTGTGGGACTTTGGTCGGCTATCCGCCAGGCCAGAGCTGCAGTTTCAGGGATTAGCACTGTGGCTAAGAGGCCGGAGCAAATGGGTAAAGCTATGATTTTTCCCGCGATGGTAGAGACTTATGCTATCTTAGCGCTATTGGTTTCGGTTCTTTCAATTTTAAACATCCCTAAAATCAATGTGTAGCCGGGAGTAATTCTAAGTTGGGAGTTTTTGCCTATGACTGGATTAGATAAAATATTAAGCTGCATCAGTGACGAAGCGAATAGAGACGCCGATATGATACTTGAGGCAGGAAAGTTGAAAGCCAGTGAAGTTTTGTCCAGCGCGAAAAAAGAGGCAGAAAAGCGTGCAGGGTTAATTATAAAAAATGCCGAAGACAAGGCGGATTTCATCTTAAAAAAAGCTGAATCTAAAGGTAAGTTAAAGGAACGCGAGCAAATTTTAGATGCAAAGTGTGAGTTTATCGGCTCTGTTTTAAATGAGGCTAAGGAAAATTTACGCCGGCTGCCGGTTGAAGAGTACTTTGAGGTAGTTTTAATGTTGTGCAGAAAGCATGCTAACACTCAAAGTGGAGAGATAATTTTTAGCGAAGAGGATTTGCAAAGGGTCCCCGCGGGTTTTGAGGCAAGCCTTGCAGAAGTGGCTCTGGCAGCTGGTGGGGAGCTTAAAATCTCGGAGAAAACGCGTAAAATTAACGGCGGATTCATTTTATCCTATGGCGATATAGAGGAGAATTGCACCTTTGACGCGCTTTTTGAATGTAATTTTGAATCGTTGTCTGATAAGTTGAACGAAATTTTGTTTGTGTAATTTTTAAAAGGCGGATTAAACCGGGAAGGAGGCAAAGCGGTGAAGGAGCAATATACCTATGCTGTTGCGCGGATACGGGCCAGGGAAGTCTCTTTGCTTTCGCGGCAGGATGTTAACCGGCTAATGGCTTGCGAGTCTTATGAAGACTGTGTGAATGTTTTAAGGGATAAAGGCTGGGGAAACGAAGCGCTGGCTGTAGAGAGCTCTGTTTTTGACTATCAGTTAATGCTGAGGGCAGAAGAAAGAAAGCTTTGGCGGTTGATTTCAGAATTAGTTGCTGATAGAGAGCCTTTTCGGGTGATCTTGCTGCCGATAGATTATCACAACTTGAAGGCGGCCATAAAGGGGTATATAACGGAGTCGTTGTCGGAGGACCTCTTCTTGCCGAGCGGAACAGTGGAAGTTTCATGTTTAAGCAAATGCATAGAAGCGGGCAGCTTTACGGACTTGCCGCAAAAAATGGTAGAACCAGCACGAGAAGCCTTTGAGAAGCTACTACACACTGGAGATGGGCAGCTATGCGATAATATTATCGATAAAGCCATGCTAAATGCGATCAAAGCTGAAGGTGAGAGCTCTAAGGTTGGGTTGATAAAAACATATGCGGAGTTTTTTGTTGCTAGCTCAGATATAAAGATTGCTCTTCGTAGCCAGTTGATGAGCAAAGGACGTGAATTTTTGAGTTCTGCGTTGGTTGAATGCGACTCTTTGAATGTTAAAAAATTGTCTGAAGTTGCGATGATGAGCCAAGCGGACTTATTTGAATATTTGGAGTTTACTCCTTATGCGGATGTAATATCTTTTGTAGTAGAGTCTTTACAAAGATTCGATATTTGGCGTGACAACAAGATTATTGAGATTATAGAGGCTGAAAAGTACAATTGCTTTTCAATTGGCCCGATTATTGCTTACATTTTGGCCCGCCAAAACGAAATAAAAGTTGCTAGAATTATCCTTTCGGGCAAGCTAAACCGCGTCGAAACTGGCTTGATAAAAGAGAGGTTGGGGGTTATGCATGCATAGAATAGCTGTGGTTGGAGAAAAAGATAGCATTTATGGCTTTGCGGCGCTTGGATTAGAGATTTTTTCGGTAAAGGATTCAAAGGAAGCCAGAACTGTTGTAAACAGGCTGATAAACGAGGATTTGGCAGTAATATATTTGACGGAATCCATTATTGCCGAAATTTATGACGAATTGCTGGAACTTACGGCAGAAACGCAGGTTTCAATTATCCCTATCCCCGGTGTATCGGGCGAACCTAAGCTTGGAATGAAGGCTTTAAAGGATTCTGTTATAAAAGCTGTTGGGACGGACATTTTATTTTCATAAATAAGTTAGCAGGTGAAAAGATGGGCAAAGGCATTATAAAAAAGGTCGCGGGTCCGCTAGTTATCGCGGAAAACATGAAAGATGCAAATATGTTTGACGTGGTTAAAGTTAGCGACGAACATTTAATAGGTGAGATTATCGAGATGCACGGTGATAAAGCTTCGATTCAGGTTTATGAAGAAACTTCGGGGCTGGGACCGGGAGCCCCCGTAGAGTCTACGAAAGAACCGCTGAGCGTGGAGCTTGGACCGGGACTTATTGGCAGTATTTTTGATGGAATCCAGCGGCCGCTAGACGACATTATGAAAGCCTCGGGGAATAATCTAAAGCGGGGAGTCGAGGTGCCAGCACTGAAGCGAGACAAAAAGTGGAACTTTGTACCCAAAGTTAAGGTCGGGGACGAAGTTGAACCTGGCGATATCATCGGGACAGTTGCGGAAACAGAACTGGTTAAACACAGAATAATGGTGCCAGATGGCGTGTTTGGCATTGTTGAGTCGATAAAAGAGGGCAGCTACACCGTGGATCAAACCGTCGCTACGATAAAAACCACAAAAGGGGCAAGAGAGCTGACTCTGATGCAGAAATGGCCAGTTAGAGTGGGCCGTCCGTACAAAAAAAAGTTGTCGCCTGATATGCCGCTAATCACAGGGCAGCGGGTTATAGATACGCTTTTTCCTATTGCGAAAGGCGGAGTAGCGGCAGTGCCGGGGCCTTTTGGCAGCGGAAAGACTGTAGTGCAGCATCAGTTGGCCAAGTGGGCAGACGCGGACATCGTTGTCTACATTGGTTGCGGAGAGCGCGGCAACGAAATGACGGACGTTTTAAATGAGTTCCCGGAGCTGATTGACCCAAAAACAGGTCAGTCTTTGATGAAACGTACGGTTTTGATTGCGAACACTTCGGATATGCCGGTCGCTGCGCGCGAAGCTTCGATATATACGGGCATCACAATTGCCGAATATTTTCGAGATATGGGATATTCTGTGGCACTTATGGCAGATTCAACTTCGCGGTGGGCGGAAGCCTTGCGGGAAATGTCTGGACGGTTACAAGAGATGCCCGGTGAAGAGGGGTATCCAGCGTATTTAGGTAGCAGGTTGGCACAATTCTATGAGCGTGCCGGTCGAGTTGTGTCTCTAGGCAAAACCCCGCGGGAGGGGGCCTTATCCGTTATTGGAGCTGTTTCTCCGCCGGGTGGGGATATCTCGGAACCCGTGTCGCAGGCTACATTGCGCATCGTAAAGGTTTTTTGGGGGTTGGACTCGTCGCTGGCGTACAAACGGCATTTCCCGGCGATAAACTGGCTAAACAGCTACTCTTTGTACGTGGATACTTTATCTGACTGGTTCAACAGCAATGTGGATTCGGAATTTATGTGGCTACGGACACGTATGATGCGCCTCTTGCAGGAGGAAGCAGAGCTTGAGGAGATTGTAAAGCTTGTCGGAATGGACGCGCTATCGGCACAAGATAGGCTGAAGTTGGAAGTGGCGCGGTCAATTCGGGAGGACTTCTTGCACCAAAACGCCTTTCACGAGGAGGACGCCTACACGACTATAGACAAACAGTACCTAATGATAAAGCTGATTTTGGAATTTTACGATTTATCGTGGCAAGTATTAGAAAACGGCGCGCAGATAGAACCCCTGCTGAGTTTGCCGGTGAGAGAGCGCGTTGGACGATTTAAGTATATTTCTAATTTAGAAAGTAAGAAGGAGTACGATAGCATAGTGAGAGCGATGTCGGAAGAGATCGGGTCAACATTAAAGAGGGAGGATTTTTGATGCCGAAAGAGTACAGAACAATAGAAGAAGTTGCTGGCCCTTTGATGTTGGTGAGGGATGTTGAGGACGTAAAGTTTGATGAGATGGGCGAAATAGAACTTGCAAACGGAGAAAAACGTCGCTGCAGAGTACTTGAAATTGATGGGACAAATGCTTTAGTGCAGCTGTTTGAGCATTCTGCAGGGATAAATCTTTCGAACAGTAAGGTGCGATTTTTGGGGAGAAGCATGCAGCTTGGAGTCTCGATTGATATGCTGAGTCGAGTTTTTGACGGCTTGGGGAGGCCTATTGACGGCGGTGCAGGAATTTTGCCAGAAAAGCGGATGGACATAAATGGGCTGCCGATGAATCCCGCTGCGAGAAATTATCCGCAAGAGTTTATTCAGACAGGCGTTTCGGCGATTGATGGCTTGAACACGCTTGTTAGGGGCCAAAAGTTACCGATTTTTTCTGCCAGCGGATTGCCCCATGCAAAGTTGGCAGCCCAAATAGCACGTCAAGCGAAGGTGAGGGGTGCGCAGGAGCCTTTTGCAGTGGTTTTTGCAGCTATGGGTATCACTTTTGAGGAGTCGCAGTTTTTTGTTGAGAGCTTTGAGGCCACCGGCGCCATAGACCGCACAGTGATGTTTTTGAATTTGGCCAATGACCCTGCAGTAGAGCGCATAGCCACTCCCAAGATGGCTTTGACGGCGGCAGAGTTTTTGGCTTTTGAAAAGGATATGCATGTGCTTGTGATTATGACGGACATAACGAACTATGCAGATGCTTTGAGGGAAGTTTCGGCCGCGCGCAGAGAAATCCCTGGACGGCGCGGATATCCGGGATATATGTATACGGATTTGGCTTCGATCTATGAACGGGCAGGGCGTCATAAGGGCAAAAAGGGTAGCATCACGCTTATTCCGATTCTGACGATGCCGGAGGATGACAAAACGCACCCGATCCCAGATTTGACAGGTTATATAACAGAAGGACAAATCATCTTGAGCCGAGAATTGTTTAGAAAAGGTCTGACACCACCAATTGATGTTTTGCCGTCACTTTCTCGGTTAAAAGATAAGGGAATCGGTAAGGGCAAGACTAGAGAAGACCACGCGAACACGATGAATCAGCTGTTTTCAGCGTATGCTAGGGGCAAAGAGGCTAAGGAGCTGATGATAATCCTTGGAGAGGCGGCACTTACAGACATTGACAAGCTTTACGCAAAGTTTGCGAACGCCTTTGAGGATGAGTATATCTCGCAGGGATATGAGAACAACAGAAGCATCGAGAAAACTTTGGACATCGGCTGGAAGCTGCTTTCGATTTTGCCACGCAGCGAGCTAAAGCGGATTAAGGACGAGTTTTTGGACGAATATTACATGAAAAGTAGTGATTAATTATGGCGACAGCACAGGTAAATCCCACTAGAATGGAGCTTACGCGGCTAAAAAAGAAGCGAGTTATGGCCGTGCGTGGGCACAAGCTCTTGAAAGACAAGCGAGACGAACTGATGAAGCAGTTCATCGCTATGGTAGAAGAAAACAAAAATTTGCGCCAAAAAGTTGAACGCGGAATAAAAAGGGCTAATGAGAAGTTTTTGATTGCGAAGTCTGAAATGAGCGAAGAAGCTCTAAGGGTTGCGCTTATTGCACCGAAGCAGTCTGTTTCTATTGAAGTTTCTAGTAGGAATATTATGAGTGTGAACGTACCGAAGTTTAGCTATAATACTAGGACGGCCGACAAAAACGACATATATTCTTATGGCCTGGCGTTTACTTCTTTTAGCCTGGACGACGCAGTGAAGGCGCTCTCGGAGACTTTTGAGGATATGCTGAAGTTGGCGGAGGTCGAGAAATCATGCCAGCTTTTGGCGAGAGAAATCGAAAAAACGCGCAGAAGAGTCAACGCGTTGGAGTATGTGGTAATTCCTCAGGCGGAGGGCGGAATCCGGTACATTTTAATGAAACTAGACGAAAATGAACGCAGTGCTCAAGCGAGATTAATGAAAACCGGCGCAACTAAATAAAAATAAGGATACAATACATTTGTATCCTCTTATTAGCATAATTTTAATAAAAAATATTTTGTGTTGATTTAGATTCCTTTGCTCCAAGTCATAGTCGTACTACCTCAAGAATGAGGCACCGGCGACCCCCAAGTACCAAAACGAGTTGTCTTGATGGGAGCATTCATTTCTTCTATTGCCATTTTGCCACTACAACCGTTTGCTTTCGTTTGCTTTATCTGCCTCCCTGGCTTCTGCAGAACTTTTAAAAACTACACCCGGAGAACCAGAAGCAACCCAGCCAGAGGTGGCGTCGTCAAATATATGAAAGCCAATAGTTCCGCCGGATATTCCTTCCAAATTATTTTCGTTTAATTCAGCAGGGTTATTTTGTTTCTTTTCTGACATTTTATATTCCTCCTATCAATAAAAAGTTAATGTGACCACATTGTCAATATTATACCAAAAAAACAAAAAACATGTCAATATATTTATTAAAATTTTTAAAAATTTTTGCAAAAATTTGGTTTAGCGCTTTACGATTAGTTTTATATTGGATATAATATTATTGAAACTTTTATTTAGAAGGGCGGGAGTACATAATCATTTAATGTTGATTATGCTTTGCAATGAAGAGAGTTAAAATAGCGGAGCTTTACAAGGATTCGGCAAAATTTGCGAATAAAGAAATAACAGTTTGCGGTTGGGTTAAAACTATCCGGGACTCGAAAGCATTGGGATTTATGCAACTTAACGATGGCAGCTTTTTTAAAGATTTACAGGTGGTTTTTGTTGAGGAGAAGGTGAAGAATTTTAAAGAGGTTGCAAAGCTCAATGTGGGTTCGGCGGTTTGCGTAAAGGGAGTTTTGCTGTTGACTCCGCAGGCCAAGCAACCTTTTGAGATTCAAGCAACCGGAATCTTTATAGAAGGCGAGTCTACGAGCGACTATCCGCTGCAAAAAAAGAGGCATACGCTTGAATATTTGAGGACGATTGCGCATCTGCGACCCAGGACGAACACCTTTGGAGCAGCTTATAGAGTCCGTTCTGCTGCGGCTTATGCTATCCATAAGTTTTTTCAGGAGCAGGGATTCGTTTATGCGCACACTCCGATAATCACGGGCAGTGACTGTGAAGGTGCCGGAGAGATGTTCACTATTACTACGCTGGCCCTTGAAAATGTTCCGAAAACAAAGGACGGTCAAGTGGACTATTCGCAGGACTTTTTCCAGAAGCATACTTCACTGACGGTCTCCGGGCAGCTGGAGGGCGAATGCATGGCACTGGCACTTGGTAATATTTATACATTTGGCCCTACCTTTAGGGCAGAGAAATCCTATACACAGCGGCATGCAGCGGAGTTTTGGATGATTGAGCCAGAAATGGCGTTTGCCGATTTGAAGGACTGCATGGAAATTGCCGAAAACATGATGAAGTTCATTGTAAGCTATGTGCTGGAGACTTGCCCGAACGACATGGAATTCTTTAATAGTTTTTATGACAAAGAGTTGCTAAGCAAACTCACGAACATTTTGAACTCGGACTTTGGCGTTGTAACCTACACGGACGCGGTAAAAATTCTGGAAGAGAATAATGACGCCTTTGAATACAAGGTTTCGTGGGGAATAGACCTGCAGACAGAGCACGAGAAGTATTTGACGGAGAAAATCTATAAAAAGCCGGTTTTTGTGATAGACTACCCCAAAGAGATAAAGTCATTTTATATGCGTGAGAACGAGGATGGAAAGACCGTGGCGGCGATGGACTTGCTGGTTCCGGGGATCGGCGAAATTGTGGGTGGAAGTCAGCGTGAAGAACGGTTGGATCACTTGCTTTCGCGGATGAAGGAGCTAAATTTGCAGGAGGGGGACTATTGGTGGTACTTGGACCTTCGGCGATATGGAACGGTGGTGCATTCGGGGTTTGGCTTAGGATTTGAACGACTTATTATGTATTTGACGGGAATCTCGAATATTCGGGACGTACTGCCATTCCCAAGAACTACTGGAACCGCAGAATTTTAGATTTGCTAAAAAATTTAGGTGGAAATTTTTTGCCCCTCTTGACAAGTTTGAGAATGAGTGGTATCATAATGTAAGACTGTTATTCCAAAGACAGTAGGTGCATAATTAATGCGTAATGTGAGTTCACGCCTACCGAGGATTGGCGCGGATATGCTTGTTTTGTGAGTGTTTACGCCTTTTCTGCGGTTTGCGGAATAGGCGTTTTGATTTTTGTGCATCTGGAATTTTGGCTGTGGAGGTGAATAGAATTGCCGAGCGAAAAAATTTTGGAACAAAAAAAGGCGTTAGTTGCAAATTTAGCCGAGAATTTGAAAAGCGCTTGTGCTGGCGTTATCGTTAATTATAAGGGCATTAACGTTGCGGACGACACTAAGTTGCGCAAAGAACTTAGGGAAACTGGTGTTGAATATTTTGTAGTTAAAAATACTTTACTTCAACGGGCTGCTAAGGAAGCTGAAATTGACGGACTGGAACCTTTTCTTGAGGGAACTACTGCTATTGCTATTAGTAAGAACGATCATGTTGCTGCAGCTAGGATTCTTTGTAATTTTGCTAAAGATCACGACTTTTTTAAGGCGAAGGCTGGATTTATTGAGGGGAGCGTAATTAGCGAGGCTGAGGTTAATAATCTTGCTAAGCTGCCAACAAAAGAAGTGCTTGTGGCAAAGGCTTTGGGCGGCTTGAATGCGCCGATTTCTGGTTTTGTTGCGGTGCTTAATGGCGCTATTAGAGGGCTTGTTGTGGCCCTTGGTGCTATTGCGAATAAGCAGCAGAGTGAACAGAGTGCTTGATTGCTTATTTGAGTTTATTTTATTATTTAATTTTAGAATTGTTAAAAAGAGCTTTGTGCTCAAATTTATTAAATTTTTGGAGGATAATTATTATGTCAGATAAAGTTACAAAGTTAATTGAAGACGTTAAAGCGTTAACTGTTTTGGAATTGAGTGAGCTTGTTAAGGCTCTGGAAGAAGAGTTTGGCGTATCTGCTGCTGCTCCTGTTGCTGTGGCGGCTGCTCCGGCTGCTGGCAGTGGCGCGGCTGCTGCTGATGAAAAGTCTGAATTTGAAGTTGTTTTGAAATCGGCTGGTGCTAACAAGGTTGCTGTTATTAAGGTTGTTAAAGAGATTACTGGCCTTGGATTAAAAGAAGCTAAAGAAATTGTGGATGGCGCACCTAAAACATTAAAAGAGGGTGTTTCTAAGGAAGACTCTGAAGCCATTAAAGCTAAGCTTACAGAAGCTGGTGCAGAAGTAGAAGTTAAATAGGTTTTAAATTTAATGTTTTTGAGAGGCGTGGCTTTTGTAGCCATGCTTTTTATTTTTACTGAATTGAGTTCGATTTTTAGCTTATGTGCTTGACTTTGTATATATTTTTAAGTATAATTATTTTTATTGATGCGGAATTGTGTAAGGGTAGCACAGCAGACTCTGACTCTGTTTGTCTGGGTTCGAATCCTAGTTCCGCAGCCAATGCTAGGCTTTATGGCGTTGTACAAAGTCGCGTTTATGCTAGGCGCGATTTTTATTTTGCTTAATTAAAATTTTAATAATATGAACACGAAGAAAGGCTGATAGATAGTGAATTCTGATCTGGTTGTAAGGGTGCTGAAAAAGCGAGAAAATGCGATAATTCCAGAGCGAGCAACATCTGGCGCTGCAGGGCTGGACTTATACGCGTGCATAGATGAGGATATTATTATAAAGGCTGGGGAATCGGATTTGGTTGCAACGGGGATTGCGATTGAATTGCCGAGCAAGGAGATGGCTGCGTTTGTTTTTGCAAGAAGTGGACTTGCGACTAAGTTTGGGATTTCTCTGTCGAATTCTGTTGGAGTAGTGGACAGTGACTACAGAGGTGAAATTTACGTTAGTTTGAGAAATTTTAGTACAGAAGATTACACGATAAAACGGGATGAGCGTATTGCGCAGATGATAATAATGCCGGTTTTGCCAGTGTCTTTTTGCGAGGTAGAGAATTTGGGGGATACTGCACGTGGAGATGGAGGTTTTGGTTCAACTGGCAAATGATAAAGATTTAAAGCGAATATTCAATTATAAAGGCATAAGTTAATTTTTACGTAAAACATTGACAAAATAAAAATATTTTAGTATAATTATATAAATAGGTTATTATATGTTTTTTATTTAGAAAGGAATGATAATTGTGAAAAAAGGTAATGGTAGTGAGCTTTTTAGCAAGACTAAAGTTGAGTTTGATGAGAGCATTTGTCTTACGGACGATCAGTTGGAGGCTACTGCTGGAGGTGTGGAGTCTTCTGTGGGCTGGAGTTTATGCGGCGTTTCGAAAAATGGAGAGCAGAAATGGACGGCTTCAGTTAAGAAAAATGCTTTCTTTGGGCTAATTCCTTTTAATAAAAAGAAAACTTTTGCGACAGAAGAGGAAGCTTTAAATTGGATAAAAAACCAAGATCTTTGTTAATATTTTAAATAATATAAAAATAGCAAGCGTGTAATCTGCTGAAAAACATTTGCAGATGCGCGCTTTTTTTGTGTGTTTAGGAGATAATTTTTAAATGTAAGTTTTTTTGTTGAGAAATCCGCGTCGTGTGTAGTATAATATTTAAAAATAATGTTTTTGCGTATGCGCGAACGTGTGATCGTGCTGAGGTTGAAAGGAGAAAAAGGGGCACAATGTTTTCACGGGATATTGGAATAGACTTGGGTACGGCAAATACTTTGGTGTTTATGAAGAACAAAGGGATTATTTTGCGCGAGCCATCGGTTGTGGCTGTGGATGTTAATACTGATACTGTTTTGGCGGTTGGATTGCAGGCTAAGGATATGATTGGTAGAACGCCAGGGTCTATTGTTGCGGTGAGTCCTTTAAAAGACGGTGTGATTGCAAATTTTGATATTACCGCAACTATGTTGAAACATTTTATAAGGAAAACAGTGAAAACTAGTTTGTTCAGTAAGCGGCCAAAGGTTGTTGTGTGTATTCCGGCGGGCGTTACAGAAGTGGAGAAACGTGCGGTTGAAGATGCAACGCGTCAGGGTGGAGCAAAAGAAGTTGAACTGATTCAAGAACCTATGGCAGCCGCTATTGGAGCAGGATTACCTGTTGCAGAGCCTACTGGGAGCATGGTTGTGGACATTGGTGGGGGGACTTCGGAGATCGCAGTTATTTCTTTAGGAGACATTGTCACTTCACAGTCTGTGCGCGTGGCGGGGAATAGGTTTGACGAGGCCATTGTGGCTTATATTAAAAAGAAGTATAACTTGCTGATTGGCGAACGCACGGCAGAGAATATTAAGATTCAAATTGGTTCTGCTTTTAGATATGAGAATGAAGGTTCTATGGAGATTAAAGGTAGAAACTTAATGGATGGCTTACCAAAACACATTGAAATTACGGCAGAAGAAGTGCGGGAAGCTTTGTTTGAGCCGCTGAATGCTATTATCGACGCTATTAAGAGTACGCTTGAGAAGACTCCGCCGGAACTTTCTGCGGATATTATTGATCATGGAATTATGTTGACTGGTGGAGGGGCGTTACTTAGGGGACTGGATCAATTGATCTCTGCGGAGACTAGGATGGTTGTGCACGTGGCAGAACGGCCACTTGATTGTGTTGCGGATGGCACGGGCAAACGGTTGGAACTTGTTATGCCACGGAGTTATTATAGACGGAAAAGTTCATAAAAAATTTTGCTTGTTTATCTTTTTGTGTTGGCGGGGATCATATTTAGTAGGTCTCCGCCTGATTAATGGCGAGGTTTTTGTGGATTATGGAAGACTTTCGTAAGGGAGCGGTGGTGGTGGACTTTAAAAGATTTTTTAAGAGTAATGGATTCAAGCTTTTTAGTGCTTGCTGCTTTATCGCTGTGGGGATTTCTATTTTGAGTTTTGTGCCGGGCGCTAACTTTGTTTCTGAAGTTGTTGACTACATTGTAACGCCTATGCAGATGGTATTGAACAACTTTTCTAACGTGGCGACTTCTGTTTTGCCCAAGACCCAAAAATCTGCTGACGAATATGAAAAAGAGATAAAGGATTTAAAAACGGAACTTGTCCGCATGAGGACGATTTTGACAGACTATTATGAAGTTAAGCGCGAAAATGCGCAGTACTTGAAGTTTTATGGTTTTAAGAAGCAAAATAAATCGCTGAAATTTAAAACTGCAGAAGTTATTTCCAGGGACCCTAACGATTTGTTTTATGGATTTACTTTGGATAAAGGCAGCAGTGATGGTATTTGCGAGAATGACCCTGTTATCACCGAAAATGGTTTGCTTGGGCGGGTTTCTGTGGTAAAAAAGCATTCTTGTAGAGTCAAAACGATTTTGTCACCGGGATATAAAATGGGAGCTATTGATTCTGTAACGGGGGACAGTGGCGTTGTAACGGGTAAAAAGTCTTTGGCGGATGGCAACAAAACCGCTTTGATGTATATTTCGGCGCAAAATAAAATTAAATCTGGAGATATTATAGTCACAACGGGTCTTGGAGGTATTTGCCCGAAGGGGTTACCATTGGGAAGTGTAGTAGAGATAAAAAACGATGATTATGATTCCTCTTTTTATGCGGTAATTGAGCCGTTTGACGATATTAAGAGCATTGTTGACGTGTTCATTTTGACGGATTTTAGCGGGAAAGGAGACATTGCCGCAGAATTATTGCCTAGCAAGGTGGCAGATAGATAAGGCTTTTATTAGTGCACAAGGGAGGGGTTTGATGAAAATTGCTTACAAATGCGCGCGATTTTTTGCGTATATTATTGAGATTTTGATAGTTTATATTTTGGAGCAGACGCCCAATTTGATTTTTGAAATATATGGAGTTCGACCTACAATTTTGGTGCTGGTTGCTGTTATGATTGCGTTATTTGAGGGGCACACAGTTGGCGCTGTGTTTGGATTTTTCATTGGATTGCTTTTAGATATTGGCGCAGCGGGGAATATGGGGTTTTATTCGATTGCTATAACTTGTTTGGGCTTTTTGGTGGGAAACATTGCTCAAAAAATTATAAAGTTCAATTTGATAACTTCAGTTGCGATAGCAAGTGTCTTTGTTTTTGCATTTTACGCTGTGCACTTTTTGTTTGAGTTTTTATTTTGCGGCTATGTGGACAGACTTTATTCGCTTGTTAACCACTACTTGATTGCAGCTCTGTACACGGCGGCGCTGGCACCATTTATATATTTTTTTACAAAAGGGTTTGCCGTCAATATAAAATATGAAGATTGAGCCTTTTAAGTAGCTATATATATCTAAAGTTTAGCATACGCCCCGGCATATTTGTCGGGCGATTGTTCATTATTTGCAGAGTTTTTTCATATAGATAAATTATAAAAATGATTGCTCTTAAATGTAATGATGGCGCGGATGCACACCGAGAAGGGCGGACTTTTGCGTATGTATGTGAACTTAAAAATAAAAAAGCCGATATTTATTTTTTTTGTAGCAGCTGCATTTATATTGATGTGGCTGCCTTTGAGCTATGGCACTAATATAATTTTCTCTTCTGTTTCAGAGTCGGTGGATACTGTAAGATTGCCAATCCTTATGTATCATTCCATATTAAAGACGAACCGCTCAAAGGGAAAATTTGTTATATCGCCGGATGTATTTGAAGGCGATTTAAAGTACATAAAGGAGAATGGATACACCACGATAGTGATGCAGGATTTAATCAACTACGTTTACGAGAACAAGGATTTGCCCGAAAAGCCGATAATGTTGACTTTTGACGACGGGTATTATAACAATTACTTGTATGCATTTCCACTTTTGAAAAAATATGAGTGTAGGATAGTGCTGTCTCCGATTGGCAAGCAGACGGATGTTTATAGCGAAAACAAGGACAAAAACCCAAATTATGCGCATTGTTCGTGGGATGAGCTTAAGGAGATGCAAGATTCAGGTTTGGTGGAGATCCAGAATCATTCTTATAATATGCACACGATTACAAGAAAGCGGCGTGGAACCAAGAAAAATAGGAGCGAAAGCTTTGAACACTACCAAAATGCTCTCTGTAGCGACATTGACTTAATGCAAAACAGAGTTTCAGATTTTTTGGATACGACTCCAACGACGTTTGTATTTCCTTTTGGTGCCGTAAGTAAGTGCTCTTTGGATATTTTGCATCAGATGGGTTTTAAGGCGACTTTAAGCTGCGAAGGTAAGATAAATAAGCTCACCAAAACGCCAGAGGGTTTATATGGTCTTTACCGAATTTTGCGCCCACCCAATGCTTCTAGCGAGTCTTTCTTCAAAAATAAAATTGAAAAATAGCAAGAAATATACGGTTTTGTGTCGCTCTATGGTGGCGTTAATTTGTATACACAGAAGGCTTAATCGGCTATAATTATAAGGTATATGGCCAAAACTTAGATTTATTGTGGTCAAACAGATGGCAGAGGAATTGAGGGAAGCAGAAATAATGAATTTAAAATGCAAAAACATGTTAGAGTACGCTTTGGCGGTGGTGTTTGCTTTTTATTTGCTCTATTGCGGCTATACTTTTTTCTTGAAAAAGGCGTACCCAGTGCGATATTATGATTATGTTAGTGAGAATTCCGAAAAATTTAACGTTGAAAAAGAGCTAATTTTGGCTATAATTAAGTCAGAGAGTAACTTTAGGCAAGACGCAGAGTCCAAAGCTGGCGCCATTGGGTTAATGCAGATTATGCCTGATACCTTTGAATGGCTGCAGGCTCACAAATTGGTAACGCTTATGGATGTTGGCCATCTTAAGGACCCGAAAACAAACATCAAATATGGTGTTTACCTTTTATCGATCCTCCAAAAGAGGTATAATACTATTATAGAGGTGGTTTGCGCCTACAATGCGGGCATTGGTACGGTGGATAGATGGCTTCGGGATGAACAATACTCGGATGATGGTAAAACTTTAAAGAAGATTCCCTTCCCAGATACTTCCGTATATCTTGAGAATGTGATAGAGAGCTGTAGGGTATACAAAAATTTGTATTTTAACTAAATTTGAGAGGATGGTTTTTATGTTTAGCAGCGAGAGTAAGTCGAAAAAAGAGCCAAAAACAGAGGCGGAGAAACTGAAAGAGAGCCTGTTTATGGAGAAAAAAAATGGAGCCTCAAAGCTGACGGACGCACAAATAAAGGAAGCGGATGAATTTTGCGAAGGCTATAAGGTGTTTTTGGATAACGCAAAAACAGAGCGCGAAGCGACTAGCTATGCGGTACAACTGGCGGAAAAAGCGGGTTTTAATAAGTTTGAAGTGGACAAGGCCTATAAACCTGGCGAAAAAATTTATTATGTTAACAAGAAAAAGTCAGTGATAGCCGCGGTAATAGGCAAAGAAGGCGTAAAAAATGGTGTGAAGATTGCTGTTGCGCATATTGACTCGCCAAGGTTAGATATAAAGCCCAACCCGCTATACGAGGCAAGCGATTTGGCAATGTTTAAGACGCACTATTATGGGGGCATTAAAAAATATCAGTGGACGGCGATGCCACTTTCGTTGCATGGAAAGATCGTCAAGAAAGACGAGACCTCGGTGGACGTAAAGATCGGTGAAGATGATAATGATCCAGTTTTTTGTGTTACAGATTTATTGCCGCATTTGGCTAAGGAACAAGTTGCAAAACCGATGCACAAAGCTATTGATGCAGAAAATTTAAATATTTTGGTGGGCAGCAGACCTTTTAAAGCCGAAAAAGGTGCGGAACTGGTAAAACTGAACATAATGAAAATCCTGAATGAGAAATATGGTGTGGTGGAGTCGGATTTTTTGTCGGCTGAACTTGAGATGGTGCCTGCGTTTAAAGCTAAAGATGTCGGGTTGGACCGCAGCATGGTGGGTGCGTATGGTCATGATGACAGAGTTTGTGCGTATCCTTCGTTAATGGCGGTTTTAGATTACAATGGTGTACCCCAAAACACCGTAATGGCGGTTTTGGCAGATAAAGAAGAAACTGGCAGCGACGGTAATACCGGGATGAAATCTGCATTTTTTATGTACTTTGTTGCGGACCTTGCTAAGATGGACAACGTTGACTACAAGCATGTTTTTATGAAGTCGCAGTGCCTTTCTGCCGACGTTAACGCGGCGTTTGACCCGGCGTATAGCGCGGTGTATGACCCTGCCAACAGCTGCTACATCAACAACGGCGTCGTCATTACGAAGTACACTGGCAGCGGAGGTAAATTTGGTACTTCGGATGCTTCGGCGGAATTTATGGGATATGTGCGCAATTTTCTTGAAAAGAATAAAATTCTTTGGCAGGCAGGCGAGCTTGGCAAGGTAGATATCGGGGGTGGTGGAACCATCGCTAAGTATATTGCAAATTTGGGTGTGGACGTGGTCGACTTAGGTGTTCCTGTTTTATCTATGCATGCTCCGTTCGAAGTTGTCTCTAAAACAGACGTATTTATGGCGTACAGGGCGGTTACTGCGTTTTTTGACAAGGGCATTGTTTAAGGCATAGAATTTGCACTCAGATAAAATTTAATATTGGGTTTGGAGCGAATATTCCCCTTTTGTTTGATGGTAACTCAAGCGGAAGGGAATTTTTTATGGATTAAATTCCCAGCAGAAAGGTTTTTTTGATAAGGCGAATTTTTAAATCTTTATGGCTACATAGTGATAGGACTAGGTTTGATGTAGAAAACAAATAAAATTAAATCCATAATGAATAAAATTTACTAAATTATTGACAAAAAATAAATAAAATGATATAATATAGCCCTAAAAGTTAATTTTTATATTATTTATTTTGTCAATTTTGACAAATATGTATATAAATGGGAATTTGAAAGGAGGTGGTTTTAATTGAGGTGGCATGAGTTAAAGTAGAATGGCGTAAAGAAAGGGATGATTTTATATGAGATGTTTGAATTTAAAAAGGGTATTTTCATTTTTTTTGAGCTCGATGTTAACTTTTGGCATGGTAAGTAGTCCGTGTTCGGCTTTTGATGCCCCAACACATGAGTATGTTACTAAAAGAGGAATTGATATTTTGGACGATATTTTGGGCGGTGATTTTTCAGACTTTTACACTGAAGAAGATAGAAAACTAATCTTTATTTATTGCGTAAAGCCAGATATGGACGAAAATTATGGAGGATATAAATATCATTTTTATAACCCGGCAACAGAGAAAAATTTTATGGGTGAGGATGATTCTGCTCTAACAAGATGCATTAATCACTTCAATGCCGCAGTACATTATTTGGAAATAGGCAAGCGAGCAAAGTCCATGGAAGAGCTAGGTAGATCTTTGCACTTTTTGGGAGATCTTAACACTCCAGTCCATACGAATAATCAGAGTTTATTGGATACAGGATTTAATTTTTTCTTTCATGTAAGCTTTGAGGACACTTGCAAGAATATTCAAGACAGAGTTAGGTCTTCTTTGCAAAAAGGAGAGTTGCGGTATTATAAGGTTAATACGGTAGAGAATATAGCAAAGTGGTGTGCACATTTAGCAGACGACGGCCTTTATGCTTTATATGAAAAAATATTGACGAAACCTCAAGTGGCAGAAAATGCAGTAAAAAACGCACAAAAGGCAATTGCGGGCCTTCTTTATAAATTTTATTTGATTGTGATAAATAGATAGAATAGCAGAATAAAAGAGAAAGAAGGGGAATTTTATGAATATTAAAAGGATATTATCTTATTTTATGGCTTTTTCGTTTTTTTTAACAGGCACAACATTTAGAGCAGAAAATGTGTTTGCAAAAGATAGCGAAAGTATAATAATTAATACGGAAATGTTAAATTCTGATATATTGGAGATAATAAAATTAGATGAAGAAAAGTTAGAGGAAAATAAGCAGGGAGAAGTTTTAACAAAAAATGCCCAAACTTGTTGGGAATCAATTTACCCAAACAAATTTATAATAGATAATGGAATAGTGTGTGAGTGCGAAACAAGCATTAGCAAACCTGTTCAAAACGGATTTAATGAAAAAGGCGGAGAAATTTTTCGCAAAAAGATAGAGGTAAGGTCAGAATTTTACTTTGAAGAAACAGGTGAGCATTTGTGTGGACTTTTTCTCGCGTTTTATTTTACATATGATAATGAAAATGCTTGGATCGAAGATAGTAACTTAATGAAAGCTCAAACATTTGCGCAAAACAAATACTATAAAGTCTCGGCAAATGAAGAGGTTTGTGTTGCTCCAGGACAATGTGTAGTATCTCTCTTTTCCCATTTAAATAATAGAGAAACATTGTTAAAAAACCTAGAGCGTACAGAAGAACTTCATGCAGACATAATATGTTTAGCGAATGGAGAAGTTTTTTTTAGAAATGTTTTAATGGGACAAAAGGAAAACTTAAACAAAGATGGGCTAAAATTTACAGATTTAGAAGTAAAAAGTGAACGAGTAAGGCATAACTTGGTTAGAGAACTAAAGGAAACTAAAATAGAACAACTTAGAGACCTGGAAAACGCAGAAAATGATGTATATAGATATATTAGAAGAGACCTGAATCTAGTGTATAAAGACAATAAAGGCAACATTGTGGCAGATGTAATAATACATGCACCATTTAGGTATAATATAGAGACACACGAAGTAAAATGTTTAAGCACGTATAATATAGTGCAGCAAGGGGAAGTAGATGTGATAACAAGGACAGGAAACGAAACAAGATCATACGGTGGCGCATATGGGGAAATAAAGTTAAAATATTTGACCAACAAAGGAACACAGAAAACATTTAAAGATAGACTAATAATAAAATGTGACTCAATGGGAAATGCAGTATGTGCATTTGCTTAAGGTAAGTAATATAATTACTAGAAAAATTATGGTTGATTTTAAAATGAGAAGAGTTTATCATAATTAATGTTAGGTAAAGATATGCACAGATAATAAAGTAGCGGAGGAAGATTATGCACTGCCAAAATTGTAACACGAAAAATATGGACGGTGTGAATTTTTGCTATAATTGCGGCAAAAAGTTTAACTTAAAAAAAAGTAATAGATTTTCTATAAATAACTTTGTATATAAACATATCATTTTCTCGCGTCAAAAACATCGAAACATATTTATTTTGTCGTCTATTTTTGTTTTGTGCAGTGCATTGTCTGTTCCGCTTTGTAAGGGACTTCTTGATTCCTTTAACATTGCTATGGACCTTGTTAAAATGAGTATGAGCCAACAAATTGCCAAATATGCTTTGAAAGATCAGACCGAGCTATTTTTTAGAGACGTTTTTTTGAGGATTATATTAATCCTGTTTTTTTGGAGTATACTAATTTTAACAGTAATAATTTTGATCTACAGCGTGGTATTACTAAAAAAACACGACAATAAAAGAAAAAATATGTATTGAGTTTTCTTGATTTTTGTTTTATTATAATTTTAAGTATTTTTTGGAAGGGTGTGCATTTATGGACTTTCTTAGAAATTTAGGAGAAACTTTTAATGAGGCAATCGATTTTGTGGTTGAAAAAAATAAAAAATTTAGCAAAGTTACATCGTTAAAAAAACAGATAAAAAAAGAAGCTAACAGTGTGGTAAAAGCATATATTACACTGGGTAAGCATTATTATAGTGAGCTGAGAGATGTCCCGAATCGTGATATGCAGAAAATTTGTGACACTATAGACGGCGCTAAAAGGGAGATCCGTCGCTTAAAAGACAAATTAGAGGAAGTAAAAAATGAAGTTAATTTATCGACATTTGAGGAACTTATAACCAAGGATGAACCCATTGAAATTGGGCTTATCTCTGCAACGGAAGAAACTTCAGATTCTTCAACCCTAGATGACGATGATAATGGTTTGGGTGAGGGGAAGAAAAGAAATAATAAAAGCCAAGAAAAATAGAATGTAGTTGTAAGTGATAAAAAAAGAATAAGCCAGCAAACTCTTTAATAGTGAGGTTGGCTTATTTTTATTGCTTTTTTGTCCTGAGAGATTTTTTTATCTCGCTAATAAATTTTCCGCTTTTAATAGTGTGGCCGTCTATGACACAGATACCCATATCGTGTGCACGGGTGTAGGTATACGAGCGTTGCTTATTGACTTTACTAACAAAGACGAGCGCACTTTTGGAGTTGTTACCGCCAAAATAGGAAGGATACATGCTAAGATCACGTAGGGCATCGGCGGAGGGCTCCGAGAGCTTGCAAGATATAAAATATGGGTGAATACCATAGAAAAAAGTTAAATCGATTTCATTTACAATTTCCATAAGTTTAGTTTTATTGTTGTTCCACTCAAATTTTACGCTCATGCGCACGTCGTGAAACAGCCTCTCGTGCTTTAGGTTAATATAACAAAAAAGCTCCAGCCAGATTCCAAAGTCCGACAAATACGATTTAATCTTTTTATCACGATAAAAAAAAGAAATCTCAGAAGAACTCGTGTTAAGCTTATAAATGAGATTTAGCTCCTGTGCAACTTTAAGCAGCTTGAATCGTGTTAATGAGATCTCCATTTTGCCTTTTAAAATATGTTTGGGAGCCTTAAAAAAAAGATTATTGTATCCTTGCGAAAAATTAACATTTCCGCTTTGCAAGTAGAGGCAAGTCTTTTTCCAAAGCTCGATGTCGTCAAAAACAGCCGCACAAAATTTTAATATCCGATCAAAATTATCGCAAGAGGGGCTAGCATGATTATACCCGGTAATTCGTGCGCCATGCAGTGCAAAAATATTCTCTATATTGAGTTTTGGCATTACAAAATTTTTTTCGAGCGATTTGCATCCAAAAACATTTATGAGCCGCTCACCCAAAACGTCTAGCTTAAAAATAGGCGTAAAAGTTTTTCTGCAGGCCTGATAAGCACCAATTGCGCCGAATTCGCCAGCGCCGGTGATATCGAAAAAGCAAGAAGGTTTTTTATGAATAACAGAAACGCAAGTTTTAGAGATGTGTTCAATATCAAGCCCATTATAACCCTTGCACTCAAAAACAATGCTCGGGAAGCGCGATACGCAGACATTTTTTATGTACTCAAGATTTTTAACGCTAGTATATTTGTAATCGTAAAGAATTACCACATTTTTGGGATGAAAGGCAAATATCGGCAGCAGATTATTAATTACCTCGCTGTCGTAAAGAATAGCAAGACATTCCACGCAAAATTCACCTCCACCCAACGTAAGTGCTTGTTTTAGAGCGCAGACTAAGAACCTATTTTTGCATAAGTTTGCTCATCAAAAATAGGTCAATAACGTCTTCATCACCATCGTTATTTATATTCGCTGCTTGCAAGAAATCTCCACCTAGCTCAGCTTTACCCAAAAGATAATTTTCAAAAGCCGAGATATCGCGAGAAGTTAAAGTCCCTGTGCCGGTAACGTCGCCTTTAACAATAATTTTAAACGAGCTCTTTTCAGAACCATCCCGGACAAAAGAGACAAAATTTCCAGTAGCGACTTTAGCCGAGTTTCCAGGCTTAATTGTTCCGTTTGCGTCTTTAAGTGTCAGACTGTAGCCGTTAAAAATTAGGTTGTTTTTGAATGCTGCAAAAGTAGTGCTTGGTTCAATGCCAGAGATAGTATTATTTTCTGTATCAATAGTGTAAATATCGCTAGTGATGGCATCATCATTATTGCCAGATGAAGGATTGTTATCATCCTTATTGTCGCTACCTTCGCCAGAATCTCCACCGTCGGGAGGGTTAACAGGCTCTGTTGGTGTAACTTCTACTATATCGGTTTCTTTTATTAGGGCTATATTCTTATTGCTTTCCGTAGTAGAAGAAGTGACGACAATAATTTTATCACCAGATTTAGAGATGGCCAAAACGTTATTCTCCAGCTCAATTTTACCTGTCACAGCGCCATCCGAACAACGAATCCGTGAGATTATCTTATCTCCAGTTTTAATTAAAATCGACGCATCATCAAAACCGGCAGCAACACAATCAGGAAAATCATTAACGTCTGCATTAATTTTAACGGTAGAATCCGCCTTAAAACTATCTTTATTTAAGGTAACTATACATTTGTCAGATGTTACAAACATATTGTCGGTGACAAATTTCAAATTTGCAGTGTTTATAGAAGTTTCTGGAGCTTCGAATTTGTAATCTCCTTTATCAATATTATACCGCACAAGATTATTATTGCCTGTCAAAGCGTAAAGATATTTTTTAGAAACGTCTGTAAAAAGAGAATGAATGACATCATCATTGTATTTTAAGCCGCTGTCGTTCAAAAGTCCAAAGGAAATATTGTACACAGAGACAGCTTTGTTGTCGCTGCCATTTACAATAAAGATAATATCATCGTTAGAAACAGCAGTTTTAAGAGGAGAATCAATTTTGCTTGGCAAATAATAATAGCTGGACACCATATAACGGTTACGCTCAGGCTGAACAAGGATCTTATCAATAACAGTTTGGCTTGACTCTAGTCGAGTAAAGTAAATGTATTTAGAATCACTAAAGCAATAGTTTGCAGAAGTGTAATTGTAGGCTATCTTCCCGGAGGATGTTATATTCTTAATGCCAGAATCGTCTAAATACGCTATAGCGCTTTGCTGGGTGTTATTACCGCAGCTTGTAATAAAAAAGTTGCCGTTTCCGTCTGGCAAAACATTAAAGCCGCTAGGAAGCATTACTCCAGCTTCAACTTCCAGGCTATCAACTGCATATGATCGAAAATCAATGAGATTTGTGAAAGGCAAGAGAGAAATCATCAAAAAAACAGCAAAAAAGGCCGCCATGTTCCTGATTTTAAACATATTATCACCTAAAAAATATATTTAAACTCATTCTAGCATATTCGATCAAATTTTTCAATTAAAAAGATTAAGTATATGCAAAATTGCAAAAACAAATTCAAAAAATCTAGTTCAAATTTCAATAATGTGAAAGCCTGCAGCACGAAGGAGACGGTTGTAAACTGCAAGGCCAATTCCGCATTTTGACGGGCAGCGAGCATAAACGGCATCAACACCTTCGATTTTGTCTATCGCCCGCAAAGAGTCGAACAGCTTCTCTGCCTGTAAGGTAGAGTCAGCTTCTTTGCCGTAGGATATAGCAGAAACTTTCAAATAAGGAATATCTTCATCATAGCAAAGTGCTACGATATTTTTCCCCGAACAATTATTGTTTATATAGTCAATGTATGCACCACGGGTACCTTTTAAAATGGTGACATCCGCCTTAGGTGCGTAATGCTTATATTTTGTGCCAGGCGAAATTGGCCGAACACCATCCTCAATCGGGTTCAAGACGGCATTGTCGATTTCAGCATTGCCTAATACACATCTTATATGCTCAAGTGTAACAGCACCAGGACGTAGAATCTTAGGAACAGCCTCACAAAGAGAAATAACAGTAGACTCGACCCCGAATTTACAGCGTCCAGCATCAACAACAGCATCAATTTTTCCGCCCAAATCCGCAATAACATGCGCAGCACTCGTGGGGCTAGGTCTGCCAGAAGTGTTCGCAGATGGCGCTACCAGGGGCAATCCAGTTTCATTAATTATCTTACGAGCGACAGGGTGCTCTGGCAGCCGTAAAGCTACAGAATCAAGCCCTCCACTGACTATTTTAGAGATAGCATCAGATTTTTTCAAAATAATTGTCAAAGGCCCAGGCCAAAACGCTTCGGCTAATTTTTGTGCGTCTTCCGTAAAATCCTGCACCAAAGCATATATTTCATCGACTTGCGAGATATGCACAATTAAAGGATTATCGCTAGGGCGGCCTTTAGCCCCAAAAATTTTTCTAACAGCCGCGTTATTAAAGGCATTAGCCGCGAGCCCATAAACTGTCTCTGTCGGGATAGCTACCACGCCGCCAGCATTTAATATTTTTGCCGCAGCAAGGGTGTCATTTTGCGATAATATCTGAGTTTTCATCCAAAAACACTTCTTATTCTTTATTTTCAATCGTACTTTCAAGATTTGCGGCCCTGTCTGCAGTAATCAAAGCATCAATAACCTCGTCAATATCGCCGTTCAAAATGTCCTCCAGCCGATACAAAGTCAGCCCAATTCGATGATCAGTCATTCTCCCTTGCGGATAATTATAAGTCCGAATCCGTTCAGATCTATCGCCAGTTCCAACCTGACTTTTCCTTTTCTGCGCCATTTCGTCATTTTGTTCCTGCATTTTAGCTTCCAAAAGCCGCGATTTTAAGACTTTCATAGCCTTGTCCTTGTTCTTGTATTGGCTGCGTTCATCTTGGCACTCCACAACCACACCCGTCGGAATGTGTGTAATCCGAATTGCAGACTCTGTCTTATTGATATGCTGCCCGCCAGCACCACTAGCGCGAAAGGTATCTATCTGTAAGTCGGCGGGATTAATTTCGACCTCAACATCTTCAGCCTCGGGCAAAACAGCAACAGTAACGGTAGAGGTATGAATGCGCCCCTGAGTCTCAGTCTCTGGTACACGCTGAACACGATGCACGCCGCTTTCATATTTTAAGCGAGAATAAGCGCCTTCACCAGAAATCATAAAGCTAATCTCCTTATATCCGCCAAGCTCCGTTTCGTTCGCATTCAAAATTTCAGTTTTCCAGCGCTTGCTTTCTGCGTACATGCTGTACATCCGGAACAAAACGCCAGAGAACAAAGCGGCCTCTTCGCCGCCGGCTCCAGCGCGAATCTCTACAATAACGTTACGGTCATCATTAGGGTCCTTAGGTAACAGCAAGATCTTAAGTTCCTCAGATGTTTTTCCGATGATTTCGCGGGAGTTCTCAATCTCCACCTCAACCATCTCTTTAAAATCTTTGTCAAGACCGCCACCATCTAAAAGCTGCTGTGCCTCATCCAAATTCTGCTTAGCTTTTTTATATTCCTCATATTTTTCAACAATCGGCGTTAAATTTTTTTGTTCTTTCATCAAAGCCGTATATTTTTCCTGATCAGAAATAACATTCGGGTCATACAATAGCTCGGTTATCTCATCGTACCGCGTTTTAAAAACTTCTAATTTATCGAACAAAACCCATGCACCTCGTTAACATCAACTTTTACCTTTATTTAATCAAAATTAATTATACCATTTTTGAGTGCCAAGATCAAATTAGAAAATAGCGCTATTAAGAAATAAAAACGCCAGCAGAATAAGAATCCTGCTGGGAACAATTTTAATTATTACTATCAGCTTACGCTATACGGGGAATAAGACCTAAAACTTTATTGCTATATGTTATACTAGGCAATTAGTTTCACAAAAAATGCCCATTTTAACCGGCCTTAGCATCCAAAATAGATGTTCGAAAGACCCGCCAAATCCTCAACAAAAACTATACCGAAAGCATAATTGACGTGACTTTTTACAAAAACCAAATTATATTTATGTCAGCATAAGTGGAAAGGGGACAATTAATTTGACTTACCTTCGTTAGAAGCCGAATTTTTGCTGGCATTTTCATTTTTTATATCTTCAATTAACCTATCTACCTTAGCCATTTCTTCGCGATTCTCAACAGTGTCTGTGTTAGTAACGTCAACGGTAGGAGCCACGACATTTTCGCTTTCTTTTTTTTCTATAACGGGGGAGTCTTCAGCGCTAGCCAAATCTTTGCCGACCGGTACACTAAAAATGACACACATAATGTATGCAATCAAAGCAACCTCAGTAATAATGTTAGAGATTTCCATAGTTGAAAAAGCTCTGCCAAAGTCCATAGTAACGACCCAGAAATTTGTAATAGAAACTAGCATAAACAAAGCAGCAGAGAACCCGAAATAAAACAGCTTCTTAAAAGTAGCCGCATTAAACAAAGAGGCAAAGAGCCGAGCTTGGCTAAACATAAAGAATAACAAAAATACTTTAGCAAGAGCATTAGAAACGTGAATTACGCTTGTCTGAACAGAATTATACACAAAAAACAGCTTTAAAATCATAGCCAAAACCCATAAAGTCGGCATCAATACCAGTAATTTGTTTTTTTCAAAATAATTTTTTTCTTTTACATAGCAAAGCCCAATCAAAACAAAGACAACAGCCGACAAAACGCCGGTAACAATATAGAAAAGGTCTACCCAATCTTTTTCTACAGCCGACCAATAGTATCTAAATTTTTCAACAGAACCCCACAAAGCAAGTGCAGCCGTTAAAATCGAAACAGACCCCGTTAAAAGGTTTTTCTTAATCACAAAAACATCCGGAGCATCTTTTGAAAGATAACTTGCGATCATTATAATTCCAAAAGAGGCAGCCGCAATGATAAAGCATACGATTTCAAAATTGTCCCAATGAATTCTAACAGCTGCGTTGCCTATTGATAAAATTTGGTATACGCGCAACCCTAAAATGGAAATAAACGAAATGACAAAAGGAATCCAATTAAGCTTTAATTTCATATCTGATGCCTCCAAAAGTCTTTTTATTTCTTATTTTACCGCTTAAAAAGCAATTTGTAAATAGGCCGATCCAAAAGTTTTATCATAAATCCTTAAAAAATATAATAAATTAAATAAAAAAGGATGATTTATTGCCATGAAACAAAAATTAATTTTTATACTGAGCCTGTTGTTTTTTATCTTTTTTATCCCGCTAGCCATAACAATGAAGGGTTTGTCGGACATTAATTTTAAACTAAACTTTAAACCACCAAATCTAAGTCTAGATACGCTAAAAGCAATGTGCAGCGAGCTGCAAAAGGAAGAGCCTCAAAAAGGAAACACATTTAAATTGCTAGACCAAGCCACAGGCCAGGTGTTGGAATTATCAGCCAAGGAATTCATTATAAGCACAGTAGCAACAGAAGTGCCCGCAACATTTGAAAAAGAAGCCCTAAAAGCGCAAGCTGTGGCAGCATATACATACTTTAGTTTTTTAAAAGAAAAAAATGCAAATAACCCAGACCAAAGCTTAAAAGGAGCTGACTTTGCAGTGGATTCGTCTAAAATGTATTATTATGCGTCAAAAGAGCAGCTACAAGAGCGATGGGGGAAGGACTTTGACTTTTATTACGATAAAATAAGCCAAGCTGTGGACGCAGTGCAAGGGCAAAGCTTGCGGCAAGACGATAAATATATAGAAGCGCTGTATCATTCGATATCGTCGGGGAACACCGAGAATATTGCAGACGTATTTGGAGGAAGCTGCACGTATCTAAATGCCGTCGTAAGTCCTGGGGATCTGCTAGCGCCGGGCTATTTGAGCAAAAAAGAGTTTTCCATAGAGGAATTTAAAAATATAGCAAAAAGCAAATGGCCGGATATTTCTTTTAGCGAGGACCCGAAGACGTTTTTGCAAATAAATAGTAGAACCTCATCCGGCATGGTGCTAGAGGCAAAAATAGGCGCAAAAAGCGTTACCGGTCGGGGGGTTCGAGAAATATTTTCACTTCGATCATCAAACTTTGAAGTAAGTATCCAAAACGACAAAATAGAGTTTATAACCAAGGGCTACGGACACGGCGTGGGAATGAGCCAATACGGAGCCCAAAGCATGGCCAGACAGGGCTCGGACTATAGGCAAATTCTGGCATGGTATTATCCAAATACACAGCTAAGCGTGTAAAATACAGATTCTAAAGCTATTTTTCAGAGAATATCTTCATCAAGCTTTTTTGAGAATGCCCGTCACAAACGGCCACGACTTCATCTCCAGAATAAATTTTCGTGTCACCTTGCGGGATAATCAGGCTCTCGTCTCTCAAAATAGAAATAATAAGCGAAGATTTTGGCAGTTCGATGTCCTTCAAAGTAGCGCCGTTTATCTTGGCATCTTCTGGAATAACAATCTCGCAAATGGCGGCTCTGCCCTTGTTAAGGCTTGTTACAAGGCGCATTTCGGCGCTCTCAACCTCTTGCTCAATTAGCCGGGTAATTATTTCGGTACTGCTCACGGCGTTGTCCATCCCAAGCTTTCGCAAAGCCTCTAAATTTCGGGGATTGTTAGCTCGAGTTATAACCTTCTTAACCTGGAACCTCTTTTTGGCCAACTGCGAGGCCACCAAATTATCCTGGTCGCTGCCCGTCACAGCAATAAAGCAGTCCGCCTTGTGGGTCTTAGCATCAGCCAAAACCTTAATCTCAGTGCCGTCACCACAAACAACCTCAACATCAAGCACGTCGGCCAAATGCATGCATTTTATCTTGTTTTTCTCAATCAGCTCGACCTCGTAATCTCGCTCAAGCATGTTCTGCGCCAAGTGGTATCCCAGTTTACCGCCGCCTAATATAACAATTCTCATACAACTCGATAACAGCACTACAATGAGGCTTTACCGATTTACCCCCTTTTTTGTCAAAATTTAGTCACTTATCCGGGTTAGAATAATCTTATCTTTCGGATTAAGCACGATTTTCTGCCGTCCGTCATAAAGATAAAGCTTTCCGTTTTCTCGCAAAACGCCCATAATGGTTTCAACCGCCTTCATCGGAACCGCATCAACAGTCCGCCCGACCAAGATAGGATCGATTTCCTTCACAATGATTCCAACCGTGTTGTCGCCAAAATGCAGCTGTTTCTCGGTAAATTCATTAACCAAGGCCGAGTACAAAGCGCCGCAAGCCAAGTTTGTCTGACAGATTGTTTTTAAACCGAACTGATGAAAAACGTCTTCTCGCACCGGGTCGGTGATCCTTGCAACCACATTCTCAACATAAAAGAATTCTTTAACAATCTGCGAAACGGTTATATTCAAATTATCGTCAGCAGTCACAACCGCAACAGCATCACAACTCTCAACTCCAGCGTTTCGCAGAACGTTCATATCCATAGGCATACCAACAACGGTCATGCCATCAAAATCGTCATCCAGCTGGTCAAAAGCGTCTTCGTAGCGGTCAACAATAGAAACGTCGTGTCCGTGGTAGCAGAGAGTGTTAGCAAGCCGCGCGCCCAGCTTTCCGCAGCCAATAACAAGGATATTCATAAAAAGCACCTCAAAAACATCACGAAAACCGTGACTTTTTAGTATTTTTCTTCATTATACCCAATCTCGCTGGCAAAATCAAGAACTCACAACTTTTTGGCGATAACAACACGATTAATGCCATTTAAGTCGCGAATAATCTCGATGCCATCTAGACCTGATGATTTAAATATATTCACAACGGCAAAAGCTTGCCCAAACCCAACTTCCACGCAGAGGTGCCCGCCCGACCTCAAAAATTTGATCCAATTTTCGGCAATAGCACGGTAAAACATCAATCCGTCAGATCCGCCATCTAAAGCCATAAAAGGTTCATTCAAAACTTCCTTTTGTAGGCGTTTCAGTTCAGAAGTCGCAATATACGGGGGGTTTGAGACGATTATGTCAAACCCATCAAAATTAAATTTATCTGCATCAAAAATCACGTCAAAGGGCAGCGGAGTGACATTTTTAACTGCATTTAAATTTATGTTTTGCTGCAGATATTTTAAAGCGACTTCAGAAAGTTCCAAAGCAAAAACAGATGCATTCACACGGCGTTTGGCGAAAGTTATAGCTATAGTTCCCGGTCCAGCGCACAAATCCAAAAGTTTTGGCTTTTTGATGGTTTTTGTAAGTGCTAAAATTTCTGAAACCAAAACCTCGGTATCGTCTCGCGGAATCAGAACACCTTCGCCGACCTTAAATTCAACGCCCATGAATTCCCATGCCCCGATGATATATTGCAAAGGCCGTCTTTTTGACCGTTGATCTATCATTTCAAAAAATTTAGCAGATTTTTTCCCATCTGCGATATTGCTTCCGTGCAAAATTAAGTCCTGGCGGTCTATACCAAAACAAAATTTTAAAATGCATATAGCGTCAGAGGCGGGGGAATCGATCCCAGATTCGGTTAAAAGCCGTTTACCTTGCAAATAGACTTGCGTTAACGTCATGTTTATAGCCTTTCTTTTTTCGTTTAAAGAATTTTAAACTTCGTTGTTGGGCTTTGCAATGGGGATTGCGATGGTGACAATTGTACCGACATTTTCTTCGCTAGCAATATCCAAAGTGCCAGAGTGCAGCTGAACGAGCTCATCAACCACAGCAAGGCCGATCCCAGAGCCTTTTTGAGTTGTGTTTGCTTTATAAAATTTATCCTTGACATGGGGCAAGTGTTCTAGCGGGATGCCGCAGCCAGTATCGCTAACCGAGATGTAAATGTACCCCGCAGCCTCCTTAACCTTCACGGTGACAGTGCCGCCATTTGCGGTATACTTGAGGGCGTTGTCTATAACGTTGATAAAAACTTGACGCAGACGATTTTTGTCACCCAAAACAGGTGATAATATTGGGGGTTCCGCATAAACAAGGTCTTTATTTTCCGAAGTGGCGCGGTCTTTAAACATGTAAACGGCCTCACTAATTTCTGCCAAAATATCGATTCGCTCTAATGATAGCACCATTTTTCCGCATTGTAATCGAGAAAAATCTAAAAGCTCTTCCACCAAACCGCAGAGCCGCTCAGCCTCATGAATTATAACCTTAAGGCCACGCTTGTTCATTTCGGAATCCTTTTCCTCGCCGAGCTCAATAGTTTCGGCCCAACCCTTAATAGCTGTCAGAGGAGTGCGCAGTTCGTGCGAAATAGATGAAATAAACTCATTTTTAACCTTTTCGGCCTCGCCTAGCTTGCGAGCCATGTAATTCACAGTGTCACAAAGCTCGCCAACTTCATCGTCATAGGGTTTGTCGATTCTTGCATTAAAATCTCCAAGTGCAATTTTCCGCGCCGTTTTACCAATTTCTCGAATCGGATTAACGATAGAGTTGATAAAATACGAGCTGGACATAATAACGAAAAGCAAAATCGCCAAACCAACAACCACGCAGCCAATTATCAGCCAAAAAATTGTGCCATCAACAGCCCGCAGCGACACTATATATCGAATAGAGCCGATGTATTCGCCATCGGATGTGTAAATAGCCTTCGTAGTGGCCATCACATTTTCGCCAGAAGAATTTTGCCCAACAAAGAGCCCTACATGGTTTGCCGACTCCTGTGCCATAGTGTAGTCTGTCATCTCAAAATTGCTGGCAGGCAAAAAGCCCGTTGAGGTAAAAATTGGTTCGTTGCTACTGTTAAAAGCCACAACTTCCATTAAGTTTTTATCTTCGAAATCAGAAATATATATCTTGGCCTTGCTAACAAAATCCTTATCCGAGTCCTCCCGATAGCCCGGAAAAATGTTCACAAGGCTAGTCACCTTAGCGCTAACAGTCTGCTGCACGCCGTTGTAGAAAGATTCATGAATAAAAACCGCCAAAACCAGCTCAATAGCGACCAATGTAACCAAAATCATGCCCAGGCTATTAAGAAGCCACCGCTTGGTTATGCCCTTGACCAACATAAAACTCGCCTCTTTTCAAAAAAGACTATTTCCAAACTCACGCTTAGTGAGAATCTAAGCCTCCCATTTGTAGCCAAGTCCCCACACCGTCAAAATATGTCGCGGAAGGGAAGGTTCATCTTCAACCTTCATCCTCAATCTGCGGATGTTTACGTCAACGATTTTCTCCTCGCCAACGTAATCATCGCCCCAAACATGGTTCAAAATGTCCGTCCGACTAAGTGCTGTGCTGGGGTTAGAGAAAAAATATTCCATAATCTGAAATTCAACCTGTGTCAATTCAATTAATTCGCCGCGCTTTAAGAGTGTCCGGTTGCGCATGTTCAAGATAAAATCGCCAGACTTCATCTCTTCTTTAAACTTGTTTTCAGATCGCATCTGAGCCAAAGCCACTCTCCGATAAACCGCATCAATCCGTGCAACAAGCTCCGAAGGGCTAAATGGCTTAGTAACGTAATCGTCTGCACCCGTCATCAAGCCAGTGATTTTATCCATTTCCTGTGTTTTTGCTGTCAACATGATTATCCCGATCTCGCTATTCTGCTTACGAATCTCCTTACACACCGAAACTCCGTCAATTCCAGGCATCATAATGTCAAGCACAGCAATGTCAAAAGTAGGATCAGCCTCGTAAATCTGCAGAGCTTTCTCTCCGCAATCGGCTTCCGTCACGTCATAACCTGCTCTTTGTAGGTTAATAACAACAAACTCGCGAATTGCCGCCTCATCTTCCACAACTAAAATCTTCTTCATAAGTGTTAATCGGCACAAGAGCTAACCACGTGCCTATACCTCCCCGTAAAATTTAAATAGTTCTAAAATTATTTTTAATCTCTTCAGCTGAAACAGCCAATTCAGAGTCTTCGACCAAAGTAATCGACGTATAAATGCGGTTCCCTTCCTGTGCCAAAACCTGATATTCAGCTTTGTTGGGCAATTCATCAAATTCCTTTTTAGAAAATACCGCAATATTTAAAAATTCTCGGTTTTTAACAACCTGGCCATCATGTTCAACGCGTTCAAAAATCCGAAGTATGCGGGAATTGTAGTCATAGCCAAACCGAATATTATAGTCGCCCAAAGTTGACCGCTTCCATTTGGTGGGCACAACAAGAATATAAGAGTCCTTCTCGTTCATAATGAGGCTTTCGACGTAGTCGTTTTTGGCAGAATCGACGTTGTGCCGAAACCAAGACAAAACATAAGTGAATTTTCCGCTAGAGCCATCAGCCAAGTCAACTTTAGGGATCTCAATAATCCCGTCGTTATTAATGTCGCTAGAATGAATAATGCTATTCCGCAAAAATTCTGGGGAACTCAATTTTTGACTATCGTAAAAAGGTACCCTCAGCCGATTAGAAGCCTTATCCCAATAAACAATCTCAGTCATAGTGCGGCCTTTATCGGTAATGGCATCAATCACTGCGCCGTACTGTGAATCATCTATTTTGCCAAACTGTGTATGATTATACTTAACAACCGTCGAATCTATGAGTGCGCTGCCCATAGCCTTGAATTTTCGGCTTTCAGAGTCTAGCTTTAAAAGCCGAGCACGAGCAGTTTTGTTGGCGTCGTCGTCGGACTTTGTATCCTCGCGCTTGCTTACAGATAAAGTTAAAACCTCAGACCGACCATCACCGTCAAAGTCGCTAACAAGCATGTCGGAGTAAGTCTCCTCTGGTGTCAAATCGTTATAATTACCGTCCTCATAAAGGATAACTGTAAGCTCCTTGCCGTAACTCGTGTAGCTGCTCCAGCCCAAAATAATGTCATCGATGTTGTCACCATTAATGTCGCCAAAGCAAACCTTGTCCAAATCTACACCCTTAGCGTCAATAGTCTTGATAACATTCCATGTGTCACCGACTTTATCAATGACCATTATATAAGACTGCGCATCCTGCGAGGCTAGCTGATAAACCGCAATCGCCTCGTCCTGTGAGTCCCCGTCCAAGTCGTGCATAATGATAGCAGACTTAAAATCGCCATTTTGAGGGTACTTAAAGATAATATCCTCACCAACCGTGTGTTCGATAAGCGCCTGAATTTGTGCCATTTCGCCAGTAGCTTTAGGAGGATGCATCAGATTGTTGGTGTTAAAATTGCTAAAAGAACACCCCGAAGTAAAAAGCATAATAAAAATTGGCAAAATCAGAATTTTTTTCATTTTATTAGCTCCTTTTTGTTGTCTATTTGCCTTGGGTTAACCGCGCGATCAAAAATTTTATTTTTTTACCCATCTCGCAAAACATTTTTTCGTGCTCTGTTGAGATATTCCCGTCAAACCCGGAGTTTAACAAATCTTCGGTTACATAAATTATCTCAAACCCGGCCTCCTTAAAGTAAGTGAAGCTTTCGTAAAAAAGGCCATCGTCATCGGTTTTGAAGTAAATTTCGCCACCAAGCACCAAAAACTTCTTATATTTTTCAAGCTGCCGCGGATGTGTTAACCGGCGTTTTTTGTGCCTTGGTTTTGGCCAAGGGTTACAAAAATTTATGTAAATCCGCGAGATTAGGTCACTTTCGCTAAGGACCTCATCTATGCGCTCGATGTTTTGCGCTGTTAAAAAAAGATTATCAATCGGACGATTTAGAGCCAAGTATTTCCGCTCAACATTTCTTTTCGCAAGGGCCAAAACCTCGCTTTTTATATCGACCGCAATAAAATTTTTGTCCAAGTTTTTGCTAGCAATTTCTGCGATAAAAGAACCCTTCCCGCACCCCAACTCTAGGCAAATAGGCTGTTTTTTACAAAAAAGATTATGCCAGTTGCCTTTATTTAGTGCGGGGCTAGCAATAAAAAATTCAAAAGCTGCAAGCTCGGGTCTAGCCCAAGGCTTTCTTCTTATTCTCATTGTCTAAAGGTCACTATAAAGAGGGCCTCGCCCCCCGTTTGCCTCCTTTTTCAATAGTTAAATTTTATTATACCATAAACGCGCGCAAATTAACATACCCCCAATTTTTTGCAGGTGTAGGGGCGCTCCCAATGTGGGACGAATAAAATCATCCAGCAAAACCAAGAGCGTACGCATGCTTGACAGTGCACGTAAAAATTGATAAAATAATATTACGAAATTTATTTGTGGTAAGGGACGCAAAAAGGGAGAAATAAAACGGTATGAAGTTTATAAATATCGGGTTTGGCAATATGGTGTCATCCGCAAGGATTGTTAGCATCGTGTGCCCGGACGCAGCACCGATAAAACGGGCTGTTAGCGAGGCGAGAAATAAAAATGAACTAATAGATGCAACTTGCGGGAGGCGGACGAGAGCTGTTATTGTAACGGATTGTGAGCTTATGGTTCTTTCGGCTTTGCATCCAGAGACGATTGTCAATAGATTAAAAGGCGGGTGTTCGCAAAATGGCGGGGAGGAACCAGACCTATATGAGTAAAAACGGTTTGCTGATCGTTTTGTCGGGGCCCTCTGGCTCGGGAAAAGACACCGTGCTTGAAAAACTCCTTAAGCTTGATGATAACATTGTTAAGTCGGTCTCTGCAACAACCAGGCCATCTAGAGATGGCGAAATTGACGGGAAGGATTACTTCTTTGTCTCGGAGGAGACCTTCTGCGATGCGATATCAAATAAAACCTTGCTGGAACATGCTAAGTATTGCGATAATTACTATGGAACTTCAAAAAAAGCAGTTGAGAAGCTGCTAAACAGCGGGAAGGATGTTGTCCTTAAGATAGAGACAGAGGGCGCCAAGCAGATAAAAGAAAAGTGTGAGGACTCGCTGAGGATATTTATATTGCCGATTTCTATGGAGATTCTAGCGGATAGGCTGTTTAAACGCGGCACAGAAGATAAAAAAAGCTTAGAAAGCCGCTTGGCAAGAGCGGTGGATGAGATTGCATATTCGTTGGACTACGATTATATCGTTATAAATGACGACGCGGATAAATGTGCGCAGAATATCTTTTCTATTATAAATGCCGAAAAATTCAGGGTTTGCAGGATGAAAAATATTGTTAATGAGGTGTTGAACAATGCAAAAACCATCGATTGATGAAATGTTATCAGGTAAAAAGAGCAAGTATGCTTTGGTAATTGGTGTGGCTAAGCGCGCGAGGGAGATTGCTAGAGAAGCAGAGCAAAATGGGGATCATTTGCTAGAAAAATCGGTTAACCTGGCTATACGGGATTTTAAGGCGCATAAATATGAAATACTTGAACCAGAAATTAATGACTAGGTTGATAAAATCACGATTATATGCTATTATATTGGGTTTGAGGAAATATCATGTCACAAAAATTCATTGTAAAAGTCGCGGTTGAGCATATTGTTTACCGGCTGGATAAGCTTTATGACTACATTTTGCCAAAAGAACTTGCTGGAGGAGTGGCTTTGGGCTGCAGGGTGTTGGTTCCTTTTGGAGTGGGGAACAAAAAGCGTCAAGGAATTGTTTTGCAGACCGAGGCTATGCCGAATGAAGCTGATGTAGCTGAGATTAAATTAAAGGAAGTTTTTGCGGTGCTAGATAAGGCGCCGCTTTTGAGTGCAGAGATGTTAGTACTTGCTCAGTTTATGAAGCAGAAATATTTTTGCACGATTTTTGATGCAGCTAAATTGATGATTCCAACTGGGATGAGTTTTAAATTACACGAGAAGTTTAAGCTTTGCGAGAGGTTTGGCGAGGCTCAAGTTAGTGACTGCACTGCTTTGGAGGGAGACTTGGTGTCTTGCCTAAAAAATACGTCCGGCTGGGTTACTAAAGAGGCTTTACTTGCACGGTTTGGCGCGGACGTTTTGAACTGCTTGAAAAGTCTGGAAAAGATGGGTGTAATTCAAAAAAAAGAGGTAAAAAAAAGAGCATTAGCTGACGCTACAGTAAAGATGGTTCGGCTAAAGGCAGAGGTTTTGCAGTGTGACTTGAAACTTACTCCAAAGCAAAAAATGGTTTTTGACGTTTTGAAGCAGAGATTTGATGGAATTTCTTTAAAAGAAATTTTATATTTAACTGGCGTTGGTACTGCTGTTGTAGACAATTTAGTAAAAAAAACTATTGCAGAATATTTTGAAGATAAAATTTACAGGGACCCTTATAAAAATGTGAATTTTTCGAGCGTTTCAAGGGACATGACATTAACAGGGGACCAAGCGGCTGCTTATGAATCAATTTACAAGCTGTATAAAGCGCGTGAATACAAGGTTTCACTGCTTTATGGAATTACTGGTAGTGGCAAAACTTCAGTGTTTATGCGGCTGATTAAAGACGTTATTGCAGATGGGGAAAATGTTATCGTTATGGTGCCGGAGATTGCGTTAACAGCCCAGATGGTGGCTATTTTTAAGGATAAATTTAGGGACAAAGTTGCAGTTTTTCATAGTGGACTGTCAGCATCGGAGCGCATGGATGAATACCGGCGGGTTAAGGATGGCTTGGTTAGCGTTGTTGTGGGGACTCGATCGGCTGTCTTTGCGCCGTTTGAAAGGGTCGGACTTATTATCATGGATGAAGAGCAAGAGTCTAGCTACAAATCTGAGGCTACTCCTCGCTTTCACGCTAGAGAAATAGGCAAGTTTAGATGTTGCTATCATAAATGCTTGTTGCTGCTATCCTCTGCCACGCCGTCGGTTGAGAGCTTTTTCTTCGCTGAACAAAATATTTATAATATCAACATCTTGAAAAAGCGCTATTCTGGCGCGAATTTGCCGGTTGTTTCTGTTATGGACATGAACAAGGAGCGGGAATCGGGCAACTGCAGCTCATTTAGCGGGCAGCTTCTCGATAGGCTGGAGGCGACCTTGAATGACGGCAAACAGTCAATTCTTTTGCTTAATAGGAGAGGCTACAACACTTTGGTGACGTGCCGGAGCTGTATGCAGGTGGTGACGTGCCCGAATTGTAGCATCGCACTGACATTTCACTCTGCTAACCAAAAGCTGATGTGCCATTGTTGCGGCTTTTCTATGGATATTACGGGAGAATGCCCAAACTGCCATGAACACGACTTGAAGTATATTGGCTTTGGGACCCAGAAGGCCGAAGAGGAGTTGCAAAAAAGCCTGCCGGATGTTAGAATTCTACGGATGGACTCTGATACCACAATGACCAAGTTTGCTTACGAAAAAAAGTTAAATGCTTTTGCAAATGGAAGCTATGATGTGATGTTGGGGACTCAAATGATTGCGAAGGGGCTGGATTTTCCTAATGTCACTTTGGTTGGAGTTTTATCTGCAGATCAGTCTTTATATGGTGCTGACTTTAGAAGCTATGAGCGAGCGTTTTCTCTGCTTACTCAGGTAATTGGCCGGGCAGGGAGAGCGAATGCTAGCGGTTGTGCAGTTATTCAGACTTTCACGCCAGAAAATCCAATTATAAAATTGGCAGCAGAGCAGGATTATGACTCGTTTTATAAAGATGAGATAGTGCTGAGAAGGGCTATGTTGTACCCACCGTTTGCCAAGCTTTGCGTGATTGGTTTTGTTGGTGAGAGGGAAGCTAGGGTAGCAGATGCAGCATTTTTCTTTTTTGAAATATTAAAAAAGCTTATTAAAAGTGATTATTCTGGCTTTACAGTAAGGATTTTGGGGCCTTCACCGGCTCGAATTTTTAAAGCTAATAATAAGTTTAGATATAAGATAATAGTTAAATTTAAGGATGAAAAGACTTTTGAAAGACTTGTTAACGACGCTCTTTTTAAGCTAGACGAATGCAAAAAAAATTCTGGAATTAGCACGTTCGTGGACGTTAATCCGGAATCGATTTTATAAGATATTGAAAGGAATGTTGATATTATGGCTATTAGAAACATAGTTTTGGAAGGAGACCCTATTTTAGCCCAAAAATGCCGTGTGGTTGAGGACTTTGACGAGCGGTTGGCACAGCTTATTGATGATATGATTGAAACGATGAGACTAAATAACGGAGTGGGGTTAGCGGCGCCGCAAGTGGGAATGTTAAAAAGAGTGGTGGTTGTTCAGGTGGATAGAGATAAGCCAGCTATTGAGCTTGTTAACCCCGAAATTATCAAAGCGGAAGGGATTCAGGAGGAAGCAGAGGGCTGCCTTTCTTGCCCAGGAGAATACGGCATAACTAAAAGGCCCATGAGGGTTAAGGTTAAGGCTAAAAACAGATTTGGCAAAGAGCATATTTACGAGGGCGAAGCTTTGTTGGCGAGGGCTTTTTGCCACGAAATTGACCATTTGAATGGAATTTTGTTTAAGAGCCATGTTGTACAGATGCTTGACGTTTCGGACCTGAAGAGCTCTTAAAAGGTAGAACAAAAAGTTAAAAACTTGTTTGCGGGGTGATAAAATGAGAATTATATTCATGGGAACACCGGATTTTGCTGTACCGTGCCTTGAAGCTTTGATAAAATCAAGGCACAAGGTGGTGGCAGTTTTTACTCAGCCGGACAAAAAAAAAGGTCGGGGCTATAAATTTGCGCCTCCACCAGTAAAAGAGCTTGCGCAGAGGCAGGGGATAAAAGTCTTTCAGCCAGAAACCTTAAATAGCGAAGAGGTTTTGCACGTGATATCGGAGCTGGAACCAGATTTGATTGTTGTGGTTGCTTATGGTAAAATATTGCCAAAGGCGATTTTAAGGTTACCGGAAAGAGGATGCATAAACGTGCATGGCTCACTGCTGCCAAAGTATAGAGGAGCGGCCCCGATTCAGTGGGCGGTGATAAACGGAGAAAAGGCTACTGGTGTTACTACAATGTACATGGATGAAGGGCTTGACACCGGGGATATACTTTTAAGGGCCGAGACGCAAATCGGAGAGGATGAGACTTCGGGAGAGCTTTTTAATAGGCTAAGTGTAATGGGTGCAGAGCTTTTGCTGAAAACTTTACAAGGGCTAGAAAAAGGCGATATAATAAGAGAAAAGCAGGATGATAAAAAAGCAAGCTATGCACCGATGCTTAATAAATCGCTTTCGAAAATTAACTGGAACAATCCAGCTGCTGAGGTGCACAATTTGGTGCGAGGGCTGAACCCATGGCCAGTTGCCGAGACTACATTGGATGGGAAAGTTTTAAAGATATACAAAGCAAAGCCGGTTTTTGGGGGAAATAAGTCGGCTCATTCTGGTGAAGTTTTGAGCTTGAACCCTTTTTCTGTGGCTTGCTGTAAGGGCTCTACTGTTGAAGTTTTGGAGTTACAGCTGGAGGCTAAAAAGCGGATGAGCTCGGTGGATTTTGTTAGAGGCTACAAGTTGAGAGTTGGAGCAATTTTAGGGTGAATTTGGGAGGAAAATTTTGTGTACGGATTTTATTTTTTCGACTACAGCTATTTTTTGTTCATGGTGCCTGCACTGATAATCTCGATTTATGCGCAGATTAAGGTTAGCAGCACTTTCTCAAAATATTCAAAAGTCAGGAATGCTAAGGGGCTTACTGGAGCAGACGCTGCTAATTGGGTTTTGGCGCAAAACGGAGTCACTGGTATTGAGGTTGAGCATGTTTCTGGTGATTTAACTGATCATTTTGATCCGCGAACGGACGTAATTCGGCTGTCGGACTCGGTTTATTCTTCTACTTCGGTGGCTGCTATTGGCGTTGCTGCTCACGAGGCCGGGCATGCAGTTCAACACGCAAACGGGTACGCCCCTATGAACATTAGAAAAGCCTTGGTTCCTATAACGAACATTGGTTCGACTTTGTCTATGCCGCTGATTTTTATTGGCCTTTTTCTGCCTGTGCAATACGATTTTGTCGTTAATTTGGGGATTGCGCTGTTTAGCTTGGCGGTGCTTTTTCAGGTTATAACGCTACCAGTTGAGTTTGACGCAAGTAAACGTGCAATTGCAACACTGGAGCAAGGTGGAACGCTTTGCGGAGAAGAATTAATGGGCGCTAAGAAAGTTTTAACAGCAGCTGCAATGACGTATTTGGCGGCTACGTTTACGGCTGTAATGTCCTTATTAAGGCTGCTCCTTATAGTGGCTGGCAGGCGGAGAGACGATTAAGCGACATTAAAAAGTGAAGGGATCGAGGATATGGCGCTGGTCGATATAAAGTCGATGTTTAAGGCGGAAATTTTGAAGGCTTTTAAGAATGCTGGCTACCCGGCATATAGAGCTAGCCAGGTCTATTTGTGGTTGGTTAAAGGAGTAAAGAGCTTTGATGAGATGCGTAACCTGCCTAAGGGCTTGATTAGTGAGCTTAAAGAGAAATATTACATTGCGGGTGTAGAGATCGAGCGAAAGCTGATATCTAAATTTGACGGGACGATAAAGTATTTGTTCCGATTAAATGATTGGGAACATATCGAAGCCGTTGTGATGAGCTATAAACATGGGTACACAATTTGCATATCGACTCAGGTCGGCTGCAAGATGGGTTGCAAGTTTTGTGCTACTGGAATGGGAGGATTTTCTCGGGATTTGACTGCTCCAGAGATGATTTCGCAGATTAAAGAGGCCGAGCTGGACAATGAGATAAGGATATCTAATGTTGTGCTGATGGGGATGGGGGAGCCGCTCAATAATTACAAGAATGTCGTTAAGTTTTTGAGGCTGGTTTCTTCTAAGGAAAATTTGAACATCGGAATGCGCCATATTTCGCTCTCGACCTGTGGTATAATTGATAAAATCTACGAACTGGCAGAAGAAAAATTTCAACTGACTTTGTCTATTTCTCTGCACGCGTCAGATGATTTGACTCGAAGCAAGATAATGCCTATAAATAATAAATATAATTTAGATGAGCTTTTGACAGCCTGCAGATTTTACATAAGTAAGACGAATAGGAGAATTTCTTTTGAGTATGCGATGATAGCTGGGGTTAATGACAGCGACGAGTGTGCCAAATGTTTGGCAGAAAAACTTCGCGGGATGCTGTGTCATGTTAATTTGATTCCGGCTAATGACATTGATTTTGCGCCGGGAAATTATAAAAAAAGCGGGATGGAACAAATAAAAAAGTTTGTTAATATCCTTGAAAAATATGGCATAAATGTTACAATTAGAAGGACGTTAGGCACGGACATAAATGCCTCATGTGGTCAGTTAAGGAGATCTACAAAGAAGGTGGAGGTGTAATATGCAAGTATTTGGGAAAAGTGATATTGGCTTGAAAAGAAAGTCAAATCAAGATTGCTTTTATTATGCCAAAGTGAACGAAAATACGCTGTGGGCTATTGTTTGTGACGGTATGGGAGGAGTCAACGGTGGCGACGTAGCTAGCAATTTGGCGGTGAAGAGCATTAAAGATTTGCTGAATAATGAAAATTGGGAAGAGCCAAGTGGGACACAAAGTAATATTAAAAAGATGCTGAAAAATGCGCTAAAAAAGGCTAATCTCGAGATTTTTACTAATGCCCAAGATAGTAAAGACTTAGCAGGGATGGGAACCACGGCGGTTTTGGTTGCTGTTACAGAAGATAAAATTCACGTGGCCCATGTTGGTGACAGCCGGGCTTATTTGGTGCGGCAAGGCAAGATAAAGCAGCTTACAATTGACCACTCTATGGTGCAAGAAATGATAGACGAGGGGGAAATTACCCACGAGGAAGCAAAAATGCACCCTAACAAAAATATAATTACGCGTGCGCTTGGAATTAGTAAGGACGTTGATGTTGATTATTCCATGAAAACCAAGAAGCCGGGGGATTCTATTATAATCTGTACGGACGGGTTGACTAATTATCTTGATCAAAAAGAAATTTTGGAATATTTTAAATCAGAAAAGGGAGAAGCTCTTGTGGATGGTTTGATTTCTGCAGCAAATGAGCGCGGTGGAGCAGATAATATTACGGTTGTTACTTTGTGCGAATGACGAAAACTGTAAACAAATGAGGTTTTTAGTGATTATATTATAGAGGTGAAAATTATGGATAAGTACGTAGGCAAAAGACTAGATGGCAGGTACGAGATAAATGAGCTGCTTGGCTGTGGTGGCATGGCCAGGGTATACCGCGCTTATGATATAATTGATGATAGAACGGTTGCTATAAAGATTTTGAAGGACGAATTTTTAAGCAATCGTGACTTTATAAGAAGATTTAAGAATGAATCCAAGGCTATTGCGGTTTTGTCGCACCCGAATATTGTAAAGGTCTACGATGTTAGTTTTGGAGACAAAATTCAGTATATTGTGATGGAAAACATCGACGGAATAACGCTTAAGGAGTATATTGATAAACAGCACGAGATTAATTGGCGCGATGCTGTTTATTTTACTATCCAGATTTTAAGGGCCTTGGAGCATGCCCACGAGAAGGGAATCGTACACCGTGATATAAAGCCGCAGAACATCATGCTATTGAAGGACGGGACCATTAAAGTAACGGACTTTGGCATTGCGAGATTTTCTAGAGATGAGACCCGGACCATGACGGACAAGGCTATTGGTTCGGTCCATTACATCTCGCCAGAACAAGCGCGCGGAGACATAACAGACGAAAAATCGGATATATACTCTGTTGGCGTTATGATGTACGAAATGCTTACTGGACGTCTGCCATTTGAAGCGGATAATGCAGTTTCGGTAGCTATTATGCAGATGCAATCTGCACCGAAGAGACTAAGAGAGATTAATCCTGAAATCCCAGAGGGATTGGAGGATATCGTCTTGAAGGCTATGCAAAAAAACGCCGAAAATAGATATAGCTCTGCGGCGGAAATGTTACAATCTATCGAGGCTTTTAGGAAAAATCCGAGTATCCGCTTTGAATATAAATACTTTAACGACGATGCGCCAACTAAGTATCTGGATGCGATAAATAATATTAAGGAGAGCAAATCTGGTGCTAACTATGCAGACGGTTATACATATCGCGAGGAGCAGGAGACTTCAGAAAAACGTTCAAAGGCTATAAATATCTTAATTGGCGTTGGAATTGCGCTTGTTATTTTTCTTATTGTTATGGGGCTTGGAATGGTTTCTGGCTGGTTTGGGCTTGGCAATAAGGACATCGATGTACCTAATTTTTTGGGCATGAAAGTTACAGATGTGGTGGACAATAGCAATTATAAGTTTACGTGGAATATAGAGCAGGCCTATGACGCCAACAAGCCGGAGGGGGTTATAATTGATCAGGACCCGAAAGCTGGCTCGAAGAGAGTGAAGGAAAATTCAAAGATAACGTTGACGGTTAATAGTTCTGGTACTTTGGTTTCTATTCCGGTTTTGCGCGGGCTTACCCTTGATGCGGCAAAAGCTAAAATTAAGGAAGCTGGGTTGGTTTACGAAGTCTTAACGGTTGAGGATAGCGAAACTGCTGAGGGAATCGTGAAGGGGTCGGATCCTAAAGAGGGTACGGAAGTGGTTGTGAACAGCATGGTTAGGATCCTTGTGAGCAAGGGGCCGGCCGAAAAGAAGGTCGCGATGCCGGATGTTATAAATAAAAACTTGGCTGAGGCAGCAAAACTGATTTCGGAGAAAGGCCTTAAAGTCTCTGCAAATGTAGTTAAAGAAAAAAGCCACAAGCCGAAGGATACTGTTATATCAACGGATCCATTGCCTGGGGTTGAGGTAAATGAAGGTACGGCGGTTACTTTGACGGTTAGCTCTGGAGAATCACAAGAACGGACATTGAAAATTAATGTTGATTTGCCATCGAGCGTAAGTAGGGAAGTGAGTATGAAGGTCTATGTAAACGGCGTTATGGACGCTGGGAACTCTAAAACTGTTGTCCCGGCATATAATTCAAATTATTCGTTTTCAGTAAAAGGCGCTGGAGAGGTCAAGAGCGTGGTTGTGAATTTGGATAACCAAAAGTACAGGGTCTATGAGCTCAATTTTAGCGAAGAGACGGTGCGATTAGTCGAGAAGTATAACTTTAATGACAGGCTTTCTACAACGGTTAGCCATTAAAAAGCGAAGGGGAGTTAAGGTTTCTTCCTAAATTGCAAAATTCCCATGATCAAAAGAAGGATTGCGAATAATTTAGAAAGAACGCGGCTCTCAATAAAGCAAGCTAGGTAGGCCCCTGCTAGGGCGCCAACTAGACCGAGTAAAGAAAAAACTATTGCGAGTCTGAAATTCACAAGTTTTTTCTTAATATAAATTATGATGGCGACTATGGCGGACGGAATAAAAAAAAGCAGGTTGATTCCTTGAGCCAGTGTTTGAGGCGTTTGTGTGAATAAGTTAAAGTAAATAATCATAACTCCACCGCCGCCAAGCCCCATAGATCCAATTATGGCCGACAACGTGCCTGCTATTGCTGCTATTACCCAGTTCATCTTAAAAGGAGCTGAACTGCTGCCCAAATCATGAATGCGCCAAAAAGTTTGCCCAAAAGCTCTTGGTTTATCTTGGCCAAAATTAAGGAACCGATAATTGCGCCCAAAACGCTAAAAGGTAGGTATGGCAAAGCGTCAAAAATAGTTACGCTGCCTTTTATGAGATAGATAATGGCGCTTGACAGGCATATTGGCAAAATGATGCAAACAGAAGTCGCGTGGGTAGAGCGCTGGTCAAGGCCATATTTTTTTAATATAGGGACAATCAGCATACCGCCGCCTGCACCCAATAGGCCGTTGATTAGCCCTGCAAATACCGCCAAGATAGGATATAACTTTTTAGCAAAACTTTTGTTCAAAGGGATTCCTCCTCCACTAAGCTTAGTATTATCAACATTTTTGAGATTATTAAGCGACGAAAAACAAATTAAAATAAACCAAAAAAGCTAGCACTAATAAGGATAGTGTTAGCTTTAAAATTTTTTGGTTTTTATCAAAGAAAGTTACTTTATTGAGACTTGTGCTTTATTACGAAAATAGAAAGGCCAATAAAAATTATTGATACGGCCGCGAACAAAATGACATTAAAAGCACTTTCCTTAACTATGAGTGGCGCTGATGCTTTCTGAAGGGCGAATGCATTGTTTTGAGCAACTGACACGTCTGGAATTTCGCTATCGTCAAAATTAGAGCTACCACTATTTTGCATGTAAGGGCGGTAGGGCTCAGAATTTAAGTTAGCTGTGTTGGAATCCTCTTTGCTAAGCCGGTTCACCTTAATAGTATAGACCTTTTTTGACTTTTTGTCGGCGGAAGTAACCGTCAAATTGACATCTGTAGCCGTACCAGCGCTTTTTAGCGTTTTGCGGTTAGCTTTGACGTTTGCTGTGTCGTCTAGCGGAATAGCGCTAAACTCTATGGTACTTTTAGAGTACGGCACATCAACAGAGTAGGCGGTAATATCTGCGGAAAAAGCCGGCATTAGTGTATAGTCATCAAGAGAAAGAGTTGCAAGGTCACAGTTGGCGCCCCCAGTCTGAACTACATTAATTGCAACTGGGTCAATGTTTGGCAAAGGGATTGCTTCTGCCTCGTAATCACAGAGGCCATCAACGACAGCAGAGACTTCTGAGGAACCAATATCACAGCTAGACAAAACTTTAAAATTTAGTTCAAGCATGGTTTGAATGTTGCCAGACTTAAGGTTAATGCCGTTTTCGGAGGTTACAAATAAAATGGTCAAATCGTTGTCCTTGGTGTAGCTTTTAAAATCGTCATTGTTTATGTAAGAATAGAGGCCTTTGTACGATATTTTTGAGCTGTCGAATTTGACCTTTAGACGATAGGCCGAAACATTAATAGATTCTGAAGGCAAAAAATTCAGGCTGAATGTGATATCTTCACCGCTAACAGGATAAGGACTATCGCAGGCAATAGAGATAGCAAGAGTATCGTCGCTGTATGCAAAAAGCAGATTAGCGCGATTAAAAGAGAATAGAAACGCAAAGCATAAGAAAAAACACAATATAAATTTAAAGCATCTCAACAAATTTATCAACCCATTTTATTTTAATCTGTTAAAATTATATCATGTTTTTTAAGTGACGCAAGTATTTTTTACAATAAAAACGTCGAATTACGAAATTATTGGTTAAATGGTAGGTTTTCTTTTTTTAACACAAAGAATAATTAAATAAACCAAGGCAAAACCGATCAAAACGACGATTAACACAAACGGATCTTTTTGTTCACCGGTTTTTACATTAATCCAAAGTGAGTCTATAAGCGAGGTTACGTCATCTGGCAGATAGGTAAAAACCTGCGTATTTTTTAAATAAGAGTCATCCGGATAACAAATTTTGCCGTTGGCGACGCTATTGTCAAGCCGATTTTTAACAGCAGTCTCAGGAGAAGAATATCCAATATAATTAATGTTTTCAGTAGAAATAGTAGGGTCACACATAAAATTTATGTAAGCCAAGGCCTCATCGAAATGTTCCGAGTTTTTCGGAATGCACATAGCATCAACAAAGCGATTGGTGCCATCTTTAGGTATAACAAAGCCAATATTTTTATTTTTCTGCGTCAAAAGCGCAGCGTCACCGTTATAATAAGGTGCCAGTGCGGCCTCGTTGTTCGCCATTTTGTCAAAAATTTGATCCATAACATAGGCTTGTACAAGCGGTTGTTGCGATTTTAGTTCTTTAGCAGCCAAAAGCCAATCCTCTTTATTTTTAGAGTTTAAGGGTATCCCAAGCCTAAATTGAGAGATTGCAAATGCGTCGCGAGGGTTATCAAACATCAGGATTTTCCCGGCATATTTAGTGTCCCATAATATGTCCCAAGTTATTTTGTTTTCTGGCTCCGAGACAAATTTTTTATTATAGAAAATCCCAACTGCCCCCCAAGTGTACGGCACAGAATATTCATTTGTGGGGTCATACTCAAGGCCACGAAAGGAATCGTCAATGTATGAGAAGTTAGGAATCGCATCAAAATTGAGCTTTTGGAGCATCCCTAAAGCAATCATTTTAGAGATCATGTAGTCAGAGGGAACAATCACATCATACTTGGTGCCGCCGTTTTGCAGTTTCGCAAAAAGCGCTTCGTTACTAGAAAAAGTGCTGTAATTTACATGGATTCCCGTACGTTTGGTAAATTCCTCGTTAACATTTAAGGCACCGTCAGTTCCGTCAGAGATATACTCACCCCAGTTGTACACATTGATCGTAACAGCGGGCTTGTGACTATTTTTATATATGGCAATACACGCTAAAAAAGCAGACACAGCAACAAAAAGGATCACCATAGCGGCAAACAACCTGGACTTTTTTTTCAATATTTTCTCACCCCAATTCCTTAAAATCTAAATAATCTTGATAGCCTAATTATGATTCTTGCCTTCATCCTTAATTTGGTGCAGGTTTATTGCAATCAGAAGCAAAAGAACAACTACAAATAATATCGTCGAAAGAGCGTTTATCTCGGGGCTGATAATTTTCCTAGTCATGGAGTATATTGCAATGGGCAGCGTTTGAGTGGCACCGCTGGTAAAATAGCTAATCACAAAATCGTCGAGCGAAAGAGTAAACGCCATAATAAACCCAGTAACTATACCAGGTAAGAGATCTGGTAAAATAACTTTAAAAAAGGCCCGAGCAGGCGTGCATCCCAAATCTTGAGCTGCTTCATATAAATAAGGGCTAATCTGCCGCAGCTTTGGCAGAACAGAGAGCACAACATACGGCAAGCAAAAGGTTGTATGGGCAAAAATTAAAGTGACTATGCCGGGCCGAAATATTCCTAAATTTTTATAAGCAAACACGAAAAGAAGCATCAAAGAGACGCCTGTAACGATTTCTGGATTAACAATCGGCAAGTTGTTGACGTTCATAATAGAGCGCTTTGCCCAGCGTTTCATCTTTAAAATACCAAAACAAGCAATGGTTCCAATAACGGTGGCCAAAAACGAAGCAGTAACCGCAACTATTATAGTATTAAACAGAGCGCGCAGAATTTCTTTATCGGCAAATAATTTTGCATACCATTTTAAAGAGAACCCCGCCCAAACGTTGCGGCTCTTAGATTCATTAAATGAAAAGACAATGAGCACGACAAGTGGAGAATACAAAAAGAAGAAAATAAGCCACATATACAGCTTAGATATTAATTTAGACCTTGAGTTTACCAGTAATTTCAACTTACAGCCTCCTTTAACAAAAAGCAAATTTCTAGCGGTACGCCGCTGGCAAAGAAAGTTCATCTGAGTCGTCAAACTGGTTCATAATCCCAATAGAGATGAAAATTAGAATCATCAAAACAAAAGAAATAGCAGACCCCAGGTGAGGATTATATGTACTACCCAAAAATTGCATTTCGATAAGGTCTCCAATAAGAATATGTGCACCGCCGCCCAGCATTTTAGATATAATAAAAGTGCTAACAGCTGGCACAAAAACCATAGTGACGCCAGAAATAACTCCCGGCAAACTGAGTGGCAACAAAACTTTAAAAAAGACTTTACTTCTGCCTGCGCCCAGATCTTGCGCCGCTTCGATGATTTTTTTATCTATTTTAGAAACAGCAGAGTAAATCGGTAAAATCATATAAGGCAAAAAATTGTAAACCATCCCTAAAACCACCGCGCCAGAAGTATTTATAAAAAAAACAGGATGCGAAACTCCCAAAAAAGATAAGGCTTTATTCAAAAGCCCGTTATTTTCAAGGATAGTCATCCAAGCGTAAGTCCGTAGCAAAAAGTTCATCCACATAGGCAGCATAATGAGCATAACTATGATGCCCTGCTTTTTGGCCGGGATCTTAACAATAATATAAGCAAGCGGGTACCCCAAAAGAAGGCAAATAGCGGTAGAAATAGCTCCTAGCCAAATTGAGCGCAAAAATATATTTGAGTAATAGCCCACATTAATAATATTTTCAAAAGTAAAATTCCAAGATTTATCGGTAAAAGCGAAAACCAAAACCAAAAGCATAGGCACAAGTGTAAATATCGCCATCCAAACAATATAAGGTAGTGACAAAGACTTAACTTTCATTTTTATCACCAACCTTAATGCTCGCATCCGGCAAATTTTCCTCGTAAACCTCGTACATTTCGTCACTAAAAGCGCTATAATCGCCATACTCGCCAGAATGCTCCGATTTTTTCATTATATGGATATCATCTGGTTGCAGCAAAAGCCCAATAACATCTCCCGGATTTTGGCTATCGGTAGATTGAATCATCCATTTAAAGCCGTCGATATCCACAATAATCTCATAATGCACACCAATAAATGTAACCGAAGTAACCGTGCCCGAAATATGACCATCCTCTGGCGAAGTAACCTCAATATCCTCTGGCCGAATCACAACGTCAACATTTTCTTTTTTTAAAAAACCAGCATCAAGGCAATCAAACTTACGTCCAGCAAACTCAACAACGTAATCCTCGTGCATAATGCCGTCAATAATATTACTCTCTCCAATGAAGTCTGCAACGAAGGCGTTTTTCGGCTCATTGTAAATATCCTGAGGGGAACCAATCTGCTGAATTTGGCCACTGTCCATAACAACAACCGTGTCAGACATAGAAAGTGCTTCTTCCTGATCATGCGTAACAAAAACGAAAGTGATGCCCATTTTTTGCTGGATTTTTTTGAGTTCGGTTTGCATATCCTTTCGCAACTTCAAATCAAGAGCCCCCAAGGGTTCGTCAAGCAAAAGTACTTTAGGGTTATTTACAAGAGCCCGAGCGATGGCGACGCGTTGCTGCTGGCCTCCGGATAAATTTGCAATATTTCGACTTTCAAATCCATTAAGGCTTACCATTTTAAGCATCTTAGCAACCTCAGCCCTTATCTGAGACTCTGGCCTTTTTTGAAGCCGCATACCAAAGGCAATATTCTCATATACATTCAAATGAGGGAAAAGAGCATAATTCTGAAATATCGTGTTAACAGTACGTTTATGGGCCGGAAGTTTCGTAACATTTTTGCCAGCAAAAAAAACCTTGCCACTATCAGGCTGAACAAACCCGCCGATTATACGCAAAATCGTAGTTTTTCCGCAGCCAGAAGATCCAAGTAAAGTGACAAAGTGGCCATTTTTTATGTTAAGATTAAAATTTTTTAAAACGGTATTTCCATTAAAAGAAACTGTAATGTTTTTTAATGAAATTATCACATCTTTTTCCAACAAAAAATATCTCCTTTAAAGCCCAATTAATCGCAAAAATTTTAGCACAAGTAAAATGATAATTTGAAACGTGCAAAATGTCAATAAAAATAAGGATTAAAGGTAAAAAACACATATAAAAACGAACAAGTAATGACTACATGCATATTATGATAATAAAGAAAATTATAATTAAAGTTTATCAAAATATAATTTCGCTGTGAAAAAGACTTGAATAAAGTTAAAAAATTTGATATAATCTATTATGTCTTGCGGAATGTGATTTTTTAATAGGTGTGCACACCTTAATTAAATTTGCAAAGGGGGTCAATTATTAAGTCTTTCTTTTGATAATTCCTAATTTTTGTGCATACTGAGTGCCATAGTAACAAAATCCGCAAAATTTATTACCTTTAATCTGAAGGAGAATGTAAAAAAATGACAACCCAACAACAAACTCAAACTAAAGAGTTTAACAAGTTTCAGGAATTGGTTTGGCCTATTCATGCTTATGAGCTAAAAAAATTCTTGCCTATGAGTTTTCTTATGGCGTTTATTCTTTTTTTCTATACTTTAGTTCGCGATTTGAAGGATATTTTTGTACAGTATCACACCAACATATGGGCTGGCGCTGGCAAGGCAGATACTGCACAACTTATTAGTGCGCTTAAAATTTGGTATGTTCTGCCGGCTGCGTTTTTAGTGGTTATTGCTTTTAATTTTTTGATGAACAAATTTGACCTTAAGAAGACATTTTACATAATTGTTGCTTCTTTTATGGTCTTTTATGCGGTGTTTGGTTTTATCCTTTACCCAAACCTTGATAGTTTGATTATGTCTACAGAGCAAATTACAGCTATGACCGAGGCTGCACCAACATTTTTTAGAACATTCCTTACGTGTTTGGGTAACTGGCCAACTACTTTGTTTTATGTGGTTTCGGAAATTTGGGGAACTATGGGAATTTCCTCGTTATTCTGGATGTTTGCAAACGCAACAACGATGAGACATGAAGTAAAAAGATTTTTTGGATTATTTTCATTAATTGGTAACATTGGCGTAATTTCTGCTGGTGTTACAATAAAAACAGCCCTAAAAGATGCTTCTATTAGCAATGTCAAAATGCTTATAATAGCGCTCTTGGCAGTTGCGGCAACTATTATGGGAATTTTTTGGTATATAAATAATGTTGTTTTGAAAGATCCAAGATTTTATGATGAAGCACAAATTAAACCAAAGAAAAAGAAAGAAAAAGTTAGTGTGCTTGAAGGCATAAAGATTTTGTTTACAAACTCTTATCTGTTACTAATTGGTATGCTTGTTATGGGCTATGGAATTTCAATCAACTTTGCAGAAATTATACTAAAAGCTCATATGAGAGAAGCTTTTGAAGGCGAACAGTATGCTTCTATGCAAGGTAATATCTCCATATTTACTGGTGTTTTCTCTATATTGGTTGTTTTTATTGGTGCATTTATTTTAAGAAACTGCAAATGGAAAACCTCGGCTGTGATTACTCCGTTAATGTTCTTGATTTTGGGCGGAATATTCTTTGCACTGGTTCTTTACAGACATTTTGTAGCTGCACAAATTTTCGGAATGTCGGCACTTATTTTGGCAACTTGGGTTGGAATTGTTCAGGATGCTTTGTGTAAGAGCATTAAATATTCTCTGTTTGACACAACTAAGAGTATGGCATACCTGCCACTTGATGAAGATACAAAAACAAAAGGCCAGGCTGCGGTTGAAGTTATCGGCGGCCGTGCTGGTAAAGCTGGAGCATCGCTTATTCAGCAAGTTATGTATGGAATTGTGCCAAACATAATGTCTCACCTTGTGACTATTGTGGCTATCTTTGGTGTTACTGTAGTTGCCTGGACATTGTCGGTATTTGGCTTGAGCAAAAAGTATGAAACAGCAGTTGCAGCCAAAAACGAAGAAGAGCTTAAGTAAGTTTTGCTATAGGTTTAAGTTAATTTAATAAACATAAAAACAGCCCTTTCACAGTTATTGTGACGGGGCTTTTGCTTTTTATATTATTTTAAATTTTTAGCGAATTCAATTATTTTTTTGCCAGTTCCAAGTGTCTGTGCACATTTTTTCTATGCCGAATTTAGCCTTAAAGCCGAGATCTTTTTCGGCCTTTTTGGTGTCGGCAAAGACTATTGGCAAGTCCCCAGCACGGCGAGGGCCAATTTTATAATTAATTTTTTGACCAGAAACCTTTTCAAAAGCGCGTATTAGTTCCAAAACACTGTAACCTTTACCGGTGCCAAGATTATAAATGTTAAAACCACCGTTATTGTGAACCATTTTTTCTAAAGCCTTTAAGTGTCCGTTAGCAAGATCGACAACATGGATGTAGTCCCGGACACAGGTACCATCGTGGGTATTGTAATCGTTGCCAAAAACAGTTAATAAAGGCAGTTTTTTTGCAGCCACCTGAGAAATATAAGGCATGATGTTGTTGGGGATTCCACAAGGATCCTCGCCCAACAGAGCATTCTCATGAGCGCCAATGGGATTAAAATAGCGCAAAATGGTGATATACCAGGCGGGATCAGCGGCAAAAATATCTTTTAAAATTTCCTCAATAAAATATTTAGTGCGGCCATAAGGATTACAAACGCTGCCAGTTGGCATAGACTCATCATATGGAGCCTCTGCAGCGGTGCCGTATACAGTTGCGGAGGAGCTAAATATCAACCGTCTAACGTTAAATTTTTGCATAGCAAGGCATAAAGCTACGGCACCCATGACGTTATTATCGTAATAAATTAGCGGACTTTTAACCGACTCGCTAACAGATTTTAACCCGGCAAAGTGAATAACAGCATCAATCTGGTTTTCGCAAAAAATTCTTTCCAGAACCGATTTATCTCGAATATCACCAACATATAATTTTACTTTTTTGCCTGCAATTTTCTCAATGCGCGAGATGACGTTAGAGTGGCTATTACAGAAATTATCAAAAATAACAACCTTGTGCCCAGCATCTAAAAGCTGAACGCAAGTGTGACTGCCAATATACCCTGCTCCACCTGTGACAAGGATATTCAAAAGACCAACCCCAATAACAAGATTTTTAAGCTAAACCGAAATCCTCAAATTAAAAACCGTGGCAAATACTCAATTATAATATAGCATATCGAGATAAACGGGATAATTTTAAAGTTAACGCCGCCCAATTTATTAATCTCCTCGTCAAACAGTTTGCGGTCGTCTTTGCAGAGAACTTTAATCTTTTTAATCTTAGAGCAGCAGTTTTTATAGTAAATTCTGTTAGCGCAAAAGCCCGAAAACAGCATAATAGCAAAGGTTATGACTTTTACAATAGACGGGAAAAAGAGAATAATTTTCTGTAGCAGAGGCAGGGCGTAAAATTGAGCTAAAATCAGATCGTATTTGTCGATAGTAATATCAGCGCTGCTTGCGACGCCTACGGCCTTAAAGATAGAACCCAAAATATCATTCGCGTAAGTAAACTCGATAAACATGGACAAAACAGAAAGCAAAATAATCAGCGAAGTAAAAATAATCCCGATTTTATATATTTTTCGATACAAAAACCAAGCTCCAGAAAACACAAAAGCACTAAAATTGAATCTGCTTTTGCCCACCTTGCTTATATTCTTGAAAATTGGAATATAATACAATAAATTCCCCTTGATATACCGGGCAAAATCCGAAATTTTTATGTTGTCAATAGTTCCATTTTCATTAATCTTAAACATCGGCTCAAATCCAGGCATAGGGTTAATTGGAAACCCATTAATAAATGTAGTAGTGCGCACGGGGCCACCAGTTAAAGGGTAACCGCAATTGCTGCAAAAGCAAGAGTCTTTAGGGTTTTCCTTAAAGCATCTTGGACATTTTTTAGGGCCAGCTTCAGCAGCAGGCTCTAGAGGTTGATCATTATCGCCTTTCGCGTTTGAGTTTGTGTGAACATAACCTTCGCTGTGTTTTTCGCTATATAAGCATTGACCAAAGGATTCATAACATTTGCGATGATACGGCGTGCCACATTCGGGACAAACAACAATGTCGTCATCTATTTTACATTCATTTTTACAAACAGCGCAGGGACCGAATTTTCTATAATTTTTCATTAAATTTTGCTCCTTTTTCTTTTTATTATACTAATACTAAGTTAAATTTTACATAATTATTCTATAAAATTCAACACCGATTTTCTATCGCTGTATGTACGCTAGCTTAATTAGAACCTTGAGTGTGTGCAGGTTTACAATTGTGGAAAGTTAAGGTATAATTATAGTTATGTTAAGTGGTGTGGAGGAATATTATGTTGCAACTCGAGGAGTTAAAGCTAGCTCTTGCGGATATGGCAAGCCCTTTAAAAGATTTGGCCGAGGCTATTGGCCCCTCTAAGATAAAAGAAGAAATATCCGAGCTTGAGGCAGAATCTGCTGCGCCAGACTTTTGGGACGATATGGAGAAATCGCATAAAACCTTGCAAAAAATTAGCTTTTTGAAAAATAAACAGCAGAAATATTTAAAGCTAAAGTCTCTTTATGACGACATAAAAGTGCTGATTAGCCTGGCAGAGGAGGAGCAGGATGAATCTTTGTTGGAAGAGATTGAGTCGAGCTTAAAAACGGTGGAGTTAGAGCTAGAAAGCCAGCGATTAGAGACGTTGCTAAGTGGTGAATATGATGTTAAAAATGCGATTTTAACATTGCATGCTGGGGCTGGCGGAACTGAGGCGCAGGATTGGGTAGAGATGCTTTACCGGATGTACTACCGATGGGGTGAGCGGCATAACTTTGGAGTTAAGACGCTGGATTATCTTGATGGCGAAGAAGCTGGACTTAAGAATGTCTCTATTCTGATTGAAGGAGTTAATGCTTATGGATATTTAAAGTCGGAGGCGGGGGTGCATCGGTTGGTTAGGATTTCGCCCTTTGATTCTTCTGGTAGGCGGCATACTTCCTTTGCGTCGGTGGAAGTCATGCCTGAGATTGACGACGATTTTAATGTGGAGATTGCGCCGGACGACATAAAGATGGACGTATTTAGGGCAAGCGGAGCCGGTGGTCAGCATGTTAATAAGACATCTTCGGCTGTACGGTTGACGCACATACCTACGGAGATTACCGTTGCTTGCCAAAATGAGAGAAGTCAGCACCAGAACCGGGAAGTTGCCTTAAAGATGCTGAAATCTAAGCTGGTTGAGATTAAAGAGCGCGAACATCTGGAGAAAATTGAGGATATTAAAGGTGTTCAAAAGGACATTGCGTGGGGATCCCAGATCCGATCTTACGTTTTTATGCCGTACACTTTGGTTAAAGACCATCGTACGAATTTTGAAATGGGCAACGTTAATGCCGTCATGGATGGTGATATAGATGGCTTCATTAATGCTTATTTAAAGGATATTAGCTTAAAGTCGCACTAAGATTGGTTGTTGTTGAAAATTAATCTTCGTTTAAAGAAATATAATGTTTAAGATTTAAGTTTTGGCGGGGGTTAATTTTGTAGTGAACATGATTTTAGAAAGTTTATTTAATATGTTGGGTGGCTTGGGGTTATTCCTGTTTGGAGTGCGTGAGATGACGCAGAGCTTTGCGAGAGTTTCGAACTCGCTTTTTAGAGAGATGATTTCTAAGGTTACTTGTAACAAGTATATGGCGGCTTTTGTGGGGTTTGTGATCACGGCGATAGTGCAGAGCTCTTCTGCCGTAACGGTGATTGTTATTGGTATGCTGGACGCAGGATTGATGGAGTTGACTCAGGCAGCAGCGGTAATTATGGGTGCAAATGTTGGCACGACTGTTACGCCGCTGATTATGGCTATAAATTTGCTAGGATTTGCGCCTTTGATTATTTTTGGAGGAGTGGTTCTTGAGAGTTTAAACTGGGACGCATTTAAGGCAGTGGGCAGTGCTTTGCTTGGGTTTGGAATGCTGTTTTTAGGTATGAATATGATCAGTAGCGCTGCAAGGCCAATTTCGACTTTACCGGTTGTAGGTGAGTTTTTGATGTCTCTTAGTAATCCGTTTATTGGGGTGCTTTTTGGAGTTACTTTTACTGCGGTGGTGCAGAGCTCTTCTGTGTCCATGGGGTTGCTGGAAGCCCTGAGTCTGGCGGGGGCAATATCTTTTAGAAATGCGGCGTTTGCCGTTTATGGCCAAAATATCGGCACTTGCGTTACCACACTGATTGCTTCTTTTGAAACTAAGAAAAGTGCGAAACGTGCAGTTATTATCCATTTTTTATTTAACTTGATTGGTGCCACTGTTTTTACTTGCCTTAGCTTGATAACTCCATTTTTACAAGTTTTTGAGGCTGTTTTTGCCCAGAATGTTATGCTTAAAATTTCTGCTTTACATATTTTGTTTAATATAGTTTCGACCGCTATTTTGCTGCCTTTTAATGATGTCCTTGTAAAATTTGCGTGCAAGCTGGTTTCGGCTTAAGAAAAATTAATGTGAGGATTTTGCTTTATGAAGTTATACATAAAAAGCGCACAGTTGCAGCCCAAATCGGGTTTTATGGTTTATAATTCTACCGGCGAAGAGAAATATTTTGTGCCGGTGGAACACAGTGTTTTGGGCATTAAACTGGATGTGAACAATGCGCTTGGTAAGCGAGTTTCTAAAATAAGGCAGCATGGTTTTTCTTTTAACAAGACTTACAATATTAGCGCCGGAGAAAGGAAGTTTAAATTGATTTTAAAAGTGCAGGAAGACAATATTTCGGCGTTTATAAAGGGCTACACTATCGCGATTGTTGGTGACATTTTGAGAAAGGAATTTTCATTAGTTAATGAAAACAAGGCCGTAATAATGACGCACAAAGACAATTTTAAAAATTATTATGAGCTGGACATATTGCAGGATGAACTGGAGCTTTTGAGCATCTGTGTTTCGCTTTGTATTGAGACATTGCTTTTGAACGATGAAAAGACAGAACAAAAAGCTAGAGATAACGCGTTTTTTGCAAAGTATATTTTGAATAACAAAAAGATCTTGGGGCCGATTAGAGAGACGTTTTCGGCGAATGTGAACAAACTTGACGAGTTGAAAAAAGCAGATATAAAAAATAAAAATTAAAAAGAGGATGTTGATGAAAATGGACTTGCGAGAGAATTTGAGGAATATTGCGATAATTGCGCACGTAGACCACGGAAAGACGACGCTTGTGGACAAATTACTGAGGCAGAGTGGCGTTTTTAGGCAAAATGAATCTGTAGCGGAGAGGGTAATGGACTCGAATGACCTTGAGCGCGAGCGGGGAATCACGATCCTTTCAAAAAATACAGCTGTAATGTATAACGGCGTAAAGATAAATATTGTGGACACACCTGGCCACGCCGATTTTGGCGGCGAGGTTGAGCGGATTCTCACTATGGTTGATGGAGTTTTGCTTTTGGTAGACGCTTTTGAAGGGTGTATGCCTCAGACGAGATTCGTGCTGAAAAAGGCGTTGGAGCTTGGCAAGAAGCCGATTGTAGTGCTTAACAAAATAGATAGACCGGGCGCAAGGCCTCAAGAGGTTTTGGACGAAGTTTTGGACTTATTCATTGAGCTTGGCGCGGACGACGAACAGTTGGATTTCCCGGTTATTTACGCTTCTGCCAAGGAAGGATATGCGACTTTGGACCCTGCGCAAAGGGGTGAGAATATGGACCCTTTGTTTGAGAAGATTGTTGCAGAAGTACCCCCACCTTGTGGAGAAATGAATGCGCCGCTTCAGATTTTGTTCTCGAATATAGATTACGATGAATATGTGGGTAGGATCGGAATTGGCCGGGTTGAGCGTGGTGCGATTAAGTCGGGGCAAAGTGCAGTTTTGTGCCGGCTGGATGGTACTAACAAAAATGTGAAGATCGCCAAGCTCTACCAGTTTGAGGGACTAAAGCGTGTTGAGCTTGAAGAAGCTGCTTTGGGGGATATTGTGGCGGTTTCTGGCATCGATGAGCTAAATATTGGGGAGACGGCTTGTGCACCGGAATACCCGGAAGCTTTACCGTTTATAAAGATCGATGAGCCGACTGTTTCTATGCTGTTTATGGTGAATAATAGCCCATTTGCTGGACAAGAGGGCAAGTTTGTTACTTCGAGGAATATTCGTGAACGCTTGTTTAAAGAGGTTGAGACAAATGTTGCGATGCGGGTTGAGGAGACTGATTCTGCCGATACTTTTAAGGTTTCTGGCCGTGGCGAGTTGCACTTATCGATTCTGATTGAGACCATGAGGCGGCAAAATTTTGAGTTCCAGGTATCGCGACCAAAAGTTATAATGAAGCAGATTGACGGAGTTTTGAACGAACCCATAGAACTTTTGATGATCGAGGTGCCGGACAATTACGTGGGCGCTGTTATGGAGAAAATCGGGGGAAGAAAGGCCGAGCTTTTAAATATGTCGGCAAAGGGTACAGGGACGACTCATTTGGAGTTTAAGATTCCTGCAAGGTGCCTTATGGGCTACCGCTCGGAGTTTTTGACTGATACCAATGGAAACGGCATAATGAACCATGTTTTTGACGGCTATGAACCGTATAAAGGTGACGTTTTGCAGCGAAGTTGTGGATCTTTAATAGCACACGAACCCGGAGAAGCCACCACATATGGCCTTTTTGCAGCACAAGAAAGAGGCAGACTCTTTATTGGTGCTGGTACACCGGTTTATGAGGGCATGATAGTAGGCGAGAATCCCAAGGCAGAGGACTTGGTGGTGAATGTATGTAAGAAAAAGCATATCACAAATACGAGAGCTTCAGGCTCGGACGATGCTTTAAAACTTACGCCACACACTGTTTTGAGCCTGGAGCAGTCGCTTGAATTTATTACCGACGACGAGCTGGTTGAGGTAACGCCACAGAATATTCGCCTTAGGAAAATTATACTGAATAAAGAGCAGAGGATGAAAAAGGCCAGCAGGAGCTAGTTTTGAGGTTTTTGAAATAGCCTTATTTGTACAATGGGAGGCGCTCGATTTTATGTTTAAGAAAAAAGTTTTGTCGGAGAAGGCCAGGATGCGCTTAAAAAAGTTAAAGGAGTTCAATTTGCCGGAATATTCGATATCAGAAGAATTGATGAACGCGATATCTCATGGCATTGGCGCCGTGCTTTCGATTATTGCTATAATTTTGCTGATTATAAATTCAAATTTCGAGATAAAATCTACAGTTTGCGTCACGATTTATTCTTCGTCTCTCTTTGTTCTGTACATCATCTCGACGCTTTACCATTCGCTTTTACCTTGCAGAGCCAAGAAAGTCTTTAGAGTGCTGGACCATTGTTCGATTTTTCTATTGATTGCGGGCACGTATACGCCAATATGCCTTTTGGTTCTTGATAGCTTTGTTGGTTGGAGTTTATTTTTTATAGTGTGGATCGCGGCGATTGTTGGAATCGTTTTTAACTCGATTGACATAAAAAAGTTTGCGAAATTTTCCATGATCTGCTACATTGCAATGGGCTGGGTAGTTGTAATAGCTTTTAAACCGCTGATTGAGAGTATTACAGCTGGACAGCTTGCTCTTTTGGTCTGGGGTGGAGTCGCTTACACTGTTGGTGCAGTTTTGTATGTTGTTGGCAAAAAGCAAAAGTATGTGCATTCGGTGTGGCACCTGTTTGTTTTGCTGGGCAGCATATTGCACTTTTTTATGATTTTTAGTTGCATCAAGAACATTTAAAACGTCGTTAGGCTTATTTTTATTTGCAAAAAGTAATTTGTGCTTGATTTTGTTCATATTAATTTAGTAGACAAGAACGCAAGGGAGGCAAAAAGGCCGAGATCTAACTTAAGATGGTGGCTAGTTTGTTGTATGAACGAAAATTTGAAGGTTAATAATGGCTATTCTTTGAGCGAAGCGAAAGATTTGAATAGTGCTAGGGAAAAAAAACGCTCAAGATACGAGGGAGCGCCGCTACTTTTGGCTGTTCAGCTGGCTGTGAGTATTATCTTTTTGACTGTTATGCTTGCTTTTAAATTTATTGGCGGAGAATATTTTAATTTGGTCCGCAGCTGGTATATGGAGAACATCAATAACTCGATAATTACCGCGGCAGACAGCAGCGAGAGCTCGGACTCTTTTAACGTTAGAGCTCCGTTTATAAATTTGAAGAATAAAGAAAAGGTGGTAGAGACTTTTGTAGTTAATGAGAAAAATAATATAGAGCGCACGACAGTCGGGCTTTCTATTGGTGTTTCTAACCCTATAGACCGTGGGGTCATTACTTCTAAGTTTGGCAAAAGATTTGATCCTATTTCGGGGGAAGAAAAGCTTCACAGTGGGCTGGATATTTGCGCAGAAGATGGAGCTCCGATATATGCTATCATGCCAGGGGTAGTTGAGAGAACATGGAGTAGTGCGTCGTTTGGTAATGCGGTGATTATAGACCATGGTAACGGAATAAAGACGTTGTATGCGCACTGTAAGGAGATAAAGGTTAGCGAGGGAGACCACATAAAACGCAAACAGAATATAGCTTTGATGGGTAACACAGGCAGCTATTCTACAGGAACGCACCTTCATGTCGAATTAATTATAAGTGGCAAAAAGTACGATCCAGAACCGTTTTTCGAGAATATGCACGTTTGATATGCAGTTTGAATTTTTAGGATGCAAGTTTACCGTGAGCTTCCCATTTTTAACGATAATCACCTTACTTTTGCTAGTTGATAGCAACGGCATGATAGTCTATGGTGTGGTTGCAGCGCTGATCCATGAGCTGGGGCATATATCTGCAATGATGATAAAAAAATGCCGGCCTCAAAAAATTACTTTTAAAGCGTTCGACATAAATATAATCGATAAAAATAGGACCAAGCGGCATTATAACGACGATGTGTTCATTCTTGTAGCGGGCCCATTAGCAAATATAATTTTTTGCGCACTGCTTTGTTGTATATTTAAGGTTACGGGATATTCCTGGTTGCTAAAGCCCATATATGAGAATCTCTTTATTGCGGCGTTTAACATTTTGCCTATAGAGTCGCTAGATGGAGGGCAAATTTTTTTTAATTTGTTAAGCCGAAAATTAACTTTAAAAACAGCAGAAAATTTTACGGTGCTAACGTCGTTTATGGTGCTGCTCCCGGTGGCGGTTTTAGGGTTTTACATATTGATTGTATCGAAATATAATTTTTCATTGTTATTTTTAAGTTGCTACTTAATGGGGATTTTACTCTTAAAGCATAGAGAGTTTTATTACTAATAATGCTCTAAAATTTATTTGTAGTGAAATAATTCCAGGAGTAATGCGCTCCAAAATAGTAAAAATATTAATAGTTAGCTTAATTTAATATTTTAAGCTAACTAAAATATAACAGTTTAAAACAATAAATTTTTGCGTTTGCTGTTTTAAATTGTAAAAAGCTGCTCACAAAAAGTGAGCAGCAAATTTTATATTTAGATTAGAGATTTTTATAATGTGCTGATTTAAGGTTATAAGCGCCGAGTTTCAGCTTTGATTGAAAACCCGTGAATAGAATTGCAATTTTGTAATGATGTAACATCATAAAATTTACTATTAACTAAAACGAAACTTTTGCCCGGATTATTGTTGCCTAGATTTAATTTTTCACTAGGAGCCATATACCCAATACGAGGATTTGAAGATTTGTCCGTTTGAGACATCTGCGCAATTATAGCGTATTTTCCCTTATTTAATTTGACCTTATTTTTTAAAGAGAACGAAAAGTAACCAGAATATGGGGCATATCCGTTATGCAAATGCTGCCAAGTAGATTTATCTTCGTTAGGAGCACCATTGCTCAACACGGGTGCAAGATATAGGGAGATCTGTACATTAGGAGAATTGCTATTTATCATAACAGATTCAAGTTTTTCGTTGCCTTCAAAGTCAAACACATTAGAAATAGTAGCATTTTTACTACAATAGTCCCAAAACCATGTAACACCGTATTCGTCGTGTTGATACCTTTTTAATTTATCATCGAACTTTCTTACATCTGTCATGCACATAAGTGCCTTAATTATAGTTAAATATGGTATCCACCTATAGTTGTTAGGATTTTTGGCGCTGTCTTTTACAAGCCATTTTTGTTCGGCATCATCCCAACCGACAATTGACACAGCGTGATAATATATGTCGTTTACAATAATTACAGCGGCTACTGCACCATATTTAGCTACGGCCTGTTTAATGGAATCAACATCTTTATCGACGTCTTTTATGCCATAGACCCAAAACAGAGGGGTGATATTTAACAGATCTTGATTGAACTCAATCTTATCATAGTCATAAGGGCAGACATGTCCAGAAACAGGCCCTGAACCTGCTGTAAGGTAAGCACTTGTAGCGCAAAAACTTCCATTATGCTTTAAATCCTGCCAACCAAAATCAGAAGGTCCACGGCTACATAAGGCAGACATATGTTGCTCCGACAGTGGTTCTTTATATAAGCTGTTCTTTTTAAGAAATGTTTCTAAAGTTGCAATAACGGCAAAAGCCCAACACGTGCCGTTCCTTTGTTGGTTTTTATTTTCTACCATTGGAGAAGAATATTTAGACGGCAAAGTTCCGGAAGCTGCCGAGGCAGGAGTAGAATATATATTTGCGCACAAAGAAATGCTGGCAACAAAAAATAAAGCCAAAAGTTTTTTAGCAAAAATACCTTTTTTCAAATTTTTCATTCCTTTTCTTTTTCTTTAATGTTAAATATTATACCACAAAAAAATTAGCCATAGTTTCCGTAAAAGAAAAATACAAAAATTTTTAAAAAATATTTGTAAAAATCACCTTGACTTTTTGGGGGAGATCTGTTATATTAATTTGTATAAAATAAAGTAGAGTAAGATTTACTTTCACCTATTTGGCAAGGCTTGGCAGGAGTATACGATAGTACTTGCATAGGTCAATATTATGGTTAATTGGGTTTGATATTGATTTTATTATGCACGGGTGGGAGTATTCTGCCTGTGCTTTGTGTTTTATATTTATTTTTAATCGTTACTTTGTGTGGAGGTGCATTTGATATTAGCAGTAAGGAACTTCAAATTAACGAAGAGATTCGTGATAAAGAACTAAGACTTATCGATTCGGATGGGAGCCAGTTGGGGGTCGTCTCTCTTAGCCAGGCTTTAAACCTTGCTTCGGAGAAAAATCTTGATTTGGTTAAGATTGCGCCGCAGGCGAAACCCGTTGTTTGCAAGATTATGGATTATGGTAAGTACCGGTTTGAGCAGGCTAAACGCGAAAAAGAATCCAAGAAAAATCAGCGAATTATGACTTTGAAGGAGATCCGGCTTTCTTTAAATATTGATACTCACGATTTTAACACTAAACTTAAACATGCATCTAAATTTATTAGCGGTGGCAATAAGGTTAAGGTATCTATCCGATTTAGAGGGCGCGAAATGGGTCATCCGGAACTTGGGTTTGATATTATGAACAAATTTGCGCAGGAATGTTCGGAATTTGCAAACGTGGAAAAGCCGGCAAAGCTTGACGGTCGTAATATGTTAATGTTCCTTGCACCAAAACCTAGCAAGTAACATCAAATTTTTAAGGAGGAACTTGATATGCCTAAGTTGAAAACACATAGTGGAGCTAAAAAACGTTTTAAATTATCTAAAACTGGCAAGGTTATTAGGGCTCATGCGAATAAATCTCACATTTTAAATAAAAAGTCAACTAAACGTAAGAGAGGATTGCGAAAGACTACTGTTGCGGATAAAACTAATGCTGTAGCAATAAAAAGGTTGATTCCTTATAAATAAATTTATTTTTTAGATTCATTATTATAACGGAGGTAATATAAAATGGCTCGTGTAAAAGGTGCCTTAGCTACTCGTAAGAGGAGAAAAAAGGTTTTAAAACTAGCTAAAGGATATTGGGGCGCTAAAAGTAAGCACTTTAAAATGGCTAAAGAAGCTGTTATGAAGTCTGGTAATTATGCATATATTGGTCGCCGGCAGAAAAAGCGCGACTTTCGTCGTTTGTGGATTACGCGGATAAATGCGGCTTGTAGGATGAACGGAATGACTTATTCTGCCTTTATTAATGGCCTTAAGAAGGCTGGCATTAATTTAAACAGAAAGATGTTATCTGAAATTGCAATTGCTGATGAAAACTCTTTTAAAGAACTTGTAAATCAGGCAAAGGCTGCACTTTAATATATGCTTTTTTGATGCGCTCTGGGGGAGACCTCTTTTGAGCGCATATTTTTGTATGTTCACTTGTTTATGTTTGGCAGGTGCGAACGAAGCTGGAATGAGAGGGGGGAGGTAATTTTTGAGTTTTGATATTGTTAGTAAGGAAAACGCTAAAATTAAATATGTAAAAAAGCTTGCTTTTAATGAAAATTTTCGTAAGAGGGAGCGGTACTTTACTGCCGAGGGACTTCGCTTGTGTTATGACATTTTTTTGAGTGGCGTTTCGATTGATGAGATTTATTATACTAACGAAGCGGCTAAGAAATTCTCAGAAAAAATCGATGAACTTATTAGTTATGCTAAACGGGCTTATTGTGTTCCTGTTGAGATTTTAAAGGAGATTTCAGATACAAAGACCCCGCAGGGTATTGTGTGCTTGTGTGAAAAACTTGACAAACAGTTTAGCTTGAATACAATAAGTAGTGAGAATAAAATTATTGCCCTTGAGGATATTCAGGACCCGGGGAATTTAGGAACTATTTTGCGAACGGCTGAAGCTTTGGGAATGAATTTTATTGTGATGTCTAAGGGCTGTTGTGATTTTTATAATCCTAAGGTCTTACGAGGCAGCATGGGGGCGGCTTTTCGGGCTAAGACATTTTTTGCTGATGAAATTTGTAATGCTATAGAATGCCTAAAAAAGGTAGACTTTAAGGTTTTGGGTGCTGTGCCGGATAAATCTGCAAGTTTGATTACGGATGTAAATTTAAGTGGACGGATTGCTATTGTTGTTGGGAATGAAGGTAATGGGCTTACCCAAGGAGTTTTGGACGTTTGCAGCCAAAAGGTTACCATCCCAATGCTTGGCAGGGTGGAGTCTTTGAACGCTGCTATGGCTGCGGGGATCTTGATGTGGGAAATAATGCGTGAAGTGAGGGGGTAGGATTTGGCTATGGACCTTAAGTTTAACGAGGCTTATTGGATTGCGATTGTGGATGCTTTGGGATTTGGAAGTAGCAAAATTAATAGTATCTTAGGATATTATAAAGATGCTAAGAGTTTTTTCGATGCGGGCTTAGACGGATGGAGACTTTGTGGATTTTTGAGCGCCAAGAATATCGAAAAGCTAAGGGCAATGAGTTTAAACAAGACTTATAAGGTAATTGAAAAGTGCGAGAACTTGGGGTATGAGATTATTACGATTGAGAATCCGCAGTATCCTAAGAAACTAAAAAATATTGGAAATCCGCCGGGAGTGCTTTATGTTAAGGGACGGCTACCCAGTTTTGACGACAGCTTGTGTATATCTATTGTTGGTACGAGGAGTTCTTCGGCTTATGGCAATAAAATTTCGTTCGAGATGGGCTATAAACTGGCGAAGGCTGGGGCTATTGTTATAAGCGGAGGAGCTATTGGGATTGATTGCTTGGCGCAAAAGGGGGCTTTGCAAGCGCGCGGCAAGGCCATTGCGGTTCTGGGCTGTGGAATTAACTTCAATTATTTGATGGCGAATAAAAATTTGAGAGATGCTATTGCGCAGAATGGTGCACTTGTTTCAGAATATCCGCCGGATTACCGGTGCTTTTTTTGGACGTTCCCTATGAGAAACCGTGTGATATCTGGGATGTCAGATGGTATTTTGGTGGTAGAGGCTGGCGAAAAAAGCGGATCACTCATTACGGCGAAAATGGCTTTGGAGCAAGGCCGAGATTTGTTTGCAGTTCCCGGGAACATCAATAGCAGCGTTTCTGATGGGACGAATAAATTGATCAAAATCTGCGCAAAGCCTGTTATGCGCGTTGAGGATATTTTGGAAGAGTATTATCATTTGTATCCGGAGCTAAGACAGGTGTCGGACGTAAATGTGCCAGCTGCGCACACTATGAAAAAGCTGACTGTTCCAGATGAAGATGATAAGAATAAATCTGATTTTAAGGTGCCTAATAAGTCCTCAAATCGGGAAGTTTTAGATAAGCTGTCTGCCCGGGCTAATGCCATTTTTGAGGTTTTGACGGAGAAGCCTATGGTTGTTGATGAGCTTTCGGAACTTGCCGAACTGAGTGTTCCGGAGGTTTTGCAGGCTATTACAGAGCTGGAATTGTATGAACTTATTCGCCCTCATGCGGGCAAGCATTATAGCAGAATATAGGTTTAATCGAGATTGAGGTGACTTTTGCTGTGTCTAATTTGTTGATTGTGGAATCCCCAGCTAAGGCGAAGACTATCAAAAAATATCTTGGCTCCGGGTACGAAGTCGTGGCGTCTATGGGCCATGTGCGCGATTTGCCGGCCAATAAACTGAATGTGGACATTCGGCACAATTTTAAGCCAAATTATGAGATTATCAAGGGTAAGGAGGACTTGGTTAAGGAGCTTGTTGCTTTGGCCAAGAAGAATAAAAAAGTCTTTTTGGCAACCGACCCTGACCGCGAAGGAGAAGCGATCTCATGGCATTTGGCGTATATTTTGAACTTGGACCCTGGCGAGAAAAACCGCGTTACATTTAATGAGATAACAAAGTCTGGTGTAAAGAAGGGGATGGAGGAGCCGAGGACTATTGACCTTGACCTTGTGAACGCGCAGCAGGCTCGGCGAGTTTTGGACCGAATTGTGGGCTATAAGTTGAGTCCATTTTTGTCGGGCAAAATTAGAAAAGGCCTTTCTGCCGGCAGAGTGCAGAGTGTGGCTTTACGGATAATTGTTGACCGGGAGAACGAAATTCGAGCTTTTGTGCCGGTGGAATATTGGACGATCGATGCAAAATTTGCGGCAAAAGGTGTAAAGAAGACGTTTTTGGCCTCGTTGTATGCGGACAAAAAAGGAAAACTCGAGATAAAAAATGAAAAACAAGCCAAACAAATTTTAAAAGAACTTGAGGATGCCGTTTACACTGTTGTGAGCACAAAAAAAGGGACGAAAAAGCGTTCTCCGGCGCCACCCTTTATTACTTCTACTTTGCAGCAAGATGCCTCGCGAAAGTTGGGTTTTCAGGCTAAACGGACGATGAAAGTTGCACAGGAGTTGTACGAAGGTGTAGAGGTTGAGGGCCAGGGCGCCGTAGGACTTATCACTTACATGAGAACGGACTCTTTGCGGATTTCTGACGATGCAGCCGAAGCGGCGAAGAAATATATTGAATCGACTTGGGGCGAGAAATATCTGCCGCCTAAGCGGAGAGCCTTTAAGACAAAGGCCAATGCTCAGGACGGACACGAGGCTATTAGACCTACTATGCCGGAATTGTCGCCAGCCAAAGTCAAGAGCTCTTTGAGTACGGACCAGTTTAAGCTTTATAAGCTCATCTGGGAGCGATTTGTGGCCAGCCAAATGGCCGACTGCCTGATGAACACTACCCGGGTTGAGATTGAAGCGAACGGATACATTTTTAAAGCTTCGGGATTTACCGTGGCTTTTAAGGGCTTCACCGCGCTTTATCAAGAAAGCAAGGACGAGGAAGAGGAGAAGGCCAAGGAGTTGCCAGTTTTGGAAAAGGGGACGGTTTTGAGCTTAAAGGAATTGCTTGATGCTCAGCATTTTACGCAGCCACCTGCTAGATACACGGAGGCTTCTTTGATTAAAGCGTTGGAGGAAAATGGAATCGGCCGGCCTTCTACTTATGCTGCAACAATATCTACTATAACGGGGCGCGAATACGTTAAGCGAGAGAACAAGGCTTTGATCCCGACTGAGTTGGGCGAAGTTGTGACGAAGCTAATGAAAGAGAGTTTTTCGGATATTGTTGACATCAAATTTACTGCTAAGATGGAAAGCGACCTTGACACTGTTGAGTCTGGTAAAGAAGAATGGACGCAGATTTTATCAGACTTTTACGGCGGGTTTAATGAAAATCTGAAAAAAGCCAAGGAAGAGATGAAAAACATGAAGATCCGCTTAAAAGAGGACGAGACAGACTTGGTTTGCGACAAATGTGGCAGAAAAATGGTTGTTAAAGTTAGCCGCTATGGCAAGTTTATTGCCTGCTCGGGGTATCCGGAGTGCAAAAATATTATTAGAAATGTCAACAAGGATGGCGAGGTTGAACCTAAGGCAGAGCCGGAAGAATCTGATGTGATTTGCGAAAAATGTGGCCGCAATATGGTGATCAAGACTGGCAGATACGGGAAGTTCTTGGCTTGCCCGGGGTATCCAGAGTGCAAGAACATAAAGGGAATCGACGTTACTGTAGATGTGCCCTGCCCCAAGTGCGGTGGAGATATTGTGGAGCGTAAAACCAAGCGCGGGCGCACATTTTATGGGTGCAGCAATTACCCGAAGTGCGATTTTATCTCAAATGACAGTCCGCTGGCAGATAAGTGCCCAAAATGCGGTAAAAATTTGTTCAAGAAAAGCGGCAAAAAGAAGAAGATTTATTGCATCACAGAAAATTGTGGGTATGAGGAATTAGAAGAACAATGAGTATAAATGTAATTGGAGCAGGTCTTGCCGGCTGCGAAGCGGCTTGGCGAATTGCTAAAAGTGGCGAGGAAGTTAACCTTTTTGAGATGAAGCCCTCTAAACTTACGCCAGCGCACAAGAGCGCGAATTTTGCTGAGCTGGTTTGCTCTAACTCTTTAAAGGCAGAGCGGACCTCCAGTGCGGCGGGGCTTTTAAAGGCAGAGATGAGCATTTTGGGATCGCTATTATTACAGTGCGCTAAAGAGTGCAGGGTGCCAGCGGGTGGAGCTTTGGCAGTTGATAGAAACAAATTTTCTGAGCTAGTTACGTCGAGAATTCGGGCCCACCCTTTGATAAAAGTCGTCGAAAAGGAAGTTACGGCTTTGCCGCAAGATGGTGTCACGATTGTTGCGACGGGGCCCTTGACGAGCGAAGAACTGTCGAAACCCATTGTTGATATGTGTGGTGGAGCACTCAGCTTTTTTGACGCCGCAGCGCCGATTATAACTGCCGAGAGTCTTGACATGGACTACGCGTTTTTTGCTTCTCGCTATGACAAGGGAGATGACGCCGCTTATATAAATTGCCCCTTGAACAAATCCGAATATGAAGCCTTTTATAATGAGCTGGTTACGGCACAAAGAGCTGAGATGCACGATGTAGACATGCAGGACCCAAAGGTTTATGAAGAGTGCATGCCGGTAGAAGTTATGGCGCAGAGGGGAGAAGATACATTGCGGTTTGGGCCAATGAAGCCAGTTGGGCTGCGTGACCCTAAAACGGGACATAGACCGTGGGCTGTTTTGCAGTTGCGGATGGAGAACGCGGAGGGCACTCTTTACAATATGGTGGGCTTTCAGACGAACCTTAAGTTCAGCGAACAAAAGCGAGTTTTTTCTCTTATTCCGGCGCTCAAAAATGCAGAGTTTATGCGTTATGGTGTTATGCATCGTAATACTTTTATTGATTCGCCGAGGGTTTTAAACTCTGATTTTAGCTTGAAGGACAACCCTCAAATATCCTTTGCAGGGCAAATTACCGGGGTGGAGGGTTATATGGAATCAGCTGCAACGGGAATAATGGCTGGAATTAATGCTGTTAATCGGTTGAAGAACAGGCCTAGTGTGACTTTGCCGTGCGAGACTATGATTGGCGCTTTGAGTAGGTATGTGAGCGTTGGTGGGCAAAATGAATTTCAACCGCTGGGTGCAAACTTTGGGATTTTGCCGGATTTGGAGACTCATATTAAAGACAAAAAGGCTCGATATGAGGCTTTTGCCAATAGATCTATTAAAATTTTGAAGGAGAGTTGTGGTAGTTATGAAAATAATAGTTGACGCTTTTGGTGGAGACAACGCGCCTTTGGAGATCCTAAGGGGCTGTGCGGAGGCTGTGGCGGAGTACGGAGTCAATATTTTGCTGGTTGGCTCTAAATCGAAAATTGAGAAAATTGCCAATGAAAATGGTATAATTTTATACCACATGGAAATTAATGATGTTGAAGATGTTATCACCAACGAGGACGACCCTTCTGAGATTATTAGGTCAAAAAGCGAGTCTACTATGGCACAGGGACTACGGCTTTTGGCTCAGGGCGAGGGTGATGCGTTTATATCGGCTGGGAACAGCGGGGCACTCGTTATGGGAGCAACTTTTATTGTTAAGAGGATAAAAGGAATCAAGCGATGTGCGTTTGCGCCAGTGATCCCTAAAAAAGAAGGGTGCTTTATGTTGATTGATTGCGGGGCTAATGTTGAATGCCGCCCAGAGATGCTAAAGCAATTCGGTGTGATGGGTTCTATTTACATGAACAAAGTTATGGGGGTTAAGAATCCTAGGGTTGGCCTTGTGAATGTGGGAGTTGAAGAGCACAAAGGCGGCGAGTTTCAGCATGAGGCTTACCATAAACTTAAAGAGAGCAATTTAAATTTTGTGGGCAACGTGGAAGCAAGAGAGGTTTCGATTGACGCTGCGGACGTTGTGGTGACGGATGGCTTCACTGGGAACGTTATGCTAAAGCTTTTTGAAGGCGTGGCGCTAACTTTGTTGGGCAAGATAAAGGGAGTCTTTAACACAAACTTAAAAACAAGGGTTGCCGGAGCATTGGTGTTGCCAGAGATGCGAGCTTTGAAAAAGCAAATTGACTATAACGAATTTGGAGGTGCCCCTATAATGGGGATCTCTAAACCGGTGTTTAAAGCGCATGGAAGCTCCAATGCGCGGACATTTAAGAATGCTATACGCTTGACTATGGAGTATATTAATGGCGACGTTGTAAATGAAATTAAAAGTGCTATAAACTTTGAGGAGCCGGAGATTGCTGGCGATGATAGTTTGGTAGAAAATTGATTTGGTGGTAGAAAAATGAAAGAATCGGATAAAAATATAAAAGTGCTTGAAAAAAGCCTTGGGTATACGTTTAAGAATCTTGATTATTTAAGCACGGCGTTGACGCATTCTTCTTATGCTAATGAGTCTAAGGCGAAGATTAAATGCAACGAGCGGCTGGAGTTTTTGGGTGATGCTGTTTTGGGGATAATTGTTTCGGACTATATATTTGCGCATTGCCCGAATTTTCCGGAAGGTGAATTAACTAAGCTGAGAGCCTCTTTGGTTTGTGAAAAAAGCTTATGCAAATTTTCTAAAAGCTTAAATGTTGGAGATTTTTTAAAGCTGAGCCATGGAGAAATTAATAGTGATGGTGCTAAACGGCCATCTATTTTGGCAGATGCCTTTGAAGCTATTATTGCGGCGATTTATTTGGACGGTGGAATTGATTCTGCGAGGGAGTTCATTTTGAAGTTTATAATTCCAGATATAAAGGATCCAAAAGGCAGTATATTCAAGGATTATAAGACTCAGCTGCAGGAGATTGTCCAGCAGAACCGCGAAGAAACGCTAGAATATACGTTGGTAGATCAGACTGGACCTGATCACAACAAGAGATTTTGGGTACAGGTGTGTCTAAACAATAATGTTATTGGCAAGGGAAACGGCAAAAGTAAGAAAGAAGCAGAACAGCAAGCTGCGAAAGAGGCTCTAAAACTGATGGGGTACTGATTTCGCTTTGAGAATTTTTAAGGTTAGCCTAATTAATCTAAGATGCGGGTGAGGTTGTGTTATTAAAGTCTTTAGAATTGCAAGGGTTTAAGACCTTTCCAGAGAAAACAGTGCTAAATTTTGATTCGGGAATAACAACTGTAGTGGGGCCGAATGGCAGCGGAAAAAGCAATATAAGCGACGCGATTCGTTGGGTGCTGGGGGAGCAGTCAATAAAGACGATGCGCTGTGCCAAAATGGAAGATGTTATATTTAAGGGGACAACCGAACGCAAGGCAAAGGGGTCTGCGAGTGTTACGATTATTATCGCAAATGCTGATAGGAGGTTACCTGTTGAGGCGGACGAGGTGGCCATCACGCGCAGGCTATATCGTTCTGGTGAGAGCGAATATTTGATAAACAAGAAGGAAGCCCGGCTTAAGGACATCAACGAGCTTTTTATGGACACGGGCCTTGGTAAGGACGGATATTCGATGATAAGCCAAGGAAAGATTGATAGCATTGTTGCGGCTAAGAGTGAGGAACGGCGTGAGATTTTTGAGGAAGCTGCGGGAATCTCAAAGTATAGATATAGAAAAGAGCAGGCGCAGAGGAAGCTAGAGCAAACAGAGGAAAATTTGTTGCGCTTGAATGATATTTTTAAAGAACTAAAAGAGCGCTTGGGCCCACTGCAGGAGCAGGCTAAGAAAGCCAAAGAATATCTGGAGGTTGCCAATAGAAAAAAACAGATTGAGGTTGGCCTGTGGCTATTTACCTTGAATAAATCTGGGGATATTTTAAAGGATTACGATGATAAAATCGATATTGCTAGGCATCAATACAACGAGATAGAAAAAAGTTTGGAGGGGTTTAACCTTCAGATTGAAGCACTTTCTAAAGAGATTTTGAGTCGGACTATTAAAGTTGATGAGACTAACCGCAAAATTTCGGCCTGCGAAGAGAATGCTATTAAAAAGAGCGGACAAATTTCTGTTTTAGAAAACGATATTTTACATAATAATGAAAATGTTCAACGGATATTGAACGAAATTTCGGATTTAGAGCAGAGTTTACCGGGATTTGAAGTTTCAATAAAAGAAAAAAGCGAAAGAGTAGAAGTTTTAAAAAAGGAATTAGCAGAAAAAAATGTGGAACTCAAAAGAAATGAGAAAGATTTAAAGGAGTTAATGGAGAAGATCGAGGTTTCGGAAGGTAAGAGTAGGAGTGCCAGCGAAGAATTAACGGAACTTAACAAAATGCTGACAAAAGCCCAAGTTGAGATGATGTCGGCAAAATCAAGTATGTGTGATTTGAAACAAAGAAGGGCGGAAGTCGAACAAAGTCTAAATTTGTATGAAGAGAAAGTTTTCAAGTTAAATGAGGATTTACGCATAAAAGAGAGTATTTTAGCTGAGGCTAAAGTGCACTGGAATGAGGTTTGTTTAAAGTTCCCTAAATTAGAAAAAAACACAAAAGCAGCGGTTAGCGAATGCGAAAAGTTAAAGCAAATGGCAGATAAATTAACCTTAGATGCTGAATCGCAGTTGAGAAAGATCAGTCTTTTAGAAGAGCTGGAACAAAACCTAGATGGCTTCACTCACAGCGTGAAATTTTTAACTCAGGAGGTGGGAAAAAACACGTTGGGAGGCATTTATGGCCCGGTTTCTCGGCTTATTAGTGTGCCTAGCGAATTTTCTGTAGCGATCGAGACGGCATTGGGTGCAGCGATGCAAAATATTATTGTGGATACCGAAGATTCTGCGAAAAAGGCAATACAACTATTAAAGAGTAAAAAGATTGGTCGGGCGACGTTTTTGCCGATATCGAATATTACTGGAGTGGAGATGTCGGAGAAGGGAATATCTGGCAGTGAGGGGTATATTGGGATTGCTAGCCAGTTGTGCGATTGCGATGCCGTTTATGAGGGGATACTTAAATTTTTGCTAGGTAGGACCGCTGTTGCGAGTACCCTTGACAATGCTACGAAGATTGCCCAAAAGTTGGGATACAAGTTTAAAGTGGTTACGCTGGACGGACAAGTCATAAATGCAGGAGGGTCCTTTACGGGAGGGGCTTTGACCAAAAATTCGGGAGTTTTGAATCGTAAAAACCGGATAAAAGCTTTGCAAAACGAGTACGACAAAATGAGCACGATGGCGAAAAGTGCAAAGATCTCGTTCTTAAAATCGCAAGAAAAGGTGACTGAACTTAATAAGGGCCTTGAAACTTTGAGGATAACTGAGGTGGAAGCAAGACAGAAAGTAAATTCTATTGAGCAAGAATATCAGCAAAAATTATTAGAGCTACGTTCGACGGAAGGATTACAAAAGAGTTTCTCTAAGGAAGTATCGGAAATTGAACAGAAAGCTGAAGGGCTTATGCATGCCTACAAAAGTGCGCAGGAGGAGACTGAAAAGCTCTATACAAAAATAAAATCTGCAGAAGAATCGCTGCAAAACGCTGGTGAGAGCAAGTTTGAGGTGGTAGAGTCTCGTGATGCAGCAAATGCGAAAATTCATGAATTGCGTTTGGAGGCTTTGTCTTTAGAAAAAGATATTGAAAATTTGGTGGCTGAATCGAATTCTGCGCTGAAAAATTGCCAAATAGCCACGGCGCAACGAGAAAAGTTGTTGATGGAAATCGAAACTTTGAACTCTAAAAATGTGGATATCGAAACGAAGATTAAAAGTACCCGATCTGAGATTGAAACTTTAAGAGAACTCTCTAAACGCCTAGGCCAAGATATTTCTGGATTTAATGTAGAAAAAATTGAATTCGAAAAAAATATAACTGAGCTCAGAAATTCAGAGCGATCAACTTTGAATGAAAAAGAAGCAGCTGCGCTAGAGGTAGCAAGGTTAGAGGACAAGAAAATTACCGTGCAAAAAGAATATGATGTGATTATAGCAAAGCTTTGGGACGAACATGAGCTGACCCGTAGAGAGGCTGCTGCGGGATTTGAGATGATTGAAGATACTCCAAAAGCCAATAGAGAGCTTAACGAACTGCGGCTTAAAATAAGGAACTTGGGAGTGGTTAATGTTGCGGCAATTGATGAATACCAGCAAGTTTCGGAGCGATATGAGTTTATGGGTGCTCAAATAGACGATGTGGAGCGCTCTAAAAAGCAGCTTTATCGGTTAATATCTGATTTGACGGGCCAGATGCGTAAATTGTTTTCTGAAAGGTTTAAGCAGATAAACAGAAAATTTGACGAAGTATTTAAGGATTTATTTGGGGGCGGCAAGGCTAGGCTAGAGTTGGCAGAGGGTGTAGATATTTTGAGCTCTGGCATAGAAATTTTTGTGCAGCCGCCGGGAAAAATCGTTACACAGTTGGAGGCGCTTTCTGGCGGAGAGCGTGCTTTGGTTGCTATTGCGATTTATTTTGCCATTATGAAGGTTAGCCCGGCGCCTTTTTGTGTAATGGATGAGATTGAATCGGCGTTGGATGAAGTCAATGTGGAGCGGTTTGTTGCATATTTGAGAAAGATGAATGCAAAAACACAATTCATTGTGATAAGCCACCGTCGTGGAACTATGGAAGAAGCGGATGTTCTTTATGGTGTTACTATGCAAAATGAGGGAGTTTCTAAGTTGCTGGAGCTTAGAGCCTCCGAGATTGAGAAGACTTTTGTAAGTTAGGGAGATGATTTAATTGGGGATTTTTAGTAAGTTTAAGCAGGGACTAAAAAAGACAAAGGCCAGCATCGTGGGGCAGATAGATTCGATGCTGAAGTCGTTTATGAAGATTGATGAGGCTCTCTTTGAGGAGCTCGAAGAGTTGTTGGTCATGAGCGATGTGGGGGTTGCAACTGCAAAAAAAATTTGCGGCGAACTTCGAGAAAGGGTAAAAAAAGAGGGGGTGAGCGACCCTGCGCAGATTTATGGTCTTTTAGAAAAGATTGTTACTGATATTTTGTCTTGCGAATATGCAGGCCTAGATCTATCTACAAAGCCTACGATTATCTTGGTCATTGGCGTGAACGGCGTAGGCAAAACCACTACTATTGGTAAATTGGCTGCTCAATTAAAAAGTGCCGGCAAGAAAGTAATTTTAGGTGCGGCGGACACTTTTAGGGCAGCTGCGATTGATCAGCTTGAGGTTTGGGCGAATCAGGCCGGAGTGGATATCGTTAGACAAAATGAGGGGTCTGACCCGGCTGCTGTAGTTTTTGACACAATATCTGCGGCCAAGGCAAGGGGCTGTGATGTGATAATCTGCGACACTGCGGGCAGACTTCACAATAAAAAGCACCTTATGGATGAGCTAGCCAAAATAAGCAAGGTGATAGTTCGAGAGTTGCCGGACGCTGCTATGGAAACTTTGCTGGTTTTGGATGCAGTTACTGGACAAAACGCGATTAGTCAGGCAAGAGACTTCAGAAATGTAGTGAAGATCACGGGTCTGGTTTTAACAAAGTTAGATGGAACAGCAAAAGGTGGGGTTGTTTTGGCTGTGAAGGAAGAATTGGGTATCCCGGTAAAATATGTGGGAGTGGGGGAGCAAATAGACGATTTGCAGCCTTTTGATGCCGAAAGCTTTGCAAGGGCTCTTTTCGAACAGGAAAATGTATAGAAAAACAATTTTAAAATACCATGAAAAGGAGAAATTTTTATGATCACAAGCAAACAAAGGGCATATTTGCAGGCGCTTGCTAACGGATTAGAGACTATTTTGATTGTGGGAAAGGGAGGAATTAGTTCGGACGTAATAACGCAGGCGGATGAAGCATTGACTGCACGGGAGATTTTTAAAGGGAAAGTTTTGGAATCCGCCAAAGAAAAGGCAAAAGAGATTGCTAGAGTTTTGGCAGAGGCAACGGATTCAGAAATAGTGCAGGTTATCGGTACGAAATTTGTCTTGTATAGAAGGAATGTGAAAAAGCCAAAAATAAACTTGCCCAAGAACTGATTATGTTGATTAAAACGGGCGTTAATAGATGTGCTGAATTTTTATGTTGTGCCAAGGCTTGACATCGTGGTAAAATAGTGATGTTGATTAAATTCGTAATGCGGAGTGTGGCTTATGCTGGATGAGTATTATAAGGTTTTGCGAGCGAGGATGAACGATAAGCGATACAACCATAGCCTGAATGTGGCGAAAGAAGCAGCATACTTGGCGCAAAAATACGGTGCAGATGTAAAAAAAGCAGAATTTGCAGGGCTTTTACACGATATAACAAAGCAGACTGATGAAATTGAACAATTGCAGCTTATTTCGGATGCTGGGCTGCGGCTTCCTGCTTTAGAGCTTGAAAATAAGAAGCTGTGGCATGCGGTTTCTGGAATGGCTTTTTTGAAAACAAGGCTAAACATCGAAGATGAGGACATATTGAATGCTGTGAGGTACCATACTACGGGCAGAGCAGGGATGTCATTGCTTGAAAAAGTTGTGTTTGTGGCGGATATAACAACGGCGGACAGGACTTCGCCAGAGGCAAAGGAGATTAGAAAAGTCGTGGAGGAAGACCTAAACAAGGCTGTGTGCTTGACAGCGCTCGCCTCGATAGAGTGGTTAACACAGAGAAAGGCCGTGGTTGCGCCAAATACATTGGCTGCTTACAACGATAATGTAAAGGCTTTTAATTAGAACAGAAAAGGGTGTGCAAAGCTAATGGAACCGATAGAAAAGGCACAGATATGCAAAGATTTTCTCGAAAACAAAAAAGGAATGGACATAAAGGTCATTAAGGCCGATGACAGCAACGTTTTGGCGGATTATATTGTGATTGCAACTGGAACGAGTACAACGCATGTTAAGGCGCTTGCCGATGAGGTAGAAGTTAAGTTAAAGGAATATGACGTTTTCCCACATCATATTGAGGGTTCTTGCTATAATAGTTGGATTTTGCTAGATTATGGCGATGTTATTGTGCATGTGTTTTCGGAGGAATCGCGCAGGTACTATAATCTTTATGGTGAAGTTGAAAATTTGGATAAAGAATAATTCTTTTTTAAGGGGTTGAAGTTGAGTGAAGTATAACCACAAAGAAATAGAGGAAAAGTGGCAACAAAAATGGGAAAATGATAAAATTTTTCACGTAGATAATAATTGTAAAAGTGAAAAAGATACAGAGAAATTTTTTGCGCTGGTGGAGTTCCCGTATCCATCGGGAGAAGGGCTACACGTTGGGCACCCTAGGAGTTACACGGCTATTGATATTATTGCAAGAAAGCGCCGAATGCAGGGATACAATGTGCTGTTCCCTTTTGGCTGGGATGCTTTTGGGCTTCCGGCGGAGAATTTTGCGATAAAGAATCATGTGCACCCCAAGATAATAACGAGGAAGAACATCGAAAACTTCAAGCGTCAGCTAAAGTCGTTAGGTCTTTCTTTTGATTGGAGCCGCGAAATCGACACGACCGACCCTGAGTACTACAAATGGACTCAGTGGATATTTTTACAGCTGGTTAAGCGTGGACTGGCGTACAAAAAGGAGATGAGCGTCAACTTCTGCACGTCATGTAAGTGTGTTTTGGCGAACGAAGAGGTTGTCGGTGGAGTCTGTGAGCGTTGTGGTAGTGAGGTTGTCCAGAAGGTCAAGTCGCAGTGGATGCTGAAGATTACAGAATACGCCGAGCGTTTAATCGATGACCTTGATTTGGTGGATTATCCCGAACGTGTTAAGGCCCAGCAAAAAAATTGGATTGGCCGATCGGAGGGCGCGCTTATTAGGTTTGGCACTACCGTAGGCGAGGAGATTGTTATCTACACGACCCGACCGGACACAATTTATGGAGCTACATATATGGTGATTTCGCCGGAACATCCCATCATTGAGAGGGCTTTTGGTAATATCAAAAATTTGACCGAGATAAAAAAATATCAACAGGAAACGGCGAAAAAGTCCGAATTTGAGCGCACCCAGCTGGTTAAGGACAAGACTGGCGTGCAGATTGATGGGATTTTTGCGATAAACCCGGTTAATAATAAGGAAATTCCTATATTTGTTTCAGATTATGTTCTGATGTCTTACGGAACGGGTGCTATTATGGCGGTACCGGCTCACGATGAGCGCGATTATGCTTTCGCTAAAAAGTTTTCTTTGCCGATAATCGAAGTTGTGAAGGGCGGAGATATTGCCAAAGAAGCTTTTACAGACTGTGAAACGGGTACTATGGTGAACTCTGGAATGCTCGATGGCTTAACGGTAGGAGAAGCTAAAGAAAAGATGATAGTTTGGCTAAAAGAAACGGGCAAGGGAGATGCAAAAGTAAACTACAAGCTGCGTGACTGGGTGTTCTCGCGCCAACGGTACTGGGGGGAACCGATTCCGATTGTGCATTGCGAAAAATGTGGTTACGTGCCGTTACCAGAGTCTGAATTACCGCTAAAGTTGCCAGAAGTAGAATCATATGAACCTACAACGACCGGGGAGTCACCTCTAGCGAATATCGAGAGCTTTGTTAATACGACTTGCCCCAAATGTGGAGCCAAGGCAAAAAGAGAAACTGACACAATGCCACAATGGGCGGGATCCTCGTGGTACTTTTTGCGCTATACCGATCCGCACAACAAGGAAGTGCTTGCAAGCAAGGAAAACTTAAACTATTGGTTGCCGGTGGACTGGTACAATGGCGGGATGGAGCACACTACGTTGCATCTTTTGTACAGCCGGTTTTGGTATAAATTTTTGTACGACATTGGAGTTGTTCCAACAAGGGAACCGTATGCAAAACGTACTAGCCATGGCTTGATTATGGGTGAAAACAACGAGAAAATGAGTAAGTCCAAAGGGAATGTGGTTAACCCAGACGAAATTGTGAATAAGTTTGGCGCGGATACTATGCGGCTTTATGAGATGTTTATTGGTGACTTTGAGAAGGCAGCGCCGTGGAACACAAATGGAATAAGAGGGTGCAGCCGCTTTGTAGATAGATATTTTCATTTACAGGACATTTTGTCATATGAGTCTGGCGTTAGAAAATCGCTAGAAGTACCTCTAAATAAGGCAATTAAAAAGGTTAGCGCAGATATTGAAGAGATGAAGTTTAACACAGCCATTGCGTGCTTAATGTCACTCATAAACGAAATCTACGACATCGGTTCGGTAACGACCGATGAGTTGCGGATATTTACGAAGTTGTTGAATCCGTTTGCACCGCATGTAACAGAAGAAATATGGCAAAAGATGAGCTTGGGGGAGGGTTTTGCTAGCCTTTCTGAGTGGCCGGCTTTTGATGAATCTAAGTGTGAAGATTCTCTTATTGAGGTTGTTGTGCAGATAAACGGTAAACTCCGAGCTAGGCTGCAGGTGGAAGTAGGGCTCCCTAAGGATGAGGTTATATCTTTGGCTAAGCGCGACCCTAAAATATCTGCTACGCTTGATGGTGTCAATATTATTAAAGAAATTTATGTGCAAAATAAACTAGTGAATTTTGTTGTTAATTAAATAAACTTGAATTGTTTTAAAGTTGCGCCTTGACATATTCTTTATAATTGTTATATAATTACTTTTGTAATTTGTGATTTTGCAAGTTGAGTTTTTATAAATAAAGGAAAAGGTTTAAAATGTTATATTACCTCTGCCGGCGGGCGGATGGGAGGGATATGGATGGCTGAAATTAAAGTTAAGGATAATGAGTCTTTAGACAGCGCTATGAAAAGATTTAAAAAACAATGTTCCAGAGCTGGAATTATCGCCGAAGTTAGAAAAAGAGTTGCTTACCAAAAGCCCTCGGTTAAACGCAAAAAAAAGTCTGAAGCAGCTAGAAGTCGTAAATATTAATATTGGGTTTAAGTTTAAAGGCGGGCTTTTTGCCCGCTTTTATTTAAATTTGGGGAGTGATTTTTATTTTACTTTTGCCGGATTTTTATTTTAAGAACGTTATTGATATTGATATAGGTTTTTTAAAAAGACATAGTATAAAGGCCGTTTTGTTGGATATTGATAATACATTAACGCAGCACAACGGCACGGAGCCCTATGATGGAGTGTGTGAATGGGTTGATTATATTAAGAATGTTGGAGTTAAAGTTGCTATAATTTCTAACGCTAAAGATAAAAACCGGGAGCGGCTTTTTGCAGAAAAATTAAGGATAGGTGATTGTATATGGCATGCAAAGAAACCGTCGAAAAATGGGTTTAATCAGTTGGCGAAAGTGCTTGGAATTGACAAAAGCGAAGTCTTGGCTATAGGGGATCAAATTTTTACAGACATACTGGGAGCTAACTTGGCAGGGACCATGTCGGCACTAGTTGAGCCAAAAGATAAAAAAGAGCCGCTTTTAATAAAAATAAAGCGTGTTTTAGAGCTTCCTTTTAGAAACTTAATAAATTTTGAAAATAAAAAATAAAAAGTTAGGATTTTGCTAAAAATGAAAAAAATATTAGTGTTATTGGGGCCAAACTTGAACATGGTCGGCACGAGAGAGCGCAACGTTTACGGAACAGAATCTGCTAGCGATATTAATGAGCAGATAATTTTGAAGGCCAAAGAAAAAGGTTTGGAGTGCGAGGTATATCACTCCAACTGGGAGGGTGCACTGATCGATAAAATTCAGGAGTCTGTTGGGAATTTTGATAGCATAATCTTGAACGCAGGGGCTTTGGCCCATTATAGTATAGCCTTACGGGACGCAATTGCTAGTGTGCCGGTGCCCTGTATTGAGGTACATATGTCGAATATTTATGCTAGAGAAGAATATCGCAGGAAGTCGGTGATTGCTGAGTCCTGCGTTGGACAGATATGTGGATTTGGCAAGAACGGCTATTTTTTGGCTCTTGATGCTATTGCGGACTTGATTCCTTGAGTAAAATTATTGGGAGGGCTGGCTTTGGTGACGGACAGACTAAACAAATTAATGAATAAGTTGCAAAAGCAACCCGAAAGTTTTGATGCAGCACTTATAACTTCAGAGATAAATCGATTGTATTTTACAGGATTCAAATCCAGCGCAGGCCTAGTTTTGGTAACTCGAGACGAGTCTTATTTTATTGTGGATTTTCGCTACTATGAGGCGGCTGCGAAAAAAGTTAAGGGTGTAAAAGTTGCTTTGGTTTCAGACTTTAAGAGTGAACTTTTAAAGCTGATAAAGAAGCATAAAATCAAAAGTATATTGTTGGAAAATGCCGGAATAACGCTAGCAGAGGTTTTAAAGTTTGAGGCTTGGGTAAAAGATAATGGAGTCTCTTTTATAAAAACGAGCACGCTGGATGATGCGATATATTCACTAAGAGCAACTAAAACCGAAGAGGAGATCCAAAATATTAAAACGGCGCAGGAAATAGCAGAAAGGGCTCTTGGAAAGTTTTTGCCGAAAATAAAAATTGGCATGACGGAGAAAGAAGCCGCGTTTAATCTAGAGCTTTTGATGAGAAAAGAAGGTGCAGAGTCTGCCGCATTTGATATAATTGTGGCAAGCGGAAAAAATGGAGCGGTACCGCATGCACAGCCTTCGGAAAAAAAGTTTGAAAATAGAGATTTTATCACAATAGACATAGGTGCAGTTTATAATGGGTACCACAGCGATATGACTCGGACTGTTGCAATGGGAAAAATTTCTCAAAAGCAGCGAGAAGTTTATGATCTTGTGCTGCAGGTTCAGAGCAAGGCAATCGAACATATTAAGCCAGGAGTTTTGTGTAAAGAGGTTGACGATATAGCGCGAAGTTTTATCTATAAAAATGGCTATGAGGGTTGCTTTGAGCATGCTTTGGGGCATGGAGTAGGGTTGGAAATTCACGAGAAACCTAGCTTATCTGCTAGCTCAAAGGACGGATTAAACCCTGGAACTGTTGTTACTGTCGAGCCGGGAATATACTTAAATAACGAGTTTGGTGTGCGCATAGAGGACATGATATTGGTTAGTGCGGAGGGTGCAGTGAATTTAACATCAGCAGAAAAAAACTTAATAATTTTGTGAGGCTTTGTGATTATAAAAATAGTACGAAAATAAGGCAAGAGGATGGAGGTAGAGGCGTATATGTCGCCAAAAGTAAAGGCGGTTTGGGTTTGCTCGGAGTGTGGGTATGAGTCGCCGAAGTGGAATGGCCAGTGCCCTGCATGCGGAGAATGGAACACTTTTAATGAGGAAATTCGGGCTAATTCAAAGCAAGCTGGGCCGGGGTTAAATATAAAAAATAAAATATACGAGAAGCCAGTTTTGCTGGGTCAAATAAACGATACGGATGAAAATCGCTATAAGACTGGCCTGAATGAATTTGACAGAGTTTTGGGCGGCGGAATTGTTAAGGGGTCGCTGCTTCTTTTGGGTGGAGACCCAGGAATCGGGAAATCTACTATGCTTTTGCAGGTTTGCAAAAATTTGGGAGAGTCTGTGAATTTACTGTATGTTTCGGGCGAAGAGTCTAAACGGCAAATTAAGCTTCGTGCAGCGAGACTTGCTGTGGATAGCGAAAATCTTTATATTATGACGGAGACAGACATAGAATCGGTGTTGAATGAGATTCAGCAGAACAGGCCTGATGTTGTTATAATTGATTCTATTCAGACTATGAACCACCGAGAGCTTCAGTCTTCCACCGGCAGTGTGACACAGGTGAAAGAATGTACTAACCTTTTGATGAGATGCGCGAAAGAGCTCGAAATTTCTATTGTAATTGTGGGGCACGTCAATAAAGATGGCGGAATTGCTGGCCCAAAGGTCTTGGAGCACATTGTGGACGCGGTTTTATATTTTGAGGGTGACAAGCAAATGTCATACCGAATTTTGCGTGGGATCAAGAACAGATATGGTTCGACGAATGAAATCGGTGTTTTTAGCATGACTCGCGCGGGGCTTAAGGAAGTGGATAATCCTTCTTTGATGTTTTTGTCTGGCAGGCCAAGGGGAGTTCCAGGTACGTGTGTAGCTTGTATTATGGAGGGAACTCGACCAATTTTTGCAGAAGTTCAGGGTTTGGCGGCAACTTCTGGATTTGGCCATCCGAGGAGAATGTCAACCGGATTTGATTATAATCGGATGTTGCTGATTTTGGCTGTGCTCGAAAAAAGAGCCGGGTACTTTTTTTCAAATCTGGATGCCTACATAAATGTGATCGGTGGAATAAAATTGGATGAACCTGCTTCGGATTTGGCAGTAGCACTCGCGATGATTTCTAGCCTGAAGGGCAGCGCTCTTTTTGATAACGCCATCGTTTTTGGAGAGATAGGCTTGGCAGGAGAAGCTAGAGCGGTTTCGTATGCAGAAGAACGAGTGATAGAAGCTCAACGACTGGGTTTTGAGAAGTGTGTACTACCGTATTATAATTTAAAATCAATGAATTTGAATTTTCAAAATAAAATAGAATTGATCGGTGTAAAAACGATAAAACAAGCATTTGAAGCTTTAACTTTATGAAAACCAAAATTTATTTTTAAATAAAACAGCCCGAGTTTTTTAATAAAACCCGAGCTGTCTTTTTTATATTATGGATTAACCCAAAATGGTTCTTTAAAACATATTTTTAGCTAAAATTAACTAATCCCAAAGATCCGCCATACATTCTTTTTGATCACATATATAATACCATGCGGTTAGATGAGCTTCTTGATGGGTATGATAGGGTTTCGTCAAGACGCCTAGACCCTGTTGTTCGGCGAAACCGCGAGCGTCTTGGAATTTTGAAAATTTCTCATCAGGAACAGGAACATAATACGTGGGATGGGTGGGATCTTTTTTGCAGCAGCCGCCCCCGAATATTAGTCTCCTGCTTACAGCTTGCTTTTCATCATGAGCCAATTTTTTTAATTTTCTTTATTTACCATTTTTATTACCTCTTTTCTTTTTAATTTACTAAGTTTACCTTAGCTTGTTTAGTTTTAACAAGAAAATAAAGCTGTTAATATTTTTTGTAATTTTTTCAAAAAACTCGTCAGAACTATTGCAATAAAAGTTACAAAATTTTAAACAAATTGCTGTTGAAATATGGGACTAAAAGCAGTATAATTTATTTGGTTTTTGTGGGTGGCAAATTTTAAAGAAAAGAAGATGTATAAATGCCAAATTTAAACAATTGGATTAAGTTAAAAAGAAATAAAAGTTTGACGATTATTTTTTCAATAACAGCAGTCTCCGTCATTATAAGCTGCGTGAATTTATTAAAACCAAGCCAAGTTAAGCCGGATATAGAAGATCTGTTAATAGGGAATATAGCGGAGGAAGAAGATAGCGCCAAATCTGAAAATAATGAAGAAAATTCGCCAAAAGATAATGAAACTAATGCTGCAAATAAAATGAAAAGGGTGCAACAGAACGGCTCGCAAAGTTCGGAACATAGCGCAGGGGGAAAGAAATACCAAGAGCTATACCCCGACTTGTATTGCATTCGGCCGCAAAAACAAGTAAACCCAGACAAAACTATTTTTTTGACGTTTGATGATGGACCATCGGACAGAACGCTAGAAGTTTTAGATATTCTGCGTGAAAAAGGCGTAAAAGCCACATTTTTTGTGACTGGAAATTGCCCTGCAAAAGGCAAATCCATAATGAAAAAAATTGTGGATGAGGGCCATACTATAGGCGTTCACACTTATACACACGACTTTAAAAGAATTTACGCTAGTGTGAATGCGTTTTTGGACGATTTTAATAAGATTTACAATTTGATTTATGAGGCAACTGGAGTTAGACCGACGATTTTCCGTTTTCCTGGTGGCTCCAAGAATGGCTTTAATAAGGGGAATTACAGAGAGCTTATTCAGGAAATGACTCGACGTGGCTTTGATTATTTTGATTGGAACTTGTCGGCCGGAGACGCAGTTAGCCGCACGCCGACGCCGGTATCTAGATGTATAAGCAATGTCTTGAATGCCTCTAAGACTTGTGCGCACGGGGTTGTTTTAATGCATGATGCTAGGCCAAAAGTCACGACAGTAGAAGCCTTGCCAGCGATTATTGATGGTTTGGCAAAGCAAGGCTTTAGTTTTGACAAACTTTCGAATAACATTAATCCAGCTGTTTACTCACTTGTAAAGCCATACAGATGACTTAAAATCCGTTGTAATGCATACTTTTTATGATGGAAGGATAATCTTTATAGCAATAATCTAAATCAACACGACCTTTAATTCCAGGAACGCTGCCGTCGCTTGTGCGTTGCCACATCCCATAAGGGGAGGTACAGTCGCAGCTAGGGTGCCAATGAGCGATCCATAGCTCATGCCCACTGAGCCTACTCATGTCTAGGTGATACTTTTGAAAATTTAAAAATGTATAAAATCCGCAATAGTATCCGTTTTCCTTTAACTTTTGTAGGAATGTTAACACAATATCAGTTCGTTGTGAATTGCTCAACGTCAAGTGGCATTTATCTTCAAAGTCCATAAATACCGGGTATTCCCACTGTGTCCACTTGAGTCTGTTTATGAAGAATTCAGCCTCTAAAAGAGCCTCGTGAGTATTGGTTGCATAGCTGTAATGATAGGCACCGATTGGCATTCCAACAGCTTTAGCGCCCAATATATTTGACTGAAGTTTTTTATCGGTTTGCTTATTCCAATCGCTCCAGCCGTAGGAAGTCCGGATGATTGCGAATTCTATGCCAGAATTTTTTACAGCCTGCCAGTCGATGTCCCCGTTGTGATAAGAAACATCGATGCCTTTTTTATAAAAATTATGTGAAAAAGAAAGATCATCTCGATACCCTGGCATATTGGGGTTAATAATTCCAGGCCTTGGAGGGGCAACTGCTTTATATCCCGGCATATTAGGGTTAATAATTGCCGCTACATTAGAATTTATGTAAAGATTCGTGCTAAAAATAGCGAAAAAAAAACAAAAGACAATAACCAAAAACCTGCCTGCATATTTGACCATTTTTTGCTTCACCTCAACAATAAATTTAATCAATTATAACAATCCAGGATTAATTGTACCGCCTTTTAAGACAAAATTCAACAAATAATGGCAGTTTTTTTATAGAATTTCTCGCAGAATTTTTGTTGATTTTTTAAAAATGAGCATTGATTTTCACAAAAAATGTGTTATAATAACATAGTAAGTTTTGATTGTAATTGATATTGCCATTGGCATTGACTTAAGTTAAAGTAAGACTTTTCTTGTAAATTATGCGTGTAGGCGTTATCTATAGCGCGTGTTGTTATGAAATGTATGTTTTAATATGTGAGCGGGTGGGCGCTGTGCGGTCTGGCGCCGTGAACCATGTCAGGCGGGGAACCGAGCAGCATTAAGCGGAGTGCTGGGGGCGATACAGTCAGTTTGCTCGCTTGCATATTTAAGTGTATATTACTATTTTTTGGTTTATAGATATTGGCGGGTTGCTGAACTTTTTGCTTTTTGTCTATCTTGTTTGCGAGAGGTAAATTACATATGTATCAGGCTCTTTACAGAAAATACAGGCCCAAAACCTTTGCGGACGTTATTGGGCAGCCGCATGTTACGGTGACATTGCAGAACGAAATTTTGTCTAACCGCATTGGCCACGCTTATTTGTTTATTGGTTCGCGCGGGACTGGCAAAACGACTTGCGCTAAGATCTTTGCAAAGGCGGTTAATTGTTGCCATCCTGAAGGTGGTAACCCTTGCTGTGAGTGCGAAATGTGTAGAGAAATCGACTTTGGTGAGGCTATGGACATTGTTGAGCTGGACGCAGCTAGCAATAACGGGGTAAATGATATCAGAGATGTTTGCGAATCTACTGCTTTTACGCCGGCTAAGGGGAAGTATCGGGTTTACATTATAGACGAAGTACACATGCTTTCGGCTGGCGCATTTAATGCCTTACTTAAGACTTTGGAGGAACCGCCGGCACACGTTATTTTTATTTTGGCTACTACTGAGGTACATAAAATTCCGGCTACGGTTTTGTCGCGCTGTCAGCGGTTTGAGTTTCATAAAATTTCTGCTTATGACATTGCAAGTAGGATTGAATATGTTGTATCGCAGGAAAATGCTAGTATAACTAAGGATGCTGCTTTTTTAATAGCTAAAATTTCCGACGGGGCAATGCGGGACGCATTGGCAATTCTCGACAAATGCATGGGGAATGGTGAAGAAATTACTGCGGACATGGTGGCAGATGCGGTGGGGCTGGTTTCTGGCGAACAAATGTTTTGGCTGATGCGAGCTATTTTGCAAAAATCTCCACAGGATGCATTGGCTGTAATTGATGAGTTTGCTAGGTGCTCAAAGAATATGACTCGACTGGCCTTTGAGTTGATAAGCGGCTTTAGAGATGTTATGCTGATAAAAACCTTAAAAGACGCGAAAAAACTGATGGGTACCTCGGATGATGAGTATTCTCGGCTAACCGATTTGGCCAAAGATGTTACGCTTGAAACCGTGATTTTTATTATGGACACTTTGCAGTCGTCTTTTGAAAAGATGAGCCGAGGCTGCGATGGTAGAACAGAACTCGAGATGTGTGTAATAAAATTGTGTTCACCGCATCTAAGTTATAGTAATGAGGCCTTTGCTAGCCGGATTGATGAATTAGAAAGAAAAATTTCGGATTTAGATTCGGGCGTGAAGCCAAAAGAACTCCCGCTAAAAAAGGATTTAGAAAAAAATAGGAATGATGGAGCAGCAAAAGAATCGGCTTTAAAACAAGAGAAAATAAAAGCTGCAGGAGAAAAGGTTTCAAAGATGACTGCGGCGGAAAGTACAGGGGAAGAGGATGTTTTAGGGCGTTTTGCGCAGAAGGGCATAGAGAAAAAGATTAGTAAACCTGTTGAAAAAACTGTAACGGATAGACAAGAGGTTTCTGATTCTAGTGCTTCTGGTGTTGACATAAAATTTTTGCATAGGAATGCCCAAAAGATGGGAAATTGGACTGAGATTTTGGACGTTTTGAAGGAGTATTCGCGCACGGTTGCTATGGCGTTTAAGGGCTCAGACGCTTATATTAGCGGGGATTTTGTTTTAATTGATTCTAAAAACGAGATGGCTTTTGAGTTGTTGAGAAAGTCGAGCCAGCGGGACCAAATAAGGAATGCTATTAAAAGTGTTACGGGGAGAGCCTATAAGCTGGGGCCTTACTCTGCGGATGATAATGTGAATGCGGAAAAAATCCGACAATCGGCGGACCCTTTGAATGATTTAGCCGAAGTGGCCCGAAAACTCGGAATAGATGTTACAGAAGTTTGAATTTTTGGAGGATGAATTATGAAAGCAAGGTTACCTAAAGGGTCTGGAAGCGGAGCCGGGAATTTACAGCAGTTAGCGATGAAAGCCCAGAAAATGCAGAAAGAAATGGACACTTTAAATAGTGAGCTTGACGAAAAAGAATATGTGGCGACTTCTGCTGGAGGCGCTGTTAAGGTGACTATTACTGGTAAACCGGAGGTTAAGAATATTGAAATTGACCCTCAGGTTTTGGATAAGGACGACATAGAGATGCTTTCGGACTTACTCATAGTTGCTTTGAATGAGGCTATCCACGTGGCATCGGCAGAAAGAAGTGAGAAAATGGACACCCTGTCTTCTGGGATCAACGTGCCGGGGTTGTTTTAGGCTATGATTGAATATAATGTATTACCGCTTGCTAAGCTTGTTGAACAATTTGAACGGTTACCAGGGATAGGGAAACGGACTGCACAGAGGCTTGCTTACTTTGTTTTGCAGATGCCGGACGCTGATGCTAAGGAATTTGCGGCATCTATTTTGGAGGCGCACGAGAAAATTAAATATTGCAAGGTGTGCAAGAATTTAACGGATCAAGATTTGTGCCATGTTTGCCGAAATAGCACCAGGGATAAAAGCATTATCTGTGTGGTTGAGGATCCGCGCGACGTTTTAGCTTTGGAAAAGACCGGCGAATTTTCTGCTTCTTATCATGTTTTGCACGGGGTAATTTCTCCGCTAAATGGCGTGGGGCCGGACCAAATTTATATTAAGGAGCTGTTGGGGCGAATTTCTGCCGAGCCGATCAAAGAAGTCATAATGGCGACGAACCCAACTGTGGAGGGCGAAGCGACGGCTATGTATATCTCTAAATTGCTAAAACCACTGGGAGTTAAGGTCACTCGCTTGGCTTATGGGATCCCGGTGGGTGGTGACCTTGAATATGCAGACGAAGTAACTCTTTCTCGTGCATTGCTCGGCCGAAGCGAGATCTGATACTGTTTTTTGTGATCTGTTTTTAAGTTTTTACCGAATTTTTGTTTGGCTTTTGCTATTGACAGGGGAGCTATTTTGTGCTATAATTTGGTTTGAGGATCTGCACTTTATTAGCTGTGGATTTTTGCATTCTGAAAAGGTGCGAAGGGTGCTAAGCATGAAGAATGAGACTTTTAAAACGGTTGCACAAAACAAAAAGGCTTTTCATAATTATTTTGTGGAAGAGAAGTTTGAGGCTGGAATTGAACTTTTTGGCACAGAAGTTAAATCAGTTCGACAGGGCAAAGTCTCTATAAAAGAGGCTTGGTGCAGCATTACGGATGGGCAGCTTTTACTCAGCGGAATGCATATTTCACCCTATGAAAAGGGGAATATCTTTAATAAAGACCCGTTGCGAGTTAAGCGGCTGTTGATGCACAAGCGCGAAATTATGCGGCTATTAGGGCTTGTTAAGCAGGTGGGGTATACTTTGGTGCCTTTGTCGGTTTATTTCAAGGGTTCGCTGGTTAAGGTTTGTGTTGGCCTTTGCAAGGGTAAAAAGCTCTATGATAAGCGCAGCGCAATGGCAAAAAAAGATGCTCAGCGGAAAATTGAACGTACTATTAAGGAATATAATCGTTGAGACCTGTTTGAAAAATGGGGATGTAACGGGTTCGACGGGGATTGTAAGTCTTAGTAAGCGAGTAGCGGCGCGGATACGCTTTAAACTTCGCAATTTTTCAAATTAAACGCAGATAATAGTTTAAAAGCAGCTGCTTAGTTAAGCGGCCGTCTTTTTAGGGACTACTGCGACCCTAATAAGGCGTTGATTAGCAGTGAACGTGAACTAAGCTTTGGCTCAGGTTTAGTCATGATTTGGAGTCTACCGCGGCTTAAAGCCTGTTATTGGGCGTTTTGCTAAGGGAATTTTAGTTCAATAACTACACTCGTAGAAAGCTTTGATAAACGGTTTTCGGACAGGGGTTCAATTCCCCTCATCTCCACCAGATTACGATAAACTTGATTTGGCATGATTTTTATTATTGGGAGAAGGCTGATTTTATGAAGAGAAAACATTGGTTTATTCGGATTCTTTCTTTTTTTGCGATATTTTCATTTTTGTTGAATTGTGTTTGTTATGGTTCTGCTGTCCGCGAAGATTCGAAAGCCACTTTGGAAGAAGTGCTGGATAGTTTTGAATTTGCTACTGAAGAGCAAAAAGATGCTTTTAAATTTATATGCGAAAGCGCGGAAGTTTCTTTACCAGAAAGGTTGGGCACACAAGAGCTTTTGCAACTGGTTGCATCAACTCAAGAGCGCTTTGTGAACAGGGCAGATAAGCAAGAACGCTGGGAGACTAAAGACCTTAGCTGGATGGCGAATAATATTGAAAGTTTAAATAAAAAGTTTGCAGATTTGGGACTTGTTGATGCTGTTTTTCACGGGTTTAGGCAACATGCGAGTCCATACTGTACGCAATATGATGCGGTTTGCATATTGGGAGCACGCAAATCTGAAATGGAAAAGCGCATGAAGTTTGTTGAGCGTTTGGTAAAAGAAAAGGGGCATTTTTTTAATTGGGTAGTGTTATTAACTGGCGCAAGGCCTGCTACAGTTGGTGTAGATGGAACAATGGAGGAAATTGCAGAAATTGCTCAATTTTTTAGTATAGAGAGCAGTGAAGTTACTGAAGCACATATTTTTAAATATTTGTACGAAAAGTCTTTGCTGAATAAAGATAAGCTTAAATTTCTTGTAATTGATACTCCGGGAAAAGATGGGCGACGTCCGACTACTCAAACTACTGTTGAGGACTTTTGCTTGTGGCTTAACGCTCACCCTGGGAAAATTGATCAAGCATTGTTTATTTCTAGTCAGCCGTATGTTGCTTATCAGATGGCGATTGTTGAAGAAATTTTGCAGCAAAATAATAGTAATTTAAGCTTTAGAATCGCGGGAAATCTCTATGTGCCGGGGAATAATTCTGTAAAAACTTTGGCTGGAGCTTTGGGATCATATATTTGGGCAGAGATGCCTATTTGTTTGAGACATTTTGGGCTTAAAATTAAAACTGATGAAGAATTAGCGTTGGCAAAACGTTTATATGGTCACATGCCGTGGATTTATAAAAGTTTGCCTTTTGCTCAAGTAAGTACTGATGTGCCTAGTACGCCTTGATTCGTTATGGGTTGTAAATAAATTGGGAATTAAAAAATTATTAAGGAGATTTTAAAGTTGAAAAAATTTATTTCTTTTGTTTTGTCGATTGGGATTTATTTTAATTTCGCTGGGCTTGTTTCTTTTGCCGAAACAGCTAAAGTTACTTCTGAGTGCGAAATTTGTCGAGATCATTGCGCTCTAACACAAGAATGTAAAGCTGTAGTTGGGGTTGACAATATAAGTGCTGGGGAGCTAACATTATTGCGCCCAACTTTGGATGACTTTCATGAACTTAAAAAGTATTACAAAAACGTGAATATAAGGTATTATTTAGAAGCAACAGACCGAGAAATGACAGAAGTACAGGCTTTTTTTGAATTGATTAGATATAACGAAGGGACAAATTTTACTTTTGTGATGAAGAATAAAGTTGGTCATTTGGTTGGAGCTGTTATTTTAATGTGCTTATCGGATTATGTTAACGTTGCTTATTGGGTTATTCCAGAGTTTAGAGGACATAACTATGCAGCCAAGGCTTGTGAGGCACTTATAAGAGAAGTTCATAAGAAAGACCCATCTATAGTGTTTTTTTTAAAGCTAAATGCGGAGAACATCCCATCTAAAAATGTTGTTAAAAAATTGAAAACTGCTTTAATAGATACATGTGAAAATAAAAAAGCTATAGAACTTAATGAACCGCATTATGAAATAGAAGAAGCTGATCCCATTAATTTTGAATATAAACTTTTGCCCGAGGATGAAGATAATTTTTGGTTGTACATTTTAAAAAATGGCCGACAAACATACTTAGGGCTTTGCTGTAGGGAACAACTTTTAAAATTTACGTATAAAAAGATTTTTGATTCTAATGTATTTAAATTTACTCAGTTAGGTAATTTTATAAGATTTGTAAAATAATTTTAGAAATTTAATTATAGAATAGGAGCCGGCTTTATTTATGAGTGTTAATAGTATGGTTGTTGAAACGGTTACTGTGATGGGTCAGACTACACCTTTAGACTCGGGGGAGAAAAATTTGGGGCCTGAAAAGGAAAAGAAGAAAGTTTTACCGAAGGTAGGCTTGGGTCTTAAAAAGCATGTAGAAAAAATGAGGAATAATCCGGAATATAGGCAAATGATGGTTGAAAAATATAAAAAAAATAGACCAAATTCTATTGCAGTGGATATGATAGATAAAGAGACCTTGGAAGTGATTATGACTTTTTCTAAAATTATGGACGGTGCAAGCTGGATTCGCGAGAACACATCTTATAAGAAGGCGGATTACGCGACGATAAATAAAATTTGCAAAAAACAAGGCAAAACCGCATATGGCTATAAATGGAGATATGTTAAGGATAGGTAATTGGTATTTTGGGGAGGTTTTGGTATGAAGCGCCCGTTGTTGCTAATTATAATGGATGGATTTGGAATTACTAAAGACGTTGAGAAAAGTGCAATAACTTGCAAAACGGCGCCTCGGTTGAATGACATTTTTAGAAAATATCCATTTGTTTTGTTAGAAGCATCTGGTGAGAATGTTGGTTTGCCTTCTGGTCAAATGGGAAACAGCGAAGTTGGGCATATTAACATTGGCGCTGGCAGAGTGGTTTTTCAGGACTTTACCAAGCTTAATAATAGTATTTTGGACGAAAGTTTTTTTGAGAATTCTGTCTTGACAAAATCTATGCTATCTGCTAAAAATAAGAATTCAAGCTTACACTTGATGGGACTTTTATCCAACGGTGGTGCACATAGCCATATCGACCATTTATTTGCGTTGCTTAAGATAGCGAAGAGCCTTGGTTTGCAGAAGGTTTATGTCCATGCCTTTTTGGATGGAAGAGATACTCTACCTAAGGCTGGTGCGAGCTTTATAAAAAAATGTGAAACAGAGATGGCCCGTATTGGAATAGGCAAATTTGGCACGATTATTGGCAGGTACTATGCTATGGATCGCGATAATCGATGGGAGCGCACTAAAAAAGCCTATGATGCTATTGTATGTGGAACCGGAACATATATAAAGAATCCTGCTACGGCTGTAAAAAGTTTTTACGCTTCAGGTATAACAGATGAGTTTATTGAACCTATTATTTGTGACCGATATGCTACGGCAAATGCTGGAGACTCGGTTATATTTTTTAATTTTCGTTCCGATAGAGCTTGTCAACTTACTAGGGCTTTCGTTGATGAGAGGTTTGATAAGTTTGCAAGGCAAAAAGTGCTAAGTGGATTAACCGATTTTGTATGTATGACTAGGTATAGTGATGAATTTTATAATGCTAAAGTTGCTTTTGAGTGTGAAAATTTGAAAAACACTTTAGCGGAGGTTATATCAAAAAGTAATTTGGCTCAGTTGAGAATTGCGGAAACAGAAAAGTATGCTCATGTTACGTCTTTTTTTAACGGAGGCTCTGAGCGTGTGTATCCAGGGGAAGATAGAATTTTGGTGCCATCGCCGAAGGTTGAGACTTACGATTTGTTGCCAGAGATGAGTGCTTTTGAGATCACTAGAATTGTTAAGGAAAAAATAAAATCGGGAAATTATGATGTATTTATTTTAAACTTTGCGAATTGCGATATGGTAGGGCACACTGGTAATTTTGAGGCAGCTAAGATTGCGGCTAGAACAGTGGACTCTTGCGTCTATGAGCTTGTTAATGAAGTTTTGGCTTTAGGCGGATATTTGATTATAACTGCGGACCACGGGAATGCAGAGAAAATGCTTGACGAGAACGGCGAACCGTTTACTGCACATACTATTAACCCGGTACCTTTTTGTGTTGTGGGGCACGACTGTGAACTTAGATCTAGAGGAATACTTGCAGACGTTGCGCCAACGATTATTGAAATTTTAGGTTTGGATAAACCAAGAGAAATGTCGGGGGGAAGCCTCATAGTTAAATAAATTTTTGTAAAAAAAAGCTCCTGAGATTTGACTCAGGAACTTAAAAATAAAATGGCTATTTATTCAATGGGATATCTAGACTCACATTGAGTGGTGGACAGAGTCCTCGCTATCTTTGAACAGCAAAGAAATGCACCAAATTGCGGCAAGAGCTACTGCTGTATAAATTATCCGGCTTAATATATTCATCTGGCCACCAAACAGCCATGCGACTATGTCGAACTGGAAAATTCCTATGGAGCCCCAGTTAAGACCGCCGATGATAACTAAAATTAAGGCTAGCTTATCTAACAAGATTCTCACCCCTTCTTTTTTTACGGAATGACCGCATAAATAGTATTGGTCGTTTTATATTTTTTATGCATTTATTTGTGTAATGTTTTTATTATGCAGACCGACTTTGCTTTACCATATTTTTCAAAAAATGTTTAAAACTATTGAACAACCGACTTTTTTGAATTATAATGTAAAAACGGGGTGGTTAATTATGCCAAATTCGGCGGGTAGGCTAAATAATAGTGGGTTAAAGCTAAAAAGGGACACGTTTAGAACAAAATTTGGATTTATATGGGCGTGCGTTGGTTCTGCAGTAGGGATAGGGACGGTTTGGATGTTTCCATATAGACTGGGGCAGCATGGGGGAGCAGTTTTTTTAATCGAATATATTATATTCACGGTGCTTTTAGGGCTTCCAGGGGTTATCGGCGAAATGGCATTTGGCCGTGCAATGAAGTCGGGCCCCATAGGCGCGTTTGCAGGTGCTACTAAAATGAAGTTTAACTATTCATTTGGCAAGTTCTTAGGTGTGATCCCTGCTTTGGGCGCTTTGTGCATTGCTATAGGTTATTCTGTGGTGGTGGGGTGGATAATCCGATTTTTAGCTTCGAGTATTTCTGGAGAGTTGCTGCAACGAAAAGATAAAGTGGCATTATTTGCAAATATTTCTGGAGATTTTGGCAATGTAGTTAGCCATTTAGTAGGATTTTTGATAATTTTTTTTATAATGATATTCGGAATTTCTAATGGAATAGAAAAGCTAAACAAGATTTTGATGCCGCTATTCTTCATATTATTTATGATTTTGGCGATAAAAGCGGCGGTTTTGCCGGGCTCATTTAGAGGTTACACTTATTTATTTGACTTTGACTTTGCTGAATTTTTGGAGCCACAAAACTGGATTTATGCGTTGGGGCAGGCGTTTTTTTCGCTATCACTAGCTGGTTCCGGAACATTGATATACGGCAGTTACTTAAAAGACGACGAAGATATAATTTATTGTGCTAAAAATGTGGCGCTGTTTGACGTTCTGGCGGGAGTCATAGCAGCATTAGCAATTATTCCCGCGATGTTTTCTTTTGGCTTAGAGTCACAAGCAGGGCCATCATTGCTGTTTGTAGCAATGCCACAAGTGTTTGCTGGTATGCCTTTTGGACGCTTTTTTGAAATAATTTTTTTTACAGCGATACTTTTTGCCGCAGTAACGTCTATTATAAACCTTTTTGAAGTGCCAATAGAAGGGTTGCAGGCCAATTTAAAATTGCCAAGAAGCCTAGCTGTGACTATAGTGATAGCAACGTCAGCGCTGATAAGTTTGTTTATAGAAAACGGCGAAACAGTAGGAAAATGGATGGATATAGTGTCAATATATGTGATCCCGCTCGGGACTCTGTTAGCCGGAGTAATGTTTTTTTGGGTTTGCGGCTCAGACTTTGCAATAGAAAATATAAACAAAGGCGCAAGGAAAAAGCTCAACTCAAGATGGTTTATTTTGTTGTCGAAATATGTTTTTATTATTGGTACGCTTATTATTTTTGTTTGCGGACTGTTTTTTAAGATAAGTTAAAATAAAATTATAAATGAGAAAAAAGGAGAAAAAGCCAATGTTAATAGGATTAAGTCCAATATTCCCTTGCAATGATATTGAAGAAACAACCGATTTTTATGTTAATAAATTGGGTTTTAAGGCCGCAAAGTATTTGAATGTATCGGAACCGCACGTTTGTTTATATAGAGACTCTATAGAAATAGTACTTATAAAAGCGTTATTTGGTGGGTATAAGCCAAATCATGTTTTATATGGCTACGGATTTGATGCTTATTTTTATACGGAGACTCAAGAAAAGTTAGAACAAGAATTTAACGAAAACAGAGTAAACTTTGTAAAACCGCTGCGCAACACAGGCTACAATAACAAAGAGTTTGTTATAGAAGATTGCGACGGCAGATACCTTGCCTTTGGCTGCAAATTTAATAATTAAAGTATTTGCCAAAAGTGTATCAATAATAGGACGAAAAATAAACAATATCGGCTAGACTTAAATAAGCTCAAAGTCTCAATATAACCTATACGCTCTAATTTTGTCAGGCAAAAGAGAAGAAATAACAGTTTTTATAGATGAATTTCAAACTTTGTGATATAATATAGATCGACCTAGTTGATGACAGGTGAGTTTGTTTTTTAAAGGAGATTTTTACATTGAAAAATATGCCAAATAGTGTTAAAAAATTATTGTTAACAGGAATAGCATTGCAAATGTTATTTTGGTGGATGCCATTATTTATTACACATGCAAGTATTATAAATGAAGACAAAAATTTAGTTCAGACTTCTTTTTCAATAAGTTTAGAAGAGAAGTGCAAAAAAGATAAGGAAAAAGCAAGCCCTAAAAGCTTAGATGATAAGCGCAGGGAACAACGAGCTGGACAAGTTCATAATGGCCTTCCCACAAAAGAAGAGGAGGCTATAGCTTTATTATCAGAAAAAATTGGGCTGCCTTTTGAAACAGTTAAGGAGAAATTACATTTTAAAGTTGTTAAAGACGGCTTGCTTTATGGAGACTGCTATTTAGTGCCATTACAAAAAAGAGAAGATCATAGATTATGCTTACTTGAAATTTTCTCGAATGCTAGGCCGGAATACATGAAATTTTATTTAGATGGTAAATTGAAAGCACCACAAAAAACAGAACAAATTTACTTTATTGATGACTATAACCGCATGTGGGGAGAAAATTTACCAAAGTCGTTAATTTTTATAATTTACTGTAATGGAGAAAGTGTGGGTAGAATAGCAGTAGGTCCGATGGTTGACAATGGAGGCAAAGATAGTGATATAGGGTATGCAATAAAAGAGAAGTATGCAGGTAAAGGAATAATGTCTAGTTCGGTCCAAACTTTACTCAATTTTTTACAGTATCTTTTAAATAATCAGATATATGATATATCAAGAGTCAGCGCTACAGCAAAACTCGATAATATTGCTTCAAATCGGATCTTGGTTAAAAATAATTTTGTCAAGAGTGAGCATATAGTTGGGGAAGAGGGTTCACAAAGAAATGAATACTTTTATTATTTTAGTAAGCAGTGAGGTAAGTCGCCTAAAAAGAGATAGCTAATTTAAAGCTATCTCTTTTAGAAAAAACATTTTAAGAATTATTATTTATTAACAATTTACTTTTTCGAGCCATTTTACAGCTTCTTCAAAAATTTTCAGGTCATTTCGATGATTCAAGCACTTGTATATATCATCCTTTTTTAGCCATTTAAATTTTTCTATTTCGCTGTTTTGAGCGGTAACTTTTTTGCTATTTGCTTTTGCTAAAAAAATTACAACCTTTTTTTTCACCTGGCCAAAAAGCCGATACACGCTAGTTTTACGGAATCCATCTAAGATGGTAACATCTAGATTTGTCTCTTCTTTAACCTCGCGTATGGCAGTTTGTTCTTCGGTCTCGCCAAATTCTATATGCCCTTTTGGAAAACCCCAGTATCTGCCGTTGGTATTTTTTACAACCAAAAAATAGCGTTCATCGGATAAATCATTAAAAATAACAGCACCACAGGACTTTTCATAAAGACAATTTAAGTGATACGGGCACTGATTTTTAATTCTAGAAAGGCGACTGCGAATCTCAGGTGAATAGTATATTGCACCTTTTGGCGCTAAAATTAATTTTTCGCCAGGTTCGCCCTTGTTAGCAATAGCTATTACGGTGCCAGTAGCAGATTTTTCTACCGGTTTATTCGATATAAAATATACCTTTTTATTAAAGGACCCAGGCAAAGGATCTACAATATGTGCTGCATATAATGGAGCACAATATTTTGCGCTGGAACCGTAGGCAGACCCGTCGATCACCACCTTAAAAATTTTTCCAAGCATTATGGAATCACACTCCTCTATTAAGTATATTTTACATGTCAAAACATATAAATTCAAGCTTAATTTGGAGTTAAAGGTTAAAAAGAATTAATAAAATTGTAGGTAGGGGAAAGTTTAATAGGACATGAACAAAATTTATAGGTGTTATTTGTAAAAAACGAGAATGAATTTTTGATGGTTAAATAAAAAATGCCGAGGAATTTTAAGTTTGAAAATTTTGAAAAAAATTGTAGCTTTTTGAGTTTTGTAAAAAATAAGAGTAAAATTTAAAAAGCCTGGTTGTAATTTTGAGCAGAGGGCAGTATAATTATTGTAGTCCTTATAATAAACATTTTAATTTTTTTAGGAGGGTTTTTATTATGAATTTTAAAGGAAGCCAAACAGAAGCCAACTTGTTGGCTGCATTTGCTGGAGAATCTCAGGCAAGAAATAAGTATACTTATTATGCTTCTGCCGCAAGAAAAGAGGGGTATCAGCAAATTGCGGATATTTTTGAAGAAACAGCAGATAACGAAAAAGAACATGCAAAATTATGGTTTAAATATTTACATAATGGAGAGGTACCTAAAACAGAAGAAAATTTAAAAGATGCTGCAGCTGGTGAAAATTACGAGTGGACTGACATGTATAAAAAGTTTGCTGAAGTTGCCGACGAAGAAGGCTTTGCCGAAATTGCAGAAGCGATGCGGCAGGTAGCTAAAATTGAAAAAGACCACGAAGATAGATATAACGCTTTATTAAAAAATGTGCAGGATAAAAAAGTTTTTGAAAAAGACGAAGTGGTAGTGTGGGTTTGCAAAAATTGCGGGCATGTGCATGTGGGTAAATTTGCTCCGCAAGAATGCCCAACATGCAAGCATCCGCAAGCTTATTTTGAGATAAAAGCCGAAAATTATTGATTTTTAATTTTAGCTGACACAAATAAAAGAGAGGCCCTAAATCTTTAGGGCCTCTTTTTTGTGCATTAATTGACTAACCTTTGATTCACATGTACTTAGCATGCAATGATCTTTGTTTTTCTGGTGTTTGTCATAGATTAATTTGCGTTAGAATAAATATTAATAAAAAACTCAAAAAATTTGAAGGGTGAAGAGAAGTGTGCATTGATATCATAAAGAAGTACGCCAGATTCGTGACCAGCTTGATTGTTATATTTTCGTTTGTGTTTATTTCTATTCTCAAGGGAAGTGTCTGTGCGAACGAAGCTGCGAATAATATAGAGATTTTGGCTCCGGCGGCAGTTTTAATGGAACCTAAGACTGGGAGAGTGCTCTACGAAAAAAACTCTCACGAGGTTCGCTGCTGTGCGTCTATAACCAAGGTCATGACGATGATTTTGGTGATGGAAGCTTTGGATAGCGGAAAGATAAGTTTGCAGGATACAGTATCTGCAAGTGAGCATGCGGCATCCATGGGCGGTTCGGACATATGGCTAAAACCGGGAGAAACAATGACAGTGGATGAACTCATAAAGGCAGTTATGGTAGCATCAGCAAACGACGCGGCTGTGGCTTTGGCAGAACATGTTTGCGGGTCGGAGGATTTGTTTGTTTCGGAAATGAACCGAAAAGCCAAAGAACTTTCTATGGGTGAGACAGTGTTTAAGAATTGCAATGGGTTGGATGAGGACGGCCATGTGACGAGTGCATATGATGTTGCTTTAATGTCGCGAGAACTCATCAAACACAAAAAAATATTCGACTACACATCAATCTGGATGGATTATTTGAGGGACGGCAAGACTCAGTTGGTGAACACAAATAAACTTTTGAAGAGCTACAAGGGCATTACCGGGCTAAAAACCGGCACAACGTCGCAAGCCGGAAGCTGCATCACTGCAACAGCAACTAGAGAAAGCCTAACTTTAAACGCTGTAGTGCTAGGTGGAGCAAACGGCAAAGATCGCTTTAAAGATGCTGCCGCATTGTTGGATTTTGGTTTTGCAAATTATAACATGCTAAAACCGGTTGTGGACGAGAGCATATTTGAGCCGGTTCGGGTAATTGACGGTATGCAGCCAAGCGTGACGGTTGAAGTGGACATTACAAATGAAGTTTTGGTGCCTAAAGGCAAAGAGCACAGCATAGACAGCAGCATGGAGATAGCGGAGGAAACCTCGGCGCCCGTGCAAAAAGGGCAAAGTTTAGGTAGGCTTATTTATAAACTTGGGGATGAAATCGTAGCAGAGTACAATATCGTTGCGGCAGAAAACGTAGAAAAAATAAATTTTGGTGCGGTTTTTAAAATTTTGCTTATAGACTTTTTAAGAATTTAAATTATAGCAAAACCGTTGCAAAAAGTGTACCCATGCGTTAAAATGAACCTAATATTTGTTGAAATGTTTAAAAAGGAGCGCGGGGCCATGCCTGTCCAGCTGAACACAGAATATTTGAATTCATTTATTAGTTATGAAGATTACGAGAAGATTAAACCCTCGGTGAGTTTAGCGCACGATTTTTTGCATAAAAAAACCGGTTTAGGAAGTGAGTTTACGGGGTGGGTCACGTTGCCTACGGATTGCGACAGAGAGGAATTTTTTAGAATACAAGAAACTGCCAGCAAAATAAGCCCCAAAACGGATCTCTTTATAGTGATCGGTATAGGTGGTTCATATTTGGGGGCAAGGGCAGTAATTGAGCTGATAAAGTCGCGAAATTATAACGATCTCCCGAAGGCCACGCCGAACATTTATTTTGCCGGGAACAGCATTAGTGCCACGGATTTGAACGACCTTTTGAAAATCTGCGAGGGCAAGGATATTAGCATAAACGTGGTGTCGAAGTCTGGCACTACGCTGGAGCCCGCGCTGGCTTTTAGAGTGTTTAAGCGATTTTTAGAAGAGAAGTACGGCCAAGAAGAAGCCAGAAAGCGAATTTTTTGCACAACGGATAGGCAAAATGGCAAGTTAAAGCAGCTGGCAGACGAAGAGGGATATGAGACCTTTGTGATTCCTGAAGACATCGGCGGCAGATATTCTGTGCTGACGGCAGTGGGACTTTTGCCAATAGCAGTGGCGGGCATCAATGTCGATGAATTATTACTGGGAGCAAAGCTTGCGCAGGAGGATTTAGCTTGTGCAGATCTAAACCAAAACGATTGCTACAGATATGCGGCTATTCGGAATATATTGTATGGCAGTAAGGCCAAAAGTATCGAGATTTTGGCGAGCTACGAGCCGAATTTTGCCATGATGAGTGAGTGGCTCAAGCAGCTGTTTGGTGAGAGCGAAGGGAAAGACAACAAGGGGATTTTTCCTGCTTCTGCGATTTTTTCTACCGACCTGCATTCGATGGGACAGTACATTCAAAGCGGTACTCGCAATATTTTTGAGACTATTGTATATTTTGAAAAGCCGCGGAATGACATTTTAATCGAGGCAACTGATGGAGATGCAGACGGGTTAGATTTTCTCTCTGGTAAGACAATTGCATTCGTTAACAAAAGTGCATTTTTAGGAACATTAAAAGCTCATGCCGATGGCGGCGTACCAAACATGGTCTTAAAAATGCCAGAAATAACTCCATTTGAGGTGGGGTATTTGATATACTTTTTTGAGAAAGCATGTGCAATTTCGAGTTATATACTGGGTGTAAATCCATTTGATCAGCCAGGAGTGGAGGCTTACAAAAAAAATATGGTTACACTTTTGAGGCAGTAAGAGCAATCAGATTGTCAGGACGTTCAAAAAAGCGTAAACGATTTTAAATTATTTTAGGAGGAACGGTAAAATGATAGATTTGTTAGTGGGACAAAAAGGACTTGGTAAAACAAAAAAGTTGGTGGAGCTTGCGAACGAACGGACCTCTAAAAGTGATGGCACTGTAGTTTTAGTTGCAAAAGAAAACAACCTTACATTTGATTTGGCCCACAGTGTAAGGCTCATTGGCATAAAGGACTACGATATTGATGATTTTATGGGGCTATATGGATTTATTTGTGGAGTTTGTGCGGGGAATTATGATGTTACTGATATTTTAATTGATTCAATTTTTGAGCCGGATAAAATTAACATAGATGAGTTAGTTAGCTTTATAGAAAGGCTAGCTAGAATCTGCCAAAATAGTGATATCACACTGACGCTGGCCGTGCCTGTGGTTATAACAGATTTGCCAGGTAGGATGCAAAGTGTAGCGGAGCTAAAAGAGCACTAATTGATTTAGTTTTTATTTTAAACAACGAACAAAAAGAGTAGCCACAAGCTGTGCTGCTCTTTTTTTATATTTTTGTGTTATAAAAAATTGTGGGAATATATTTGGGGCCGCTGTGCCAATAATATCCCTGGGTGATGTTATGTACAAGCGAGTTGTAATATTTTTCTCGATGCTAATGGTAGCGATGGGTATTGCGGTTTACAACACGTACAAAATTTCAAAGGGAGAAATGCTTTGCGACGCCGCGGCAAGACAGAGTTCATACAAGTTAAAGGTTACCACAATGCGAGGCAATATATACGACTGCCAAAAAAGGCCCCTTGTTGGGATGGAGGACGAAACTTATATCTCTGTAACGCCTGAGGTTGACACTTTGAGCGTTTTGTCGCAGATTTTGTCTGAAGATGAAAGGAATCTAGCTTTTGAAGAGATGAAGTCTGGCAAACCGTTTGTATTAAGGTTATCGGATGAAAAGCAAGTGATTGGTAAAGAAATAAAAACATTCAAGGTGCCACAAAGATACGCTAAAGAGCAGATTGCGCCACACATAATAGGTTACTTAAACAGCGATATGCAGGGTGTTTGCGGTATAGAGAAAGCTTTTAATGACTATTTGAACAGCGCAAAGGGAAATATCTTTGTAAAGTATAAAGTCGACGCACTAAATCGGCGGATTCCGGGGGAGAAGCCGACCATAGAAAACACTATGTACAAGTGCAGCAAGGGGATTGTTTTGACCATTGATCGGAAGATTCAAAGGATAGCCGAGGCCGCTGCGCAAAAATATATAAAAAAGGGCGCGGTAATAATAACAGAAACGCCAAATTGTGAAATCCGTGCCTGTGTGAGCATGCCGACGTTTTCGCCAATAAATGTTGCAGAAGTGCTAAATAATGAAGACTCACCGCTTTTAAATAGAGCCCTGTTGCCATACAATATAGGTTCTGTGTTCAAACTTGTGACGGCTGCAGCTATTTTGCAAGAGAACAAAAGTCCAAACTCGATATATGATTGCACAGGCAGCTGCGAGGTGGATGGACACAAGTTCCACTGTTTTAATAATAGGGGCCACGGCCCGATAGATTTAGAGAAGGCCATTGCATTCTCCTGCAACACGTATTTTATTGAGAAAGCGTTAGAAATAGGCGGTGAAAAGATCCTTAATTTAGCCAAAGATTTGGGCTTTTCAAAAGAAATAGGGTTGGCGCCGGGGATTATCTCTAAGGCTGGGGTTTTACCTAACGTGAAGGATCTGGAACAGAGTAGAGCTCTTGCGAATTTTTCGTTTGGCCAGGGCAAATTGCTTGTTACGCCGATGCAAGTCGCAGCATTAACAAATACCATAGCGGCAGAAGGGATTTACTGCGAGCCGCGGTTAGTGGAGGGCCTTGTTAATGAAGGTTTAAGGTACGTCCAGAAAACAGCCAAGCCCAAGTCGGCCCGAATTCTAAGCGCCGAATGCGCAAAGCATTTGCTGGAATATATGAAAGCCTCGGTCGAGTACGGTACCAGTAAGCAGGGAAAGCCAGAAGTCGGTACAGCAGCAGCCAAAACCGGTACAGCACAGACCGGAATAAAATCCGGGGAGCAGTCGGTAGTTCAGGCTTGGTACTCAGGGATTTTTCCAACGGAAAAACCGAAATATTCGCTTGTAGTCTTTGCCGAGGATGCGAAGGGAGGCGGAGAAAGCTGTGGCCCGGCGTTTAAAAAGATTGCAGAGGAAATTTTTGTAAACATTCTAAAGAACGAATAGGATATTTTTGTGTTTTACAATTTTATAATCCGATTTTTAGCCTCAAAGCCGCATGCTGCAACCCTAGGTAGCATAAGATTATACAAGTCGAAGGCTTGCGACTCTATTTTGAAAAACTTTGCAGCAACAGGATTATCACAAAGCTTTTTTATATCCGAAACTTTAGTTGCAATTGGCAATTTAGCGCGCTTTTTTGCGATTTTTAAAATTTCTTTTCCACGCTCATTAAAGCCCAAAACCTTGATGTATGGCGGCTTAAACTCGAAAATTTCTTTATCTATTCCACAAAAGGCAGACAAAACAATTCGCTGAATCCGCAACTGCGTGTAACGCTTGCTCTTGATACCAGAATAAAGCTCTGCAAGCGAAGTCGCACTTTTGACAGACTCATAAATTTTATTTTCGAGTCCTTCGCAAACATCCTGGATTTGTAGGAAGTCATCAGGCTGCATGCAGCGCAACTTAGCCAAAACAGCACGTTCGCAATTTAAAAGCGACGCTGGAGCGCGGCCGTGCTCAACTTCTCTTTTTAAAATTTTATAAGCACTTTGGGGCATAAAATTCTTTATGCTTTCATCGGTCTCAAAAAGCATCTCCCGTAAAACAGTAGAAGGTGCAAAGCTTTTAGTCGTTACGCGACTTGAGGGGCCACATTCTTTGCGCAAAATGGGCATCAGATTTATGCTAGAGCCTAATGTGTTCAGGCTTTTAATATATTCTGTGGCTAAAATATTGTTGGGGCTAGCAAGCAGTGTGGCAACCCCCATGCCAAAGAGGGATACTATCGCATTATGCCGAGCTTTTGCAAAAGATATGCCGCTTTTTAGATTTTCTTTTGTAAGGGCCAAAACTTCAGGAGAATTTGAAATATGCGCCGCTTTTTGGAGTCTGGCTAAATTATCATTTTCACAGCCAAAATTTAAAATATCCACGCAATTAAGAGCATCGGCCAAAAAAGTAGAACCAAAGGCAAAGCCTTCTGCACTGGCAATGGCGTAGGGAGTAGGGAGCTCTATAACTAAGTCGCACCCGTTTTGTAGCGCTATTTCGGCTTTGACGGTTTTTGAAATCACCGATGGCAGCCCTCGTTGAGTAAAGTTTCCACTCATGATTGCCACGGTATGCGTAGCGTGAGTGTGCTTAATTAAGTATCTATGCCCATTGTGGAAGGGGTTGTATTCACAAATTATCGCTGATATTTTCATAACCAAAACTCCCAAATCGTTATTTTTAGGTAAATTTCTTGATTTATATCTCTCCACTATGATACTATATAGAAGGCGCAAATTGAAGCATATAATAAAAGGAGGCCGTGCATGAAGGTTTTGGTAATAAATGCGGGCAGCTCATCGCTGAGGTTTCAGCTTATAGATATGACTGATGAAACGGTGTTGGCTAAAGGAATTTGCGACAGAATCGGTTTAAATGATGCTTTTGTTGAATACGAAAATTATAAAGGACACAAAAAAACATTCCACTCAAATTTAAAAAGTCACGAAGAAGCAGCGTTTTTTGTTAAAGGCCTTCTTTTAAACGAAGAATATGGTGCTATAAAGGACTTAACAGAAATAGCGGCAGCCGGCCACAGGGTGGTACAAGGTGGGGTGGAGTTTAACAAATCTACGTTGATAGACCAAAGGCTCATAAATGCGGTGGAGAAATTCACGCTGATTGCACCGCTTCACAATAGCGCGAATCTGCACGGAATAAACGCTTGTAAAGAAATCTTTGGTGAAGACTTTCCACAGGTTGCGGTTTTTGATACAGCATTTCATAGCACCATCCCTCCAAAAGCCTATATTTACCCGCTGCCGTATGAATTTTATGAAAAGTATGGCATAAGAAGATACGGATATCACGGGCTTTCTCATTATTACGTTAGCAGTGAATGCGCAAAACTCATGCAGAAGGATATCAAGCAGACTAAAATTATTACGTGTCACCTAGGCAATGGAGCATCAATTGCGGCAATAGACGGCGGAAAATCTGTAGACACGACGATGGGATTTACTCCTGTAGATGGCATGATAATGGGAACGCGTAGTGGGTCGTTGGACCCAGGGATTATCACATTTGTTGCGGAGAGAGAAAATTTATCGTTAAAAGAATTTAACGAGGTTATCAATAAAAAGTCTGGACTACTAGGAGTTTCTGGTGTTTCTAGTGACGCAAGAGAAATCGAAAAAGCAGCAGAATTGGGCAATAAGAGGGCAATTTTAGCGCAAGACATGTTCCGGTATCAGATTTTCAAGGTTATTGTTTCATACATAGGGGTGCTGGGCGGCTGCGATGCGATTGTCTTTACGGGCGGTATAGGTGAAAACCGCGTTGAGCACAGGAGGGTAATCTGCAATTCACTTTCGTTTATGGGTGTAAAGATTAATGGCCGCTTGAATGAGCAAACGGTTAGCGGCACTACGGCGGAGATTTCTGAAAAGGATTCCTCTATAAGAATTTTTGCTATTCCAACGAATGAAGAGCTAGTTATAGCACGTGATACGGCGGCAGTTATAGAGAAATTGGGGAAATAGAGAAAGCAGTAGGCTTAGTTGATAGGCGCCTGCTTTTTTGTTTTGAAAATTATTTTAGAGAACGTTTTAAACAAAAAGGAGGCAAAAAAGCAAAGAAGCACGGTGACGGTAATCAGCTTGATGCTAGGTGAGGCTAACGAAAATAAGGACCTAAAGAACAAAAGACAAACTAAAAATGCTGTGGACATCGTATAAAATAAAGCTTTTCTAACAAAGTTAAACGGAACGCACAAGTTAAACAGCAAAAAGAGTCCTGAAAATCCGGTTAAAATGACGCATAGCGTAGAAATTTCGGAATAGCTTAGGTACATGACCTTAGAAACAGCCATGATAGTTAGTATTGACGAGACAATGGTTAACGCGCACGGCAGGGCTTTGCTTATTATGTTTATAAATAAATTGCCGCTTATTCGGTTTTTGTTAGACTCTAACGCCAAAACGAAGGATGGAATCCCAATAGTAAAAACGCTTGTCAACGTCATTTGAATAGGCATAAACGGGTATGGAGTGTTGAAAAACAGAAACAAAATAGCCAGGAGCGTAGAATATATCGTTTTGACTAAAAATAACGAGGCGGAGCGCTGGATATTGTTTATGGATCGGCGACCCTCTAGCACAACTTTTGGCATAGATGAGAAATCCGAATTTAACAAAACTAACTGAGCAACATTTCTGGCAGCATCGCTACCATTGGCCATAACCACGCTGCAATCCGATTCTTTTAGTGCCAAAACGTCGTTAACGCCGTCGCCTACCATCGCAACAGTATGGCCTTGTTCCTTGAGCGCACAGATGATTTCCTTTTTCTGCAGGGGGGAAACCCTCCCGAAAATGGAGCATTCTTTTACCGCGTTTTGGAGATCTTCTGCAGTGTTCAATTTGGCCTTTGCATCGATGCAGTTTTCGTAATTCTTAACCCCAACGCGTTTGGCGATGTTTGCAACGGTTGAGGGACTGTCGCCAGAGATGATCTTGATGTCCACACCCTGGTCGTAAAAATATTTCAAAGTATCTGCTGCAGTTTCTCTAATCACATCTTTAATTAAGATAAATCCCATTAAATCTAGGTTTTGCGGCAGTCCCTTATTAACAAAATTATTCTTGGAATGCGCCAAAACGAGAACGCGGTGCTCCTTGGCGTATTGCTGAAGTTCTTTTTTAAAGAGCCTAAAATTTTCTCCAAAAACAAATTCAGCGGCCCCCATTACAAAGCTGCCTAAACCGTCAACATATGCGCCAGACCACTTTTTTTCCGGCGAAAAGCGAACAACCTCGCTAGCCTTTTTATATTCAACCTGGTTTTCGTCGATAAACTCTTTTATCGCGCAGTATGTAGGGTTTGTGTCTGCAGTGTTATTAACAATAATCGACATAGCTCGAAGCATAGAGGCTTTATCGGTGCTAGAATTTTTACCCGAGTAAGGAGCAACATTATGAATGCGCATGGTGCCTTGAGTTATAGTCCCAGTTTTGTCAAGGCACAAGGTATCAACCCGCGCCAAAGTCTCGATGCAGTAAAGCTCCTGTACCAAAACCTTATGTTTAGATAGCCGCAAAACGCTAACCGCCAAAACCGTGCTAACCAAAAGCATTAAACCTTCGGGGATCATTCCAATTAGCGCAGCAGTGGTGTTTACAACAGCGCCCTCCATAGAGTTATGACTCAACTGATGCGTAAATAAAGAGAAACCGATCGGAATAATGAGTATAGACAAAATCAGAATAATCCTGTTGAAGGCGGACATTATCTGAGAATTTATTTTTTTGACATATTTGGCGTCGCAAGAGATTTTGGAAGCATAATTATATTTACCAACATGCTCAACCTTAGCATTGCATTTTCCGCTAACAATAAAGCTGCCAGAGAGCAACAAATCGCCATCTGATTTAGATATAGACTTAGATTCGCCCGTCAGCAAAGATTCATTAACATCGCACCTGCCACATATAATTTTACAGTCGGTAGGCACTTGAGTCCCCTGAGCTAGCTCAATTATGTCGTCTAAAACAATCTCATCAATATTGACTTTTTGCACGGTGCCATTTCGAGTAACCGGGACCTTCGTAAGAGACAATATTGACAATTTATCCACAGTTTTTTTTGCACGAATCTCCTGAACAGTACTTATAATGAGATTAGAGATAACAACGCCCATAAAAAGCAGATTCTTAAACGAACCTACATAAATTATAGAAGCGGCTAAAAAGAAATTTATAAAGTTAAAAAGCGTAAACAAATTATCTTTTATAATACGAGGCACCGTCTTGGTTGGCACAGATACATCTTTATTAATAAGATCCGCATTTTTGCGGGTCAAGACCTGGGCTTCAGAGAGGCCAACATCGGGCTTTGGATTATAGCGAATGATGTTGTTTGGCATATATGCAACCTTCCCCTTAAAAAATTTTCGATATTCGATAATTTTAATTATATATACGCAAAAAGCTAAAGTCAATCGGACTTTAAAGCAGGAGGTTTTTATGAGATGCAAAGTGGTAGAGATGCGCAATAAAGAAGTAATAAACATAAAAACCGGGATACGGCTGGGATGTGTAAGCGATGTAGAAATCGATACAAAAGACGCAAGATTAGTTTCAATAATAATATATGGTCGACTGCGATGGTGCGGACTTTTGGGGAGAGAAGATGACATAATAATAAGGTGGGAAGACATAGCTATAATCGGTGACGACACTGTGCTTGTAAAACATAATTTGGGCCCACGCCGAAAAAGAAGAAGATTTCAAGACTGCTTAAAAAGATTTTTAAGAGTGTAGCTGTGTGCAGCTAAAATTAAGATAAACGGAATATAATCGAAAAAGCCCTTGTAAGTTTTGCCTTGGCGTGTTATAATACTAATTAAAATTTATAAATTCACACGTAGGCGCTTTTTCTTGGTGATTTTTGTTCAGGTGGGCGCTGCGGAGGTATTAACCAAGGAGGAAAATTTATGTCATCTGTAGTATCTATGAAACAACTTTTGGAGGCGGGGGTCCATTTTGGCCACCAAACTAGAAGGTGGAACCCCAAAATGGCTAGGTATATTTTTACAGAAAGAAATGGTATTTATATTATTGACCTGCAAAAGACTGTTAAAAAGCTCGAGGAAGCTTATGATTTTATTAAGGACATTACCGACCAGGGCAAGTCTGTGCTTTTTGTTGGCACAAAAAAGCAGGCTCAAGAGTCTGTTAAAGAAGAGGCTATCCGCTGCGGAGCTTATTATGTTAATGCACGCTGGTTGGGCGGGATGCTTACTAACTTTGCGACTATCCGCCGTAGAGTGGATCGTTTAAAACAACTACGTGAAATGCAGGAGAACGGTACTTTTGAATTGCTGCCCAAAAAAGAAGTTATAAAATTAAATTTGGAGATTGAAAAGCTGGAAAAATTTCTTGGCGGCATTAAAGATATGAAAAAGCTGCCGGGTGCGCTGTTTATTGTTGACCCGCGAAAAGAGAGGATCGCGGTGGCTGAGGCTAAAAAGCTAGGGATCCCGATTATTGCAATTGTGGACACAAACTGCGACCCAGACGAAGTCGATTATGTTATTCCAGGAAACGACGATGCCATCCGCGCGGTTAAGCTTTTGGCAGGCGTTATGGCTAATGGGATCATTGAAGGCAGAGAGGGCCAAATGGGGTCTGCTGCGGTTGAGCCTGTGGAAGAGTCTATTGAAGACCTGATATTTGAAGAAACTAGAACGGACGAAGAATGAGGCTAAAATTGAATTAGAAGGTTTTCGAAATACAATAATGGAGGAATGGTTATGGCTTTTACGGCGAGCGATGTTAAGGCTTTGAGGGAAAAGACCGGTTGCGGAATGATGGATTGCAAGAAGGCGCTTACGGAGTCTTGTGGTGATATGGATAAAGCTATAGATTTTTTGAGAGAAAAGGGTTTGGCGGCTGCGAGTAAGAAGTCTGGCAGAATCGCAGCGGAGGGCGTTGCGTTTGCGTGTACTAATAATGACGAAAATATTGGAGTTGTTATTGAAGTTAACGCAGAGACGGATTTTGTGGCTCAGAATGCTGATTTTTTGGCCTTTGTGCAGACTTGCGCAGATACTATAATTGAGAAGAATCCTGCCGATTTGGAGGCTTTAATGACTTGTAAGGCTTGTGGCAGCGATTTAACTGTTGAGGAGTTGGTTAGAGAGAAGATTCTTACAATTGGGGAAAATATAAAGGTTCGCCGGTTTAATCGGTTTGAGGGCGTTGTTACGACTTATAATCATGCTGGTGGCCGGATTGGCGTTTTGGTTAAATTTAATGCTTCGCCAGAGATTGCTCGGCAAGATGAGTTTAAGGTTTGTGCTAAAGATATCGCTATGCAGGTGGCCGCTGTTAATCCGGGCTATTTAAATAGAGAGGCTGTGCCTGCAGATGTTTTGGAGCATGAGAAAAAAATCCTCACTGAGCAGGTAATGAATGAGGGAAAGCCTGCTAACATTGCGGAAAAAATTGTTATGGGCAAGATTGGGAAATTCTACAAAGAAAATTGTTTGGTTGAGCAGGTTTTTGTTAAAGACTCGAACTTGACCGTTGAGCAATATGTAAAAAGTGTTGCTGAAAAATTGGGTGAAAATATCGAAATCGAAAATTTTGCTAGGTTTGAAAAAGGCGAAGGCCTCGAGAAACGTGAAGATAATTTTGCGGATGAAGTTGCTAGTATGGTGAATTAAATTTATTGTAAATTGAATGGAAACGGAGCATGGATTTACGCTGTGCTCCGTTTTGTGTTTTTTATAGTGGCCTCTTTACAGATTTGCTTTGTTATTGTAAAATTAAAAGTACAATTATAGTGAGAATAGAATGCTTAGAGGTGGTCAATATTGCAGCCAAAATATAAACGAGTTTTGCTTAAATTGAGCGGAGAAGCTTTAGCTGGTGAGCAGAAACACGGAATTGACTTTAACATTGCTACTGATATTTGTAAGGCTATTAAAGAATGCTTGAATTTTGGTGTTCAGGTTGGCATTGTTGTGGGTGGAGGCAACTTTTGGCGAGGTCGAAATAGCGAACAATTTGATAGATCTCGCGCTGACCATATGGGCATGCTGGCAACTTTGATTAATGCCTTGGGACTTGCAGAAGTTTTTAAAAGTCTAAATGTCGAGGCTCAAGTTCTTACTTCGCTAAATATGCAACCTATTGCGGAAATGTACATAAAAGATCGGGCTGTTGAGTACTTGGAAAAAGGACGCACGGTTATATTTGCTTGTGGGACGGGGCTGCCTTTTTTTTCAACGGATACGGCGTCTTCGCTGCGGGCAGCAGAAATTGGTGCGGCGATTATCTTGAAGGCTACTATGGTTGATGGTATTTATGATAAAGACCCTAAGAAGAATAGTGATGCGGTTCGGTATGAGTCGCTTAGCTATGCGGAGATGTTGGGTAAAAACTTAGGTGTGGTGGATATCACTGCGGCATCTATGTGCAAAGAAAATAGCATTCCGCTGCTTGTTTTTAGCATAGAAAATCCACAAAATATATATGATGCTATTGTGGGGAGGCCTGTTGGCACTATTGTTAGATGAAGAATTTGTATTAATACAACCTTAAAATCAGTTACAAAGGGAGTTTTTGTTGTGAATAAAATTTTTGGTGAAGTTGAAGAAAGCATGAAACGGTCATTAAATGCGCTTTCGAAGGAATATATTGCGATTAGAGCGGGACGAGCGAACCCTGCTGTTTTGGATAAGATTCTGGTTGACTATTACGGTGCGGCTACGCCGATAAATCAGCTGGCGGCTGTCTCTGTTGTGGAGGCTCGGACTTTGGTTGTTGAGCCGTGGGACGCTTCTGTTTTGAAGGAAATTGAGAAGGCGATTTTGACTTCAGACTTAGGGATAAACCCGCAGAATGACGGGAAATGCTTGCGAATTATTTTTCCAGCTCTTACGGAAGACCGCAGACGCGAGATCGTTAAGGATATTGCCAAGATGGGTGAGGATTCAAAAGTTTCTGTGCGCGGAGTTCGTCGTGACGCCATTGATAAGCTGAAAAAAATGAAGAAGGATTCTGAAATTACAGAGGATGATTTAAAGCAGGCGGAAAAGAAAGTTCAGGATTTGACCGATAGTTTTTGTAAGAAAATTGACGATTTGTCGGATGAAAAGCAAAAAGAAATAATGGCAATTTGACGTTGATTGCTTATTTTTGAACTAGATTGGTGTGATATCGGGTATGGTTATTAATTGGTTTAAAAAGAAACGATGCAGTTTGGTGCCTGTTAGGCAGGTCCCGGCGCATATTGGCATCATTATGGATGGTAACGGCAGATGGGCCAAAAAGCGAGGGTTACCAAGGTCGGCAGGGCATAGCGCTGGAGCTGAGACTTTTAAGAAGATTGTCCGATACTGTAATAAAATTGGTGTAAAGCATTTGACTGTTTACGCGTTTTCTACTGAAAATTGGAGGCGCCCAGCTGCAGAGGTAGCTTTTTTGATGGGCCTTTTTGAGCAGTACTTAAGTGATGCGTTAAAGGATTTTGAGCAAAGAAATATAAAGGTCGTTTTTTTAGGTGACAAGGGCGCATTTTCTCCGAATTTGCAGAAGCTTATTAAGGATATTGAACGGGTTTCGCAGAGTAAAACCGGCATGGTGCTTAATGTTGCGCTGAACTATGGTGGAAGAAGTGAGATTATTCGGTCAGCTAAGGCGATTGCTGCAGATGTAAAAGATGGGAATTTGAACGTTGAAGCCATTGATGAAAAAATTTTTGCCGATAAGCTTTATACGGTGGGGCAGCCTGATCCAGATTTGATTATTCGCCCAAGTGGAGAGAAGCGATTATCAAACTTTTTGTTGTGGCAGAGTGCTTATACGGAGTTTGTTTTTATGAATGTCTTGTGGCCAGATTTTTCGGAGAAAGACTTGGATTTGGCTATAGATGAATATGCGGCAAGAAATCGGCGGTTTGGTGGGGTGTAAGAGTGATAATTAGAACAATTTCTGGACTTTTGGGTGGCGTAATTGTTGTAATCGTTCTTATGTTTAACGGAACTATGCCTTTCTTGTTAAATTGTGCGGTTGCTACCGTTTGTGCTTTGGCTTGTTACGAGTTTTTTTCTGTTATGAACCTTCACAAAACTGCTATTGCTGTGGTCCCGAGCTTAATTTTTTCAGCACTGTTGCCTGTATTGGGCAGTGGTCTGGTGTGGCAAGGCGCTTGGCTTGGTTATTCTTTTTTTATGTTTGGAGTCGTGCTGCTTTTGACGAGTGAACTTAACTTTAAAGATATTGCGGCGATATATAGTATGGTTTTGCTGATTACAGTATCCTTGAATTTTATTGTTAAGTTGATGGATTTTGGCGGCGAATTCGGCAGTTTTTATGTGCTGTATGCGCTTTGCATCTCCTGGATGGCGGACATTGGCGCGTATTTTTGGGGTACTTTTTTTGGTAGGAAGAAGCTTTGCCCGAGCATTAGCCCGAAAAAGACTGTTGAAGGCGTTTTTGGTGGGGTTACTTTTTCTTTGGCCGTTAGCCTTGCTATTTGCTTTTTTTTTGAATGGTTTATGTTCGATGCCGGGGTGCGGGTGAATTTCCACTATATAATCCCTATTTCTTTAGCGGGCGCGTTGATCTCCACTGTGGGGGATTTGGCGTTTTCTGCAATAAAGCGAGGTTGCCACGCAAAGGACTTCGGCAGTATAATTCCTGGCCATGGCGGAGTTTTAGATCGGTTTGATAGCGTGATTTTTGTGGCGCCATTTGTGTATTTTATGGTGAACTGCTTTAATATTGTGAAGATGTAAGGTGAGTGAAGAGGACTAATAAAGACGGCGTAAGGGGGTAAGGGGAATGGTAAAGACGGTTTCGGTACTAGGCTCAACGGGGTCAATTGGAGCAAAAGCTTTGCGAATCGCTAAGAACTTGGGTATAGATGTTGCTGGACTTGCGGTTTTTAGCAATGTAGCGCACTTAGAAGAGCAGATTAGAGAATTTCGGCCGAAAAAAGTTGCTGTTTTTGATGAAAAAGCTGCAAAGAGTTTGAAGGCAAACGTTGCTAACCTAGATGTAGAAGTCCTATGTGGAATGGACGGACTATGCGAAGTGGCTGCTATGGACGGGACGGAGATGGTTTTAAATTCTGTGTCTGGCATGGTTGGCTTGAGGCCGACACTGTGCGCTATTGACGCCGGGAAGGACGTTGCTCTTGCCAATAAAGAGACCTTGGTGGTGAGCGGAGCTTTAGTTATGGAGCGGTCACGAAAGGCTGGAATAAGGATCTTACCAGTGGACAGTGAACATTCTGCGATTTTTCAGTGTTTGCAAGATTGCCAGGATAAAAAAAGCTTAAAAAAACTTATTTTGACGGCTTCTGGCGGTCCATTTTTTGGTAAGAATATAGATGAGCTTAGAGCAGTAACAAAACAGGACGCACTAAAGCACCCAAATTGGAGTATGGGGAGTAAGATTACTATTGATTCGGCGACTATGATGAACAAGGGCTTTGAAGTGATAGAAGCGGTCTGGCTTTTTGATGTTTTGGCTGATGACGTAGACGTACTGGTCCATAGAGAGAGCATAGTCCATTCTATGGTGGAGTTTTGTGATAACTCGATCATTGCGCAGATGGGCGTGCCGGATATGGGTATTCCGATCCAATATGCGTTTACTTACCCTGGGCGTGTACCCTCGATTGTTAAGAATCTGGATTTGGCTCAGGTTGGAAGACTTTCTTTTTGTAAGACTGACAATGCAACTTTTAAAGGAATAGATATTTGTAGGGCAGCTTTGAAGATTGGTGGAACTATGCCTGCAATTATAAATGCGGCGAATGAAGAGGCTGTTAAGCTGTTTTTGAATGAAGAAATTTCTTTTTTGGAAGTTACTGAAATTGTCCAGAAGGCGATGGATTGCATTAAAGCTGTGAATTCAAATTCTTTAGACGACATTTTGGCTGCGGATGCTGAGGCTAGAGAATTTGTGATAAAAAATTTAAAAAAATAAGGAGGCACGGTTATGTTTATCAGTTTTTTATTAATTGTGATTTCTGTGCTACTGTTCTCGCTTATCATTTTTGTACACGAGTTGGGCCACTTCATAACGGCGAGATACGCTGGGATCAAGGTTAATGAATTTGCTATTGGAATGGGCCCGGTGGTTTTAAAAAAGCAAAAGGGGGAGACGGTTTATTCGCTTAGATTACTCCCGATTGGTGGCTATTGCGCTATGGAGGGCGAAGACGGCGAGAGTAATGATGCTAACGCGTTTGGAAAGAAGTCTGTTTATAAGAGGATTTTGGTTGTTGCAGCGGGCGCTATCATGAACATCATTTTAGCTTTTGTTTTTATGGTGATAATCTTAACGCAGCGGTCCGAGTTTGCCTCCACAACTATTGGAAGCTTTTCTGACGACGCGGTGACTAGTCAATATGGCCTGCAGGTTGGAGATAAGATCCTCTCGATAGATGGGTATGGCGTTTCGACGTATACAGACATTAGCTTTGCGCTGGCTGTAAACAGCGATTTTAATGCTACTTTTGTTGTGGAGAGAAACGGAAAAAGGCTGACGCTAACCGATGTAAAACTTGCGACGCGTGATAACGAAAGCGGTAAAACGCTAATTGTTAGGGACTTCTTTTTGAATCCTATTGAAAAGAACTTTTTGACTGTGATTTCTCAGACATTTAAAGATATGGTCTCTAATGTTAAAATGGTTTATGCAACGCTTTTTGGCCTGATTACAGGGACTATAAGTTTGAATGAGGTCTCTGGTCCTGTTGGAATGGTGTCCATGATTTCGGATGCAGCTGCGCAAGGGCTAGAGATAGACTTTGTGGCAGCTTTGAACAATATCATTCGGATGATGATGGTGCTGTCGGTTAACCTGGGCATCTTTAACTTGCTACCGTTACCGGCGCTAGACGGCGGAAGATTGGCATTCTTAATTTTAGAAGCAATAAAAGGGAAGCCCGTAAGCCCTAAGTACGAAGGCCTGATTCACACAGTTGGCTTCATATTGCTAATATTGTTCATGCTGTTTATCTCCATCAACGATGTACTGAAGATGGTGTGGGGGAAAGGGCTATTTGGCTAAATGAGGCGAGTTACTAAGGTTATAAAAATCGGGGATAGAAAAATTGGCGGGCAAGAGGGAATTGCGATTCAGTCCATGTTAAACGTGCCTTCTTATGATATTGAGAGTCACGTTAAAGAGGCCGCACGCCTAAAGGATGCCGGTTGCGACATAATAAGGATTGCAATCCCAGACATAGCTGCTGTGAGGCTAATTCCGGCTATAAAAAATGACGTGGAAATCCCGCTGGTTGCAGACATCCATTTTGACTATAGACTGGCTATTGAATCTGTGGCTGCGGGCGTGGATAAGATTAGGGTTAACCCCGGGAATATTGGCGATGAATCTAGGGTTAAACAGGTTGCCGATGTTTGCAAAAGCAACGGGGTCCCCATTAGGATTGGGGTTAATTCTGGATCGCTTGAGAAGAGCATTTTGAGGAAATACGGTGCCCCCACGGCAGAGGCTTTGTGCGAAAGCGCTTGTTATCATACTTCGTTACTTGAGAAATTTGACTTTGACAATATTGTTCTGTCATTGAAGTCGTCGAACGTGAAGACCATGGTGGAAGCTTATCGGCTCATTGCAAATAGGTGCGATTATCCTCTACATTTGGGCGTGACGGAGTCTGGCACCTTTAAAACGGGAAGCATAAAGTCCGCAGTGGGGATAGGTTCCCTTTTGCTTGATGGAATTGGTGACACTATTCGGGTTTCTTTGACGGCGGACCCTGTTGAGGAAATTTATGCTGCTAAGGATATTTTAAATGCGGTCGGAATGAGCTGCGGAGGATTAGAGGTAATCTCTTGCCCGACCTGCGGTAGAACGCGGATTGATATCATAAAGCTAGCGAATGAGGTTGAAACGAGACTTAAAGGCTGCAAAAAAAATATTAAAGTCGCGGTGATGGGCTGTGCAGTTAATGGACCGGGAGAGGCTTCTGCTGCGGATGTTGGTGTAGCCGGTGGAGACGGTGTTGGATTGATCTTCAAAAAGGGCGAGGTTGTTCGCAAGGTAAGAGAAGAAGAGATTGTAGCAGAACTAATGAAGGAAATAGAAAGTTTGTGAGTTAAGAGGGTATAGAGTTGAGTGCTTTTGGAGATTTTTTGGGGAAATACATAGACAAAAGTTTGATTTCGACCGACGTTTTGAGCGGGAATGTGCGGTCCGTAAACATAGATGTTGAAAACAGGACACTTGCGATAAATGTGGATTTTTTTATGCTGGTGGAGTGCCAGATTCTTTTTAATATTGAAGATAGTCTGCAGCGTTCGAGTTTGAATTTGTGCCGGGTTGATATTCGGCCATCGTTCCCGAGGGAAAGCTTTTCGGCTGAGTGCTATCGTGACTTGATTTTGAGGGCTACTAAAGAGGCTAAAAGTATTGGAGGAATTTTGAAGGACTCCATTGCTAAGATGGACGGCGAGAATTTGACAATTTTGCTGGCGTATGGGGGCAAGAAGATTCTTTTAGACAAAAGGTTTGACAAAATTTTGCACGATTTAATAAAAAAAGAATTTGACCTGAGCTTGAATATTTTTTTTGAAGAAGCTTTTTCATCGACTAATGACGAGGAGACGCCTCGACATATTGAGAAGCATTGCGCTCTTTTGGAGAAAGAAAAAAGAGCGCGTGTTATTGAAAAAATAAAAGTTTATGAGTCCAACATGGACGAGAAGAAAAAAAATGCGGTGACAGAGGTTGCTAAGACGACCTCGGTTAGAAAGGGCGAAAATTTATATCCAAGTATTAATTTAAAAACAGCGGTGCCGATTTTGGGTAGTACTATAAAGGGTAAGCCTATAAAAATTGAAGATATTACGCCGGATATTGGAAGCGTTATTATTTGGGGCGAAGTTTTTTCTATTGAAGAACATTTGACAAAGGATGGCTTGAAAAAGATCTATGCGATCAATATTACAGACTACACGGGGTCGATTTCTTTAAAGATAATTGCTGATAAAGAAAAATGGAAGCTTTATGATAAAATAGGCAAAGGCAGCACGCTGCTGGTTCGTGGCGATGTTACTTATGACAAGTACGACAGGGAGATAACCGTACGGCCAAAGGGGATTTGTTTTGTGGAGAAGGTCAGGGTTGTTGACAGCGCGGCAAAAAAGCGGGTAGAGCTGCATTTGCACACAAATATGTCTGCTATGGATGGCGTTACTCCGGTTGAGGCTTTAATTACTCGCGCGTATGATTGGGGTCACAGTGCTATTGCAATAACTGACCACGGGGTCGCGCAGTCTTTTCCGGATGCGATGATTGCTGCTAGTAAAATTAAGAAAAACGGTGGCGAAATTAAGATAATCTACGGTGTGGAGGCTTATTTTATTGACGATTTGGCCCCCGAATTTGATGGCGACATGAAAAAGCTTAAGTATTATCATCAGGTTATTTTGGCTAAGAATGCCGTTGGCCTTAAGAATCTCTACCGGCTTATATCGAAGTCGCACCTGGACCATTTTTATAGAAAGCCTCGTATTCCTAAAAGTGAGCTTGTGAAGCACAGAGATGGGTTGATTATCGGTAGTGCTTGTGAGGCTGGGGAGCTTTTTAGAGCTATTGTTGCGCAAGAGAGCCATGATCGGCTTTGCGAAATTGCGAAGTTTTATGATTACTTGGAAGTGCAGCCGATTGGCAATAATAATTTTTTGATTCGCAGTGGGTTTGCTAAAGATGAAGACGAGTTGCGCGCGTTTAATAAGGCGATTGTTGACTTGGGCGAAGAGCTAGGGATTCCTGTGGTTGCAACTTGTGATGTGCATTTTTTGGATCCTCATGATTCGCAGTATAGAGCGGTTTTAATGGCGGGACAAGACTATGAAGATGCTGAGAACCAGGCACCACTTTATTTAAAGACTACGGACGAGATGCTGGAGGAATTTGCTTATTTGGGCCAGGAAAAGGCTTACGAGATTGTGGTTGAAAACACGAACAAAATCGCTGAGATGATTGATGAAGTTAGCCCGATCCCGCCGGGAGTTTTCCATCCGGTTATTGAAGGAGCCGAAAAGGAGCTTGTTGAGATTACTTGGGAGCGGACCAAAAAAGTTTATGGCGACCCTTTACCGGAGATAGTACAAGAGCGCTTAGAGAGGGAACTCTCATCTATTACTAAGCATGGATTTTCGGTGCTTTATATGACGGCGCAGAAATTGGTAGCGAATTCGGAGGCTCACGGCTATTTGGTCGGGTCGAGGGGCTCAGTGGGGTCCTCTTTTGTTGCCACTATGTCTGGAATTTCGGAGGTTAACCCGTTGTTCCCGCATTATGTCTGCCCGAACTGCAAGAATAGTGAGTTTATTACCGACGGCACCTATGGCTCTGGTTTTGATTTGCCTGAGAAAAATTGCCCTAAATGTGGGACGAGCTATAACCGGGACGGACACAATATTCCTTTTGAGACTTTTTTGGGGTTTGATGGGGACAAAACGCCGGATATAGACCTTAATTTTTCGGGCGAGTTTCAAAGTGAGGCTCACCGCTATACGGAGACTTTGTTTGGGAAGGATAATGTCTTTAAGGCTGGTACGATTGCGACTATTGCCGAGAAAACAGGAATTGGTTTTGTAAGAAAATATGCGGAGCAAAAAGGTAAGATTCTGCATAAGGCAGAGGAGACTCGATTGGCAAACGGCTGTACGGGGATAAAGCGGACTACGGGCCAGCATCCTGGCGGAATGGTTGTTGTGCCAAAGGGTATGGAGATATACGATTTTTGCCCGGTTCAACGGCCGGCAAATGACCAAAAGTCGGATAACATTACTACACACTTTGATTTTCACTCAATCCATGATACAATTTGCAAGCTGGACGAGTTGGGCCATGATGTGCCTTCGATATACCGTTATTTGGAGGATTACACTGGGATTTCAGTTATGGATGTTTCTATGAGTGACCCGAAGGTGATGTCGCTGTTTGTATCTACCGAGGCTTTGGGTGTTACACCGGAGGCGATTGATTCTCAGACCGGGACATTTTCTTTGCCGGAGGTTGGCACTAGCTTTGTGCGGCAGATGATGATTGAAGCCCAACCTAAGACATTTTCGGATTTATTGCAGATTTCGGGTCTTTCTCACGGTACGGACGTTTGGATCGGTAATGCTCGAGACCTTATAAAAAATAAAATATGCACGATTTCGGAGGTTATCGGAACGCGAGATAGCATCATGACGTACCTTTTGCAGAAGGGTTTGGAGCCCAAGACGGCATTTAAGATTATGGAGATTGTGCGAAAGGGCAAGGCTAAAAAGCTTTTGACGCCGGAACATATTGCCGAAATGAAGGAACACGGTGTTCCGGACTGGTACATTGACTCCTGCATGAAGATTAAGTATATGTTCCCGAAGGCACATGCCGCGGCTTATATGATTTCTACCTTGAGGCTTGGATGGTATAAAGTTTATCGGCCTATTGAATATTATGCGGCTTATTTTACCGTGCGAAGCGAAGACTTGGACGGTGTGATTGTGATGAAGGGCAAAGATGCGGTTAAGCAGCAGATGAAAGATATTAAGGCCAAAGGGAATGAAGCTACTGTGAAGGAGGCTGCTGCTTTTGCGACCTTGCAGATTGTAAACGAGATGTTTGAGCGCGGAATCGAGGTTTTGCCGATTGACTTATATAAATCTGACGCTTATAAATTTTTGGTGGAAGATGGAAAAATCCGGCTGCCGTTTTCTTCTTTGCCGGGAGTTGGCGAAAATGTTGCTAAGGGCTTGCAAAATGCTCGAAATAACGGCAGATATATTTCTGTAGACGAAATCTTAACGCGATCGGGCGCTTCTAAGACTATTGTAGAGCTTATGGGCGAAATTGGTATGCTTAAAGGGATTCCAAAATCAAGCCAGCTGAGCTTTTTTTAAGAAATACTTGAAAACGTTTGCGTTTTGAGGTAAAATGATTTTGTATTATATGGCGATTTAACTAAATTGACCGGAGGAAATGGTATGATATCAGCTGGAGATTTTAGAAATGGCGTTACATTTGAGATGGATGGAAATATTTATTGCATAATTGAGTTTCAGCACGTTAAACCCGGTAAGGGTGCGGCTTTTGTTCGCACGAAGATTAGAAATGTGATTACTGGTAGCGTTGTGGAAAAAACATTTAATCCAAATGATAAATATCCGACAGCGTTTATAGAGCGCCGCGATATGCAGTATTTATACCGTGATGGTGATTTATATTATTTTATGGATTTAGAAAATTACGAGCAAATTCCAATAAATAAAAGTGTCTTGGGCGATAATTTTAAATTTGTGAAAGAAAATATGGAGTGTAAGGTTCTCTCTTATAAGGGTAACGTTTTTGGTGTGGAACCGCCACTTTTTGTAGAGCTGGAAATTACGGAAACGGACCCTGGGTTTAAAGGAGATACTGCTACAAACGCGACAAAACCAGCAACTCTTGAAACGGGAGCGGAAATTCGTGTGCCGCTGTTTATTGATCAGGGCGAGGTTATCCGAATTGATACTAGAACCGGGGAGTATATGGAACGCGCTTAGAATTATGTTTTTGCAATACATAATAGGTTTAATTGTTGTGTAATATTTCTTTTGTTTGGGGTCAAACTTATTATAGAGACATTATAAAAAAGAGGTAAATACTATGAATATTAAAGAAAAATTGGCTTACGTTAAGGGCTTGGTTAAAGGGCTTGAGTTGGACAACTCGAAGCCAGAGGTAAAGGTTTTGGCGGCCGTGGTGGAGCTTTTGGATGATGTTACTACTGCTATTTCGGACTTAGAGGATGGCTACGACGATTTGGCTGATAAGATAGATGAAATTGATGAGGATCTTTGCTATTTGGAAGATGACTTTTACGAAGGCGAAGGTGACGATTACGACGATGTTTGCGCCGATGAGGATGGTGTTTTTTATGAAGTGACGTGCCCTAGCTGTAATGAGACGGTTTGCCTTTCGGAACCTGTTCTTTTGGATGGCGGAGTTGAGTGCCCTAATTGTGGAGAAAATTTGGAGTTCGATTTAGATGGGATCGAAGTAAATGGCAAATGCAGCTGTGGAGATATTTGCAATTGTGAGCCAACTTGTGAATGCGAAGTTGATGCGCTTTCTTGCGAATGTGACCCGGAATGTGGATGTTCGCCAGAGTGTGGTTGCTAGCTTAAAATTTTGTGGCTTAAAAGCTTTCAGCGGTAGCATTCTTATAAGCAGGGCTGGTGTATTTATATTATGATTTCGGTCGGAATTGACTTGATAGAGATTGAGCGAATAAAGCTATCGATGGAAAGAAGTTCATTTTTTAATAAAATATTGGGTGGAAATGAGTATTCTGAGCTAAAAAAAAGAGGACTCTTACCAAGAAGTGTAGCTGTTAATTTTTGTGCAAAAGAGGCGTTTTTAAAGGCTTTGGGCAAGGGGTTGGGCGAGATAAGTTTAACCGATATTGAATTACTGCGGCAAAAAAGTGGCCAGCCATATTTAAGTTTAGCTGGGCAAGCGTTAGAATTAGCTAAAAATCAGGGTTTAAAGTTTACGGTTAGCGCAACGCATACAGAAAATTACGCCAGTGTAGTGGTTATTGCTTATACAGAAAATTAATTAAATTTATTGTTAATGGAATAATTCACCGTTTTTAATAGTAATGTATTAAAGGCGGTGGATTTTTATTATCAGCTTTAAGGGGACACTTTGCCACTTCATTTTAAGAATAAAAACAGAGGGTTAATGTGTGTATGAGGCGATTTTGGGCTATTGTTACAGTATTGATGTTTGCGATAATTTTTTTGTCGGGTTGTGGCAACGGTTTAGAGCCTGAGGGTAAACGCCCAGTTTTAGAATTTAAAAGCAAATTTGAGGTTAACTCGAAAAAATTATCGATAACAGGTAACATGATGCGATTTCAAGGTGGAGAAATAGAAATAACTGTTGATTCTCCGGAAACTTTAAGTGGGCTAAAAATCAAGCATAGGGGTTCAGAGAATTTAATTTCGAAAGATGGCTTAATTTACAAAACAGATGAACTAATTTTACCGGGAGGATCGGACATAACTGCGATTTTAGAGGCAATTGATTACATGTCGAGCAATAAGGACGAGGCTCCATTTTTTACAGATAGCAAAGAGATTGCGTTTATTGGCAAAATATCTGTAGACAAATTTGAATTAAGAGCGGACAAAAAAACTGGATTCATAACAGAAATAAAGATAGGGGAGCAGTCTACAGTTAAATTTTCCTGTCAAGAAAATCTAGGAAATTAGCCTTCTAAAAGTTTTTCAAGTGTAGCTAATTTCACAGCTATGCAAAAAGTATAAGCGGCAACCTGGAGTTCATTTAAGGCTGGGTAAGATGGAGCTAGCCGAATATTGCTGTCTTTTTTATCTATCCCATATGGAAAAGTGGCGCCAGCATAGGTTAAGGTAAGCCCGATATTTTTGCAAAGCGCAATAACCTTTTTTGCGCAGCCAGGCATCACGTCAACGCTGATAAAATATCCACCGATTGGCTCTGTAAAAGAAATGACGTTGTTTTCGAAAAACTCTTCCTTTAAAGTGTTTATCACTAAATCAAACTTAGGTTTTAAGATATCTCGATGCTTTTTCATATGATTCAACAGCCCATTATAATCTTTAAAGTAGCGGACATGGCGTAACTGATTGATTTTGTCAAACCCTATAGTCTTGACAGAGTAAAAATCTTTAATTGTGTTAAGATTATTTTTAGATGCGCCCAGAAATGCAACCCCAGCGCCAGGGAAGGTAATTTTGGAAGTAGAACAAAATATCAGCGGCCGATCTTGGGTCCCGTTTTTTTGGCATTCATCCATTATATTTAAAAGATGAGCAGGTGTATCGGACAAATCGTGGAAAGCGTAGGCGTTATCCCAAAAGATTCTAAAATCTGGTGCCAGGGTGGATAAAGCAGAAAAACGCTTAACTGTTTCGTCCGAGTAAGTTATTCCTTGCGGATTAGAGTACTTAGGGACGCAAAAGATTCCCTTAATTGTGGGGTCTGTGGTGACAAGGGTTTCTACAATGTCCATATCAGGGCCAGTGTTAGTCATTGGAACAGGTATAGCCTCTATATTAAAATGTGCTAGTATGGCAAAATGTCTGTCGTAACCAGGGCAAGGGCACAGAAATTTAATTTTACCTTGATTAATCCAAGGTTTAAAGCCGGGCACACCATGAGTCATAAAGAATGAGATGATATCAAACATTATGCTCAGGCTAGAATTTCCGCCAACAAAAATTTGTCCTGATTCAACGCCTAAAACAGGTGCAAAGAGCTCTTTTATCTCGGGAATACCATCTAAGATGCCGTAATTAAGGCAGTCTTTACCATCTTTTAAAGTGCAGCAAGAGTCAGAATTTAATACATCCAAAAGCCCTCGAGACAAGTTAAGCTGCTCAACAGAAGGCTTTCCGCGTGCCATATTCAAGTTTAATTTTAACGCCTTTAATTTTTCGTATTCGTTTAAGATTCGTGTTTTTTCTTTAACCAACTCATTTTTGCTCAGGGCCAAATAATTCATAAAGCACACCTTCAAGTCAACAATATACCCAATTATAACACAGATTAAAAATTTTCAATATTAGTTGGTTGCTCTTCAATTTTTAGCAAAAAATAAATTAAAGGGTGTTGACATATGGGAAAAGATGAGTTATGATTAATATCACTGCTGATCACGTTGTGCGGTGGTTTTTTGTGGTAGATTTTTTTTGGGAGCATAGCTCAGCTGGGAGAGCACTTGCCTTACAAGCAAGGGGTCACAGGTTCGAGCCCTGTTGTTCCCACCATTGATGGCCCGGTAGTTCAGTTGGTTAGAACGCTAGCCTGTCACGCTAGAGGTCGACGGTTCGAGCCCGTTTCGGGTCGCCATCTTTTGCCTTTGTAGCTCAGTCGGTAGAGCAGAGGACTGAAAATCCTCGTGTCGATGGTTCGATTCCGTCCGAAGGCACCACTTAAATTTGCGGATGTAGCTCATCTGGTAGAGCGCCACCTTGCCAAGGTGGAGGTAGCGAGTTCGAGCCTCGTCATCCGCTCCATTTAGTTTTTGTTGGCGCCATAGCCAAGTGGTAAGGCATGGGTCTGCAAAACCCTGATCCCCAGTTCAAATCTGGGTGGCGCCTCCAGTTTTTTTAGAAACTATCATAATTTTATATGATAGTTTTTTCTTAAAATTTATAATATAATTTAGAAGGGCAAAAAATGATAATACTTCATGCAGCCAAAGAAACTGATTATGAAAAAAGTTTGAAGTCAGGATATTACGGAGATTTTGCTATTAAAAAAGATGGGTTTATACATTGTTCAACAGCAGAAGAAATGCTCAATGTGGCAAATGATAATTTAAAAGATATAGATGAGCTACTGACTGTATTATTTATAGATACCAAAAAGCTAGAAAGTGAAGTTAAATGGGAAAAAAGAGGGAAAAATGGGACACGGTTTCCTCATGTATATGGCTTAATAAATTTAGATTCAGTTATAAAAAGGATCTCACTTTTTAAGGATGAATTGGGTAACTTTTATTTTTAGCTGATATAAATTGTTTTTATGATAAATTATGAAGGAGTATTTGTGATGGCTATTGAAAAGACTTATATTATGCTAAAGCCCGACTGTATTAAGCGTGGCTTGATGGGGAAGGTAATTTCTAGAATAGAAAAAAAGGGATACAAAATTATAGATGCAAAAATGATAAAACTTAATGAGGCTGTACTTTGCGAACATTATGCTCACATTGTGGATAAACCTTTTTTCCCAGAGATTGTTAAGTATATGACTTCGGGGCCTGTTTTGGCAATGATTGTAGAGGGAGAAAGCGCAGTAAAGGGTATGCGTATTTTGATGGGGCCAACTAAATTTGAGGAAGCCCCTGCCGGCACAATTAGAGGGGACTTTGCCTTTTGCACGACGGAGAATCTTATTCATGGTTCTGATTCTGTTGAAAACGCAAACATCGAAATAAAAAGGTTCTTTAAATAAAGAGAGCTTAAAAAATATTACGACACTGCACCCAATTGGGTAGCAGTGCCTTTTTTTAATTATAAAGCTCCCCGTATATCAAATTAAATAAGTGCTCCAAAAAACTTTTATTGTCAACACCTTCGACCAGTAGCATTCTTTTTGCACCTTTATAAGGCTTTTCGTAAACTGGTTTTTGTATTAGCAACTTTGCGGCTTTGGTTGGCTTTAAAAGCAAACGATTGTCATATATACCACCGATAATTTTACCGTTATAGTAAAGAATAAATTCACCCATCATTTGCCGATAGGCGATTTTTTCTAAGCCAGAAAGTTGTTCTAGCACGAAATTTAAGTAATCTTTGTTTGACGGCATATTTTTACGACCTCTTTTATATTATCAGTTTTTAACAGTTAGGCTAATTGACAATTCGTCCAACTGCTCGGAGCTAACTTTGTTCGGAGAACCAGACATCAATTCGGCGGAACTTGCAACCTTTGGAAACGCAATAACATCGCGGATACTCTTGCAGTTTAGCATTAACATAACGAGTCTATCTAGCCCAAAGGCCAGGCCACCATGTGGTGGAGCACCGTATTTGAAGGCATCTATTAAGAACCCAAACCGTTGTTCGGCTTCTTCCTTAGAAAATCCTAACGCCTTGAGCATTTTTTGCTGCAATTCAGGATTATTAATTCTAATTGATCCGCCACCAACTTCGTTGCCATTAAGGACCAGATCATAGGCTTTGGCATGTACGTTTTGAGGCTCCGAATCTAATTTGGAAATATCCCTATCTTGCGGAGCAGTGAATGGATGGTGCTTTGCAACATATCTGTTCTCCTCTTTGCTAAACTCAAACAGCGGAAAATCTGTCACCCATAATAAATTTGGCTCGCTTTCATTAATCATATTAAACCTACGAGCAATTTCACAGCGAAGAGCTCCTAAACTTTCCAAAACAATCTGAGTATCTTCACTCGATACTATAAAGATAACATCGTCATTTTGTGCGTCAACGGCATTTCTTATTGATAAAATCTCGGGATCTGACAAAAATTTTTCATAAGAAGAACTAGAGCTAGAGTCAGCGTTAAGCTTAGTCCAAGCAAGCCCCTTTGCACCGTAGTCTTTTAACCACTCTGTTAGCTTGTCGACTTCTTTTCGAGGTAAATTAGAAGCGATACCCTTAGCGTTTATTGCCCGTACAGAGCCGCCGTTACCGATTGCGCCAGAGAATATCTTAAACTCACAGTTTTTCAATATTTCGCTCAAGTCCACAAGTTCCATTCCAAAGCGCAGGTCGGGTTTGTCGGAACCAAATCTGCACATAGCTTCTGCATAAGTTAGCCTTTTTAACGGAGTTTGTATCTCTTTGTTTAGAACTTCCTTAAAAACTTTTTTTATGAATCCCTCCGTTATAAGCATCACGTCATCAGCTTCTACGAACGACATCTCCAGGTCAATTTGTGTGAATTCTGGCTGTCTATCCGCACGCAAATCCTCGTCTCTAAAGCAGCGCGCAATCTGAAAGTACCGATCAAATCCTGCCAGCATTATTAACTGCTTGTATAGCTGCGGTGATTGAGGAAGTGCAAAAAAGTTGCCGGGATAAACTCTAGAAGGCACCAAATAATCCCGAGCGCCCTCCGGAGTTGACTTTATAAGCATTGGTGTTTCTATCTCAATAAAGCCGTTCTTGTCAAAATAATCACGAGCAAGCTTTACTATTTTGTGCCGAGCGATAATTTTATCCTGTACGTCTGGCCGGCGCAAGTCCAGATACCTATATTTTAAGCGAAGCTCTTCATTTGCGTTGGAATTTTCCAAAATCTCAAAAGGAGGAGTCTCTGCCTCCGACAATACGTGTAATTCTGTAACTTCGATTTCGATTTCACCAGTTTTTATCTGCATGTTTTTAGAGGATCTTTCTTTTACCACTCCTCTTGCAGCCAAAACAAATTCCGCCCGCACTACAAAGGCCTTTTTGAAGATTTCTGACTTAGTTTCATCGCTAAAAGCCAATTGTACAATCCCCGTTCTATCGCGCAAATCTATAAAAATAAGGTGACCTAAATCTCGTTGCCGCTGTACCCAACCGCAAACCGCAACCTCTTTACCAACGTCATCCATAGAAAAATCGCCACAATAATTAGTCCGCCGAAAACTTTTTATACTCTCAGCCATAGTTATTTCCACCTCTTTAAATATAATAACCCAATAATCGACATAAGTAAAGTCTTTATCCTTGCGACGACGAGCACCGCCGGAGAAAAAAAGAAAAATACTTATTATCCCAAAAACAAAGGCAAAATAGAGATAATAAGTATTAGAGTGTACTAAACGAAGTTAATTTCCCTAGGTTATTGAGCTTCACCTTTGTCTTCGGTTAATGTAACCGGAATCTCTTGGGTGGAGTGTTCCTCGCTACGAAGGACAGACATACGATGAACCGACACATTAACGGTTTCGCCAGGTTTGTGGTTAGAAAGTTCGTTATATAAAGCAGCCGTGGTCCTTGTGTCCACACTGCCAAATTTTATTATGATATCTCCAACCCGAAGGCCACTTGCACCAGCACTGCTTCCCTCAGCAATTTCTAGAACAAGCAAGCCCTGTGGTACATTATTTAACTGAGCTTCATAGGCAGACAAAGCCCGGACACTAATACCCATCTTAACACGGCCAGAAACATACCCATTTTTAATGAGCTCGCTAACAATAGAGGTGACGGTATTGCTAGGAATAGCAAGCCCCATAGCTTCATATTCGGTTAGCTTAATGTTATTAATTCCAATAACCTGACCGTACATATTAATTAAAGCTCCGCCAGAATTTCCTGGATTAATGGCAGCGTCGGTCTGAATATACTTAACAGTTGAAGTCGTATTTTTATTTGCATTGGAGCCAAGAGATGCGATATCTCGGTTGAGCGCAGATATAACGCCGCGAGTTAAAGAGTTTGAAAACTCTAACCCGCCCGGATTTCCAATAGCCAAAACACTTGCCCCCACAGCTAACTGATCTGAGTTCCCAAATTCTGCAGCTTTAAGGCCAGTTGCATCTATTTTTAAAACAGCAATATCGGTTCGCTGGTCAAAACCAATGATTTTTGCAGCAAACTCTTTACGATCACTTGTAACGACGCTAACATTATATTTGTTAGTATTTCCAATAACATGCGAATTTGTAACAACGTAACCGTCTTCGCTAATAATTATGCCGCTCCCCTGCCGAGAGAATGTAGAAATCAAGCCGGCAGAAGGATTATAAGTAACAACACCAACAATAGAAGGTGCAATCTCTTGGTAAATTTGTTCAGCGGTTTTAGCATCGGCACTTTCGGGGATATCGTTTGTGTGAATAGCAACAGAACTGCCATTGAAATCACCAAAATTAGAAGTGAGAGCGCGAAATCTAGAGTCATGTTTAAGAAAATTAGCCAAAAGAGAAGCACTAAAAATCAAAAACATAGCCCCAAAAATAATAGCAGCGGTTATTAAAAAGACCTTTAACCCCTTATCCATTTTATTTTTGTGAGTATTATTAACAAAAGCAGTTGATGATGGCGAATTAACTGCTGATTTTTTGTTGCAACTAGCGGCGTTGTTATTTCCGTTACAAGAGCCGCTGATGTTAGCTTTGTTGATGTTACTGCTTGAATAATGAGAATTTGCAGTAGAGACCCGAATTTTCTCCGGATCATAGCTATAAGACGACGTACCCGACCAAGATATCAAATTTTTATCTTTATTATTATTGCCCTGGCTTTTGCTTGAGCCACTAAATCCTTCAGAACCATCGTGGCTATCGTTAAAAAGGTTATTATCATCATATTTATCGCTCATAAAGAACAAGCCCCCCACACATAAACGTTAAAAGCTAATTTATTTAATTATACTACGATGTGGCTATTAAATAAACCATAATTTTAAATTTTTGTGAATTTATAGGGTATAAAAGCAGACTTTAGTTTTTTGGAGCGGAGGGGCAAGCAAAATTTTAACAAAAAAATTCACATAAAATAAAAAAATATAGAGACAATAAAGAAAAAGGAGTGATATGGTGGAATATATAAAAGCATTTGTTGTGGGAGGCATGATCTGCGTGGTAGGCCAAATTTTGATCGACAAAACAAATCTGACGCCAGCTAAGATTTTGGTTTTGTTTGTAACTTTAGGAGTAGCACTAACTGCAGTGGGGCTGTATGAGCCACTTGTAGAGTTTGCAGGAGCGGGAGCTACTGTGCCCTTGACTGGGTTTGGCTATACCATGGCAAAAGGGGTTTTGGAACTTGTAAAAGAAAAAGGGTTCTTAGGCATTTTCATAGGTGGGCTTAGTGCAAGTGCAGCTGGAATTGCTGCTGCAATATTTTTTGGATACATTGCGGCGCTTGTTTCAAAGTCTAGCGACAAAAACTAGATTTAAAACAAAAAATTCTGACCATAATTAAGATATTTAAAAATGATGTCGAGACAAAATTGTGGAATTTAATTATAAAGAACAAAGATGGAGGTATTGAGTGTAAAAATGAAAGCAACAGGAATCGTGAGAAGGATAGATGATTTAGGCCGGGTAGTGATCCCAAAAGAGATCCGCAGAACGTTGAGAATTCGAGAGGGTGACCCGCTAGAAATATTTACAGACATAGAGGGCGGTGTTATATTCAAAAAGTATTCGCCAGTGGGGGAGCTATTACAATTTGCGACAACTTACGCCGATGTATTGGCACACACATCGAATTTCCCTACAGTAATTTGCGATAGAGACCATGTAGTGGCAGTATCAGGACTGCCCAAAAAAGAGTACCTAGAAAGAAGAATAACCTCTGCGCTTGAGGATCTAATGGAGTCGCGGCACAGCTATGTTTTTAATAAGGACGCAGAAACGACGGTGGCCCCTATTGAAGGCATGGATAAAAAAGCGATGGTGATATTTCCAATAATAGTTGCGGGGGATGTAACAGGAGCTGTAGCACTGCTGCAAAATGATGCAAACAAAATCCCTAGCGAAACAGAAACAAAGCTAACCCAAGCTGCAGCTGAATTTTTGGGCAAACAAATGGAATAAACCGTAGCCAATCGAATAGAAATTATTATTAACAAGTAAAAAAGAAGTACTGCCCGGACAGAAAACATCTTCGAGCAGTATTTTAATTGGACCATTTTGCTTTTGCTAATTGCCACAAATGTTGCTGCAGCCACATCCACATCCAGTGTTGCTGGAGGTATCGTTATTTGTTTCGGTTGAGCGCGGCGGGAAAAACTCATCGGTAGGGAATTCCAAGCGATTAAAGAGTTCGCATGGATTATCCTCGGTAGTAACGCACTCTTTTTCTGGGATGCAGAAGTCGTATGATGGAACTAGCATCTGTACGTTGCGCTCTAGTTGGACTATTGTGAAAATTCCGAGCGTAACAAATACAGCATTTGAGTTGTTTCTTAATTGAAACTCTCCGCCAAATTTTTTGCATATGCATTCTGGAATATGGCACCCTATGTCGCAGCTCTCGTGGTTATCACTGCAGACCTTTGCCGAAAGGCCGATTGGCTCTGCCACTTGGACCGTAGCTTTTGGAAGGTTCTTGACTGGAGAAGAGTTTAAGTCAATGTCGTCGTAGCAAGCGCCAGAATTAAAGACCTTGACCTTTCCTTCGCTGCCAAACAATATCACCTTTTTGGAATATACCGATAACCCTGTCACGTTTACCGGGCAAGCTGCTGGGGAGAGGAATACATCCAAGTTTACCTCAAAGAAGAACGTCATATCAACAGAGTAAAACCCTTTGTTAAAAGGCAGAGGATCGATGTCGACGTAGACAGTTAAAATCTCTACGTTTTTGATGCGTGCCGTGCAAGCCTGATCAATTACATGTTGGCCGGCCTCAGTAAAGTATACACGCAAGTCCTGAAGACAGTCTTTATCTGCACAAGAGTCATAAACCCTGAATGCATCTATGCAGACGGCTTCTCTAAAACTTCCCGAAGAGCTACCATTAGTGAAATTTTGAGAGTTTGCTGTTGTTGAAAAAAGATTTTCTGACATAATAAAAAGCCTCCATTCAGATAATGAACTATGTTTTCAATACATATTATGTGAGAAAAAAACATGTGTTACAAAAATTTATAAAGTTAGCAAGCGAGTTAAGCGAAGTGAAGGACCTTAATTTTGTTTGTTCCATAAAGGCGATTCGACCGCGTTGCTTGACATTATGGTTAAAATTAATATATAATCAAACTTAGCAGGGGGAGTTTTTATTATAAGAAGATTTTTATGTGGGGTTTAAACAGGATGAGAGAAAAAATTGCGGCTAATTATCTGCCTGGCATGGTAGAAAAAGAGATTTCCTTAAACGAAAATAAAAAAGAAAATGCTCCCACATATAAAATATATTCTCTGCAGGATTTATATGATTTGACTAGTATAAAAAATGGCAATAATATCGACTTAGCAGCAAGTTTAATTTATAATACCAAAAAAGTAAGTTTTCTTATAAATAAAAAAGACAAGAATATAAAAAATCTGATTGTTGAAATAGCAAAATCCTTTGAGCTGTTGGGGATAAGTGTGTTAATTTTTGATGATGCAAGTATTTCTAAATTAGAAAAAAACGCAGATATAATTAAGCTGAATTTAAAAAGCAATGTAAATGATAAGCTTTCTATTAGTGAACGAGATTTAGGGCTTATAAATATTTATTTGGGTAAAAACAGCAATTGTGATGGATATTGCGTAAATTTGTATGGATTAAACTTAAAAAATATTGATCTATTATTGTCTATTGAAGTCCTTTTAAAATGCATATATTTAGGGGTTTTAGCTAAAATGTGACCGCACGGAGGCCAAAATGAAGAGAATTGAAAATTTATGCATGAAGTGCATGAGCGATAAGGGTGAGCTTAAACGATGTCCGTTTTGTGGATATGTTGGCGATGAGGCACAGCTGAGATACAATGGTGAGAGAAATTTAATTTTGCAAGATAATTATGTGATGGGCAACAAAGTCCGTGAAAATGTAGAGTCTATCTGCTATATAGGGTACGACCTGAGGAATAAGTCAAAGGTGTACATTAGGGAGTTTTTTCCGTCAGAAATTTGCAGAAGGGATGTCGATGGTTTAAGCATTGTAGCTAAGGAAAGCTGCGACGAAAAATACGAATCCCTTAAACTTACATTTTTGCGATATTTTAGATCGCTGGCCAAGGCTCGGGACATAGATGCCGTATGCTCTGTTTACGATATTTTTACAGATTACGGTACAGCATATGTTATATCGGAATTGGTGGAGGGAATCACTTTATCGAATTTGGTGAAAAAACCGTTAGAATGGGATACTGCAAAGGTACTGTTTATGCCGCTTATTTCTGCATTTAGCCGATTAATCAAAGCCGGGATTCTTCACCTAGCAATTAACCCGGACTCATTGAGCGTTAGCAGAACGGGTAAGATGTATATTTCTGATTTTTCTACGCCAAGTGCGAGGCAAATTGGAACCTTTTTTGACTTTGATTTTAATAAGGGTTTTACTGCACCAGAACAGTATATAAAAGGCTATAAACTCACGCAAGCTGCGGATATTTATGGTTTGGCAGCATCGTTGTTTTTTGCTTTGGTGGGTTTTGCGCCAAAAGATGCCTCCGCGCGCGAAATTGACGACAGATTGCTAATTCCGGTTAAACTTTTGAAGAATATCCCGCCACATGTGGTTTCGGCGCTTTCTCATGCCCTAAGAGTTAATGTGCAAAGTCGCACACAGACTTTTGAAATTTTGCGAGACGAACTTACAGAGACCTCTGCAAAATACTTACAAGACCAAGAAAAGCTTGTGCAAGAGAGAAGAGTGGATAATAGAAACAGCAAAGCGGAAAAAAGAAAAAATCTTACATGGATTCTAATTACAGCCGGCATAGCGTTAATTGTGCTTGTGCTATTTGTGACTTTTTTTGTTTATAATAATGCGAGAAAAAAAAATGAATCGGAACCAGAGCGCTTGTTAAGTCCGGAATTCGCTAATGTACAAGAAAACATTACAGTTCCCGATTTTGTTGGTATGGATGCAGATAAATTGCAACAGAACAATGAGTCATCGGATTACAACGTCTTTTTTGCGGAAAAGGTTTTTGACGATAAAGTGGAAGATGGCAAGGTGATTTCCCAGACTCCGTTGCAAGGCAGTTTAGTAAAAAAAGGTTCAAATATAGTGCTTACAGTCAGCAAAGGGAGCAAATTTAGGTCCTTGCCACAAATTGATGGTTTAACACTGTCAGCGGCCTCGGTCGCCTTAACTAAAGAGGGATTCGTTCCGGTGTCGGAGTTTTGCTATAGCAATAGTACTTCACAAGGCAAAATTATTGGCTACAAAGGGTGCACAAAAGGTGATAAGCTTGAATTTGGTTCCAAAGTAACGATTATTGTTAGCAAAGGCAAGAGATAATATAAACTTGTAAAGCCAAGGCTCATGAGGATTTGGCTTTATTTATTGCAATTTTTTTTACAAGCGTAACACTCTCCCGTGCAAATGCTTGTGGATTTTTGATTTTTATATAATTTAATCTGTTTTACAACTGCAAAGATAACGACCGCAATCGCAGCAACAGCGATCAATATATCAACCATAAAAAATAGGCTCCTTTATATTTTCACAAATAAATAATTCAAAAAATTTTGGAAAAAGCTGACCCAGCTTGAAATACCAATAGAGAAGCGTTCCATGCGATAATCAACTGGTAACAAAGCGCGATAGAGGTCCATTTTATGCTTTTAAGTTCCTTGTAAATAGCAGATAGAGCTGCGACGCATGGTGTGTACAGCAAAACAAAAACCATAAAAGAATAAGCCGAAATGGTTGAAAATTGGTCAGCAACAACACTAGAAATACCAGCTAACCCGCCAGTACCGTAAAGAACAGCCATAGTACTAACAACTGATTCTTTTGCAATTAAACCGGAAAGAAGTGAAACCGTAGCACGCCAGTCGCCAAAGCCGCATAATGAAAACACCGGAGCAATTGCCATCCCAACAGAAGCTAAAATGCTTTCACTTTTGTCATAGACTATCTGCAGACTCAAATTGAACGACTGCAAAAACCAGATCACAATAGTTGCTGCAACCAAGACAGTGCCAGCTTTAATGATGAAGTCCTTTAACCTTGCGCCCACATGCAAACATAAATTTTTTAAGGTTGGCATCCGATAAGCCGGAAGCTCCATGATGAACGAAGCGGTTTCGCCCTTTAAAACCGGGCCTTTAAACACCATCGCTGTAAAAATCGCAACTAAAATCCCCAATAAATATATAGAAGAAATTGCCAAAATCTGATGTTCTTTAAATAAAGCAGCAATAAACATAGCATAAACCGGCATTTTTGCGCTGCAAGACATAAATGGAATCATCAATATAGTGAGCTTTTTGTCATTTTCTTTTTCTAAAATTCGAGTTCCCAAAATTGCTGGAACAGTGCATCCGAACCCCATCAACAAAGGTACAAAAGCTCGGCCAGAAAGCCCTACTTTTCGCAGAAGCTTATCCATAATAAAGGCGGCCCGCGCCATATATCCGCTGTCTTCTAAAATCGAGAGCAATGTGAACAATATCATAACCTGTGGAAAAAACGAAATAACCGATCCAACCCCTTCAATTATCCCGTCAATTATCAAGCTCTTAGACCACGACGAAGCGCCAAGGTTGGTCAATAGATTTAACACAAAACCGCCAAACATATCTTTAATCACAAATTCGAACTGATCTCTCAAAAAAGAACCAGCTGGCCCGAATGTGATATAAAAAATAAAAATCATCATGATGGCAAAAATAGGCACAGCAAAAAACTTGTTTGTAATTATTCTATCGATCTTATCGGTTAAAGTGATGTGTTCTGGTGTGTGCTTACGCTTGATTGCAGTCGTGCATAAATCATATATATATTTATAGCGCTGGTCGGCTATCAGCATTTGCTCATCCATGTGCGGTGGCAGTTCTATCGTGCCTTTATACAAATTTATATTTTCTAACTGTATTTTTGTTAGCTTTATTTTTTGCATTAATAATTTGTCATTTTCAAAAAGTTTGACAGCAATCCAACGTAAACTCGTTTTATTTTCTATTTTTTCATTATCAAAACTTTTTAATAATTCATTTTCTATTCTAGAAATAACATTTTCAACTTTATCATTGTATATTTTTTTCACTGTTTTAGAGTTGTCTTTTTTTTCAACATACCGAAGAGCTAAATCCAAAAGTTCGTTAACTCCGATCCCTTTGTTTGCAGATATCGGCACAATGGGAACATTCAGTTCACTTCGAAACTTATTATAGTCAATGATATCGCCCTTTTTTTCAACAACATCTGTCATATTAAAAGCAATAATCATTGGCTTTTGCAGTTCCAAAAGTTGCGTTGTTAGGTACAAACTACGCTCTAAAATAGTAGCGTCAACAATATTAATGATCAAATCAGAACTATCTTCAAGCAAAGAAACCCTAGTAACAATCTCTTCCGAAGAGTATGGAGAGAGAGAATAAATCCCTGGCAAGTCAAGGATATTGATCTGTATCCCTCTAAACCGTAGACTTCCTTCCTTTTTTTCAACAGTAACACCAGGCCAATTCCCAACATGCTGGTTACTTCCGGTAAGTTCATTAAACAGCGTAGTTTTGCCGCAGTTAGGATTCCCAACCAAAGCAATTTTAAGCGTTTTTGACCGACCATTAAAATTTTTTACATGGTTGTTCAACATCGTCGTAGATGTAGACATTAATCATTTCCTTTCTTTAATTTGAATATTTTGCGCTTCTGACTTTCGGATGCTAAGATCAAAACCGCGGACATTTATTTCAATAGGGTCACCAAAAGGAGCTATCCGCTTCATAATAACAAGAGCCCCCGGCGTAATGCCCATATCAACAATTCTCCGCCTCAGACCTTTATCGCAAGTGATTTTTTCTACAATCCCGAACTGACCTGGTTTTAAATCGTTCAGAGTTTTCACACAAAAATTCTCCTTTTAAATTTATACATAAAAATAGATACGTAAAAATAGCCGCTCTTCCTGCGTTTGTGATAAATAATATGTGATGACAATCGAGGCTATCACAATTCTTGGAATATGTAATAATGATAGAAGCTAAGACAATTGATTTTATGATTTATTTACTCCCCAAAACGAACAGTGAAAAATAATATAAAAACAATAAAAATTTTAAATTAAGCAAAGAGAGGCTGACATTGCAAAACATACGTTGGTGCTGATGGCCGGACTTGAACCGGCACGGTATCGCTACCGAGGGATTTTAAGTCCCTTGTGTCTGCCTATTCCACCACATCAGCAGGCCAATATTGATTCAAAGATAATTATACAACAACATGCGAACAAAATCAATAGTGGTTGCAAAAGTTTAATTTTAAAGATTGACAAAACTGGTTTTATGATGGGGTTTGTGATAAAATATAGATACATAGAATTAGCGTAGAAAAGAGTAATACAGATGGATCAATTTGTGCAGACTAGCCTAGTGTGGGGCAACAAAGCCTTGCAAAAACTTAACAACACAAAAATAGCAATATTTGGACTGGGCGGAGTGGGATCTTATGTAGCAGAAGGTTTGGCCAGAGCTGGCGTGGGCAGCTTTGTACTGGTAGACAATGACGTTGTAGACATAACTAACATAAATCGGCAAATTCTAGCACTTCATAGTACAATCGGGCAAGACAAAGTCTCTGTAGAAAAAAGCAGAATTTTAGACATAAACCCGGTTGCAATTGTTGACACGCATAAAATTTTTTGCTCAAAAGACAGTAATTACGCGATTCTTGAAGGCTGTAGCTATGTTGTTGATGCAATTGACACCATCTCGACCAAAATAGCACTGATAGAGAAATGCACTCAAAGGAATATCCCGATAATAAGTGCAATGGGTGCTGGTAATAAGCTGGACCCTACTTTATTTGAGGCTACAGATATTTTTAAGACTAGTGTTTGCCCGGTGTGCCGTGTTATGAGAACTGAACTGAAAAAAAGGGGGATAAAATCTCTAAAAGTGGTATATTCGAAAGAAAAGCCAATTACCCCAAATATGGAGGGTTATACTGCGAAATTGGGTGACAATAAGGTTATTGGCAGCACGCCATTTGTGCCGTCCGTTATGGGGCTAATTCTTGCTAATGAAGTTGCTAAGGACATTGTAAAAAACTGAATTTTGAATAATAAAAGCGAGATGCACTGACGGATCTCGCCTTTGTTTTTTGCGCTAATTTTTAAATAACCACTGTGCTATCTTTTAACACTGTAAAACCGAAAACATGGGGGTTGTTTTTGTTGCAACATGGTGATATAATAAAATTTAATTAGTTATTTGACTCATTTTGTTTATTTTTGACGATTAAAAAACAATAACTCTAGCATAAAATTTATGACGTGGGTGAAAAATGTGAAAAAAATTAACTTTAAAACGAACGCTCCTTACGAAATATTAATAGATATGAATTTGATGCGGACTTCTGGAGATCACATTAAAAAATTTTCACCTGCTAAGCAAGTTTTGATAATTACCGATGATATTGTTAACGAGTTGTATTCGGGGGACCTTACTGACTCTTTGATTGGCAACGGGTTTGAGGTATTCTTGTTTGTATTGTCACATGGGGAATCTTCAAAGACGCTTCAGTCAGTGGAGCGAATATATTCGTTTTTGATTAAAAATAAATTTACGCGTTCTGACTTAATTGTTGCGCTTGGTGGAGGTATTGTTGGCGATATTGCTGGATTTGTTGCGGCGACTTATATGAGGGGTATCGATTTGGTACAGATCCCAACAACGCTTTTGGCGCAGATCGATTCGGCTATTGGAGGTAAGAACGGGGTTAACTTGGCGCACGGTAAAAATCTTATTGGTACTTTTTATCAACCAAGGCTTGTGCTTGTTGATATTGGTGTTTTGTCGACTTTATCGAAACAGTCTTTGGAGGACGGAATGGCAGAGGCTATAAAATATGGCCTGATAAAGAGCAAGCCGCTTTTTAATATGATCAAAAATTGCAAGATTGAGGATATCCTTACGGACCTGATTTTTGAATGTATAAGCATAAAGCAGGAGCTTGTTGAACAGGACGAGCTGGAATATGGTGAACGTAGACTTTTAAATTTTGGGCACACTTTGGGGCACGCTATAGAGAAGTTTTATAGTTTTAGCAAATATACGCATGGCCAAGCAGTGGCTATTGGTATGGCTTATACTGTGCGTTCTGGCGAGAATTTGGCTGTTACTAACTCTGGTACTTATGAAGAATTAATCTCTGTTTTGCAAAAGTACAACCTGCCATACGAGATTGACTGTGATATGGAGAAGTTGGCGGAGATTGCGAAGGTTGATAAAAAAGCTACCGGAGAATTTTTTGATATAGTCCTTATAAAAAGCATTGGAGAGGGATTTGTGAAGAGAGTTAAGAAGTACGACCTTAAAAAATATATTGGAGGCTAGTTTGATGAGCACTGCACTTATTACCCCCAAAAAGCTTTCTGGAACTATTGTCGCGCCGCCTTCTAAGAGTTACACTCACCGGGCGATAATTTGCGCGTTGCTTAGCCGAGGAATCTGTGAGATATATCCTGTAGAAATCTCTAACGATGTGATGGCGACGATCAATGCCGCAAGAACGTTGGGCGCATTTGCTAGCTTAGTTTCGGAGAGGCTGATTATCGATGCTAGGGCTGCGTTTTTAAAAGATCATATAACTATAAACTGTGGAGAATCTGGTTCTACGTTGCGTTTTTTGATTCCGATTGTGAGTGCGTTTGGCTTATCTGCTAAGTTTGAGGGGACTAGCACCTTGAGCTCGCGACCTATGGATGTTTTTGCAGAAATTTTACCTAATTTTGGGGTAGAGTGCAGGTATTCCGGAATTTTGCCATTTTCGATAAGCGGAAGGTTGCAACCGGGCAAATTTTTGATCTCGCAGGACATCAGTTCGCAGTTTGTTACGGGACTTTTATTTGCATTGCCCCTTTTGCCGGGAGACAGCGAAATCATCCTAGCGACGCCGTGCGGCAGCAGTGGATATGTTGACATGACGGTAAAAACAATGGAGGACTTTGGCGTAACAGTGAGCAGAACCGAACAAGGGTTTAAGATCCCTGGAAATCAGAGATATTGCGCAAGAAATTATGCTGTTGAGGGCGATTGGTCGCAGGCGGCATTTTTTTTAGCAGCTGGAGCTATTGGAGATCCTGTTACGGTGCGTGGAGTGAATCCAAATTCTCTGCAGGGAGACAGAATCATCGCTAATTTACTGGAGAGAATGGGCGCTAAAGTTAGCTATGGTGAAGATGAAGTTACGGTTTTGCCAGAAAAATTAGTTGAAGGAAACATTTTTGCAGAAAGAATCCCGGATTTGGTACCGATTTTAGCGATATTGGGAGCTTGCGCAGAGGGGTCTACCCAGATTTTTGGGGCTTCCAGGTTAAAGTTTAAAGAGAGCAACCGATTAAAATCGCTATATGATGGGCTAAAAAATCTGGGCGTGGATGTTACAGAGACGGATGATGGACTGCTTATACAAGGCCAGAGAAGCTTTGCAAACGCTAAGATAAACGGGTTTAACGACCATCGTATTGTAATGGCTTTTTCTGTTGCGGCTATACTTGCGCAGGAAAAGGTTTGCATATCGGATGCGGAGAGCATTAGCAAGTCTTACCCGTCATTTTTTGAAGATTACAATAAACTTGGGGGATGTGTGAATGTCCTCGATTTATAATGGAAATATAAAAATTTCAATATTTGGTGAAAGTCACGGTACAGCCATCGGTGCGGTTTTAGACGGTATCCCTGCTGGTGAAAAGATCGATTTTGAACAAGTATATCTGCAAATGCAGCGTAGGGCACCGGGAAAAAGTGAGATTACAACTGAGCGGAGGGAATCCGATAGACCGAAGGTTGTGTCTGGCGTTATAAACGGCTACACTACTGGTACTCCAATTTGTGGTGTAATAGAGAACGAAAATATTGAATTAAAAAACTATGAAAATCTAAAAGACGTAGTTAGGCCAGGCCATGCAGACTACACTGCACATGTAAAGTACCGCGGATTTAACGATATTAATGGTGGAGGACACTTTTCTGGCCGGTTGACTGCGGCATTGACTTTTTGTGGTGCAATATGTCGACAAATTTTGGAACAAAAAGGGATAACCATTGGTGCGCATGTTTACTCTATTTTTGATGTATTTGATGATCACTTTGATATGGAAATTTCAAAAAAACTTTTAAAAAGGCTATCGCAAGAGATTTTTCCTGTGATTAATCCTGAAGCAAAAGAAAAAATGGCAAAAAAAATTTTGCAGACTAAAAGTGAAGGTGACAGTGTTGGTGGAGTTATTGAGTGTGCTTTGGACAATGTGCCGCCAGGATTAGGCGCTCCAATATTTGATGGGATCGAAAGTAAAATTTCTGCGCTGGTTTTTGCAATTCCCGCAATTAAGGCTATAGAATTTGGTGCAGGGTTTGCGGTTGCAAAGATGTTTGGTAGCCAGAGTAACGACTCTTTTGCGTTGCGCGAAGGAGAAATATTCACCAGGACGAACAATCATGGTGGTATTTTGGGCGGGATTTCTTCTGGAATGCCGATAGTGTTTAGGTGCGCGGTTAAACCTACTCCGTCCATAGCAAAGCCACAAGACACTGTAAGTATTAAATCTAACCACCCGGTAAGAATTTCAGTTTCTGGTCGGCATGACCCTTGCATAGTGCCGAGAGCAGTGCCTGTTGTGGAGGCGGTCTCGGCTATCGCTATGCTGGATTTTTTTAAAGAGGCGAATTTATTATGAATTTAGAGCAAATTAGGAAACAGATCGATTTCATAGACAACGAAATTTTAAGGTTAATAAAAAAAAGGTTTGAATATTCAGAAACACTTGTGAAAGTAAAGTTTAATGAAGGATTGAAAATTTACGATGAGGTCCGAGAACGAAAAATTCTAGATAAAATAAAAATTAACTCAGGCGAATTTGAAAAATATGTTCTACCTGTTTTTGTAGAAATATTAACCTCCAGCAAGTTGATTCAACAAGATTTGCATAATGATATGAAAAAAAATTAGTTTAGTTTTTTCTTACAGATATTAAAATGCTTGTCCTTAAAAAAATATAAAATTTTTTATCTCAGTGTCCCAAAGCGATATTGAGATTTTTTACTTTGTTCAAGTTTAGCAGAGAAAGATTAGATATGCACGTTTAGAAACTTATAAAATTAGGCAAAATTTAGTCGTAATATTTTAGTGCAAGTATCTCAAAATATATTTTGAGATATCATGCAAACTTTAATTAAAAAATAGGAGCGAGGAATTTATGATTAATGTAAAAAGAAAAAACAATAATTTAGTGGAGGAAAACCAAAACATGTCCAAAAGGGCAACAAAAAAATCTTGTGGGAAAATGATACTCTCAGTCGTGATTAGTGCTGCTTTGATGTTAGCCTTTATGCCTCAAAGAGTGTTTGGGGATACTAACCATACAGAAGACGATGGGAATTGGACTATCTATAATGCACAAGGGATGGTAGAACTTAGGGACGCTATAAATGGTGGAAATAATTTTAGAGATAAAAAAATTACTTTGGCAAATGATATAGATCTTTCTTCTATGTGTAGTGAAGAAAACCCATGGGAGCCAATTGGTGTATTTACTTCATGGGGTGGAAATGGCTATACAAATTTTTATGGAACTTTTGATGGAGCTGGAAACAAAATTTCTAATTTATATCTTAATGGAGAAAATGATAATACAGGACTGTTTGGATTTATATGAGGTTCGAATACTTTTACAAATTTGACACTAGAAAATGTAAAATGTAAAAAAGGAAATGGAAAATTCATAGGAGGAATTTGCGGGCAAGCACATAATGGAGGAAATTATAGCAATTGTGCCGTTAGTGGAAATTTACAGGGAGGAGACTGCGTAGGAGGTATTCTTGGAGCATATAACAATTGCACTGACTATGTTATTGAAAATTCTTCATTTACAGGTGAAATTTCTGGGGCAGAAAGAGTTGGCGGAATATATATGGCGGTGATGCAGATAACCACTTTCAAAGAGGAATTTTAAAGCAATGCTCGTGTAAGGGAAATATTCATGGCACCAAAAATGTTGGAGGCATCAGTGGACGGCTCCAAGAGGCACATGACTGCTTTTTTAAAGGTAAAGTTGAATGTACAGGAGATTATGTTGGTGGAATAGCAGGGAACGTTGATAAGGCAACAAAATGTGTATCGAAAGGAAACATTACTGGGAATAATGGTGTAGGAGGTCTTGTTGGATCGTATAAATCTTCGCTAAAAGAGTGTTTTTCGGAAGCAAATGCAAATGGAAAGATTTATGTTGGAGGGTTAAGCGGATGTGCCGATGTTAGTTATGGTGGTAATGCAAATTTAGACATTTCTAATTGCTATGCAACTGGTAATGTGACTGGTGAAAGTGAAATAGGCGGCATTTTAGGGAGTGCACCTTCTACGTCTAGTAAAGTTACCATATCTTGCTGTTATTTTTCGGGAAATATTAATGGAACAGGGTACACATATGGCAATGGAAAAACATTGTGTTACCTGGTAGGAATAATGGGATATGACGCCGTTTGTGTGTGAGAGAGATGTGTTTGCCTTGCGCCAGAAATTCGTGGGACTGGCGATCCGGATATTGATGTTGTTGCATATATAAGTGCGGCTTATTTAAATGATAGGCCGGGGTCAAATCTATCAGGATATTCTTCAATAGTAACCGGAGACGACATACGCTGCTTTTATCGTGCAGATTTAGCTACTGCGTACGGTGTTGGTTATGATGGTGCGCCTTATGATATTAAACCGGGTTGGCAAAGCCTTTTTAAATATGCAGACTTGGCGGCTTTTGATTATCAGTCGTGGTTATATCCCAATATAGATCTAGAGTCTCCTGCATACTCAGTTGCTACTCTGCCTATATTAAAGAATTTAAATATTGATCAGTCGCCAAAACTACGTTATGCTAACGATTTTTATTATTTATGCAAAGCAGAAGATATCAATTTAGTACCAGATGATGTTTCGCGTTTTGATTTAGGGGATGGATACTACAGGCTATGGATGAATGAAGATTATTATGATTATAAAAAAGGTGCACAGCTAAAAACATTTACTTCGACAAATACAGCAAGACCATTTATGGGCTGGACCGAAAAAAATGACCCCTCTGCAACTATAAGCGAAATTCCTCCAGCAGAAGAATATAGCGTTAAAGAAATAGTGGCGTCATTTGGAACAGACTCAGAAAGAATTTTTGAGGCTCAATTAGAAAATGAAACTTTTGTAAGAGTTGTGGATAGATTTAATCAAATTCCAGCAACTTGGCGATTAGTTGTAGAGCTTGTTAATGGAAATTTACAAGAACATGGACTTGATGAAAATATTCTGGAAGAAACAGAACATGGTCAATTGTATCAAATATATTTTGTAGATGAAAACGACAACAAAGTAGAACCATTAAACCTTGAAAATTTAGTAGAAGTATGGGTACCTGTGCCAGATGGCTATGATATTGAAGATTTAAAGATGTACTATTTGATTCAAAATGCAGACGATACAGAGCATAAAATATTACGCATTGAAAATGAATCGAACTATAATTATGCAGTATTTGAAACAAACCATTTTAGTCCATATACATTAATCGATATTTTAAATGATCAAGAAAAAGCAGAGAGAGCAAAATCTAAAAACCCGCCTACAAACGACGAATTTTACACATTTGGGTCAATAATATTGTCGGACATGTTTGCTGGAGCGCTTTTTGTGATGTTTACCAAATTTTATTCTTCTAGAAAAAAGAAAAGTGAATAATGCTAACTTAAACTAAATTTAGATAAATCTAAGAATGATCCTCGATAATAAAAAACGAGGATCATTTTTAAAAGTGCAAGACATAAACAAAACTTAAAAAGAAAGGATTTAAAAAAATGAAAAGGAATTTAAAAAAACGTTTTGTGATTATTTTTGCAGCAATTATGATACTTTTGGCTAATGTTTTTTTAAGAGCTGATGCGAATAGGGAAGAAAAAAAAAGAAATATCATCCATACCAATAGCCATGGCAACAGATAACAATTATGTAACTCCCACATTGGTGTCTATTGTTTCAGCTTCAGAAAATGCGAGCCCTAACACAAAGCTAAGATTTTATATCATGGTGACAAATGATTTTTCTGAAGAAAATAAAGTCAAAGTACAAAAGTTAGATGAAAAATTAGAAAATAGCGTAATAACTTTAATAAATATGGGAGATGCCTTTAAAGAATTTGAAAAGAGCTTTTGGGGCACTGCAATGTATTACCGCTTAAAAATAGGTAGTATGCTAAAGGATGAAAGCAAATGTATATATCTAGACAGCGACACATTGGTGCTAAAAGATCTGACAGAAATGTTTAATTTGGACATAGGCGAAAATTATGTTGCAGGGGTTTTAGATGGATACCGGCAATGCGAAGAACATGCATCAGAACTCGAAATATCAGATATGAGCCAATATATATGTTCGGGATCACTTGTGTGGAACTTAAATAAAGTTAGAGAAGACATCATAGAAGAGAAATTTGAACAGTTTTTGAAAAAGGCTACACGGGAGAATAAAAGCCTAATTTTCCCAGACCAAGATGCAATAAATGCTGTGTGCTATAGAAAGATAATGGACATGCCCTTTAAATATGGTGCCATAGTTGGGTTAATGTACTGTTCAAAATATGATAAAGACCCATATTTATATAAGCTTATTGATAGGGACAATTGGGAAGATGGAGTTAAAAATCCTGTTGTTTTGCATTTTGTAGGAAAAAAGCCATGGAATTCGCATAAAGTAAAATTTAGCGACTTGTGGGAAAAATATTATTCTAATTTGGAGAAAATGTTTATGTAATGTGAGAAATATATGCTTGGTTTAACGAGAGAACCAGATTTTGGAAGTAAAGTTATTTTAATTTCAAAAATAATAACCAAATAAACAAGGTTTTTTTCTTTTTAAATTGTAAATAATTTATTTTGAACAAAAAATATTGACAATTTTTTTGTTTTGTGATAATATAAATATATTCAAATAATATAAATACGGAGTATATTAAAGAAAGAGGTGTTTATAATGTCAATTAAAAATGTAGAAAAGTTTTTAAATTTGGCAAAAACAGATGAAGATCTGAAAATTAAGTTAGTGGATGTAAGCAGAAGTTTACAAAAAAATGGAGGAAAAATCCCTAATGAAGAGAAATTCATAAAGGATAAAATAGTTCCTCTGGCAAGGAAAAAGGGCGTATTGTTTACTGCAAAAGATTTTTTGAAGTATGCAGATAAGCAAGTGACTACATTAAGTGAAGAAGATTTGTTAAACGTAAGTGGAGGGCTATCTAATAGAACCACAGCTGCAGTTTTGTTGACCACATTTTTAGGATCACTAGGCGTTGGGGCGGCTGTGAACCTTTCTAATTTGGCCCAAGACGATCAAATTTCTATTAGTGCAAGAAAAGGGAAGCCATATAGTAGTGAAAAATTTTCACACGAAAATTCAGATGAATATGAAACAAAAACTGAAAACAATGGCGTTATTCCTAAGATACCTGGATTCGACGGCAATGTAAAAACTGACCAAAATAGCAGTGCAGAAAAGAGGGAAGAAAGCCAGCCCTCAGTAGGTGAAAATAATATTGAAGAGAATGTGGTAGAAACAAAACAAAAAAACACAACCGCACAAGAAAATCTGCGCAAAGTGATGCAAAATAAAAATGTGGTTCTGCCGAATACAAATGTTAATCCAGTAGAGCCACAGGCAGAAAATCCAGTGCTAGATGCCACAGAAATAAATATTACCGGAAAAGGCCGTAACGCGGCTGACTTGCCATCGGCTGGTGGAGTGCCTCCTGAGGCAAAAATAGAAAACGATTCTGTTAAATTCCACAGCGACGACTCTAGTATAAATGGCTCTATATCCCAAACGGGCAGCGGCTTTTTTTGGGGCAAGAGTACAAGTGATTTTTCAGCAAGTTCTGAAAGTGGGGTTAATAAAGAGAACGGCTCTGTTGTAAATGACTCTATGTTCGGTACGAAAAGCAGTTTTTTGGGTAGTGGTTCAAGGAGATTTTTTACAAGTTCTGAAAGTGGGGTTAATAAAGAGAACGGCTCTGTTGTAAATGACTCTATGTTCGGTACGAAAAGCAGTTTTTTGGGTAGTGGTTCAAGGAGATTTTTTACAAGTTCTGAAAGTACGCTTAATGGAACTCTGCCTAGATCTAAGAGTGTAGCTAGCTTCGGATCTTCTAGCGGATCTGATAGCGATATTTTTGGCAAGAGATCGAAGGACGATTCTTCAATTCATACAGGTAGTTCAAAATTTAATATTAGTAGTACAACCGACAGCATAGCCGGCGACAGCATGAAGATATCTCAAAGTTCTCCTGGCTTTAATTTGATGGTTTCAAAGGAGGACTCGAATCTTCCTAAGAAAATTTTAACGGATTCGACTGAAAGCCTAAACAATTCGACGAACAGCTCAACTAACTCTAGTGTGGGAGCAAAAAATTTTGATAGTACAAGCTCTTTTATAGGTTCTTCTGATTTAGCATTCGGCGTGCAGAACGATGAAGGTGCTGCTTTTTTTCCAAGGTTAGTGATCTCCCAGGATGGTAATATAAGGTATGCTTATTATGAAGGAAAGCATGCTGAACATGTGTATGAGTTTGATGAGGCAACAGGGACACTAACAATTTTCACAAATTTGGATGATGGCGACGCCGCCGATATTATTAACGATTGGAATAACTTAAAAGAAAATATAAAAAAAGTAATCATCAACGATGGAGTAACTTCTATTCCCGGAGAAACTTTTTTTGGATTCGATAATTTAACCTCGGTAACAATCCCAGGCAGTGTGGAGGAAATCAAACCAGCTACTTTTTTAAACTGCGTCAATTTAGAAAAAGTAGAACTCCAAGACGGTGTGACTTCTATCGGAGGATCTGCTTTTTCAGGCTGCAGCAATTTAACTGAGATAACAATCCCAGCCACTGTGAATTTTATTTGGGAAGATGCGTTTCGTGAGTGCGAAAACTTAAAAATTGTTAACTATAAGGGAAAAACCTCCCCCGCCAAATCTGGGAATGTGTTTGTTAATATTAATCGTGAACTTGTAATAAATGTGCCAGAATATTACGATGGCGATTCCTTCTGCGGCTTGGACGTTACCAAAGGGGTCCAACCACAAGTCGAGATTGATGCTTCAACCAATGATATGGCAAACACTTCGATTGATGGCAATGCCGAGATAATTAAGGGCACTTGTGGGGGAAATGCTAGTTATGAATTAAACAAAAAAACAGGGGTATTAATAATTAGCGGCAGCGGCCCAGTGGGAGATGGTATGGCCTTTAATAAGAACGATGTAAAGAAAGTAATCATCAACGATGGAGTAACTTCTATCGGAAACAATATGTTCGCTAATTGCACCAATTTAACTGATATAAAAATCCCAGGTAGTGTGACTTCTATCGGAGGATCTGCTTTTGCAGGCTGCAGCAATTTAACTGAGATAACAATCCCAGCCACTGTGAATTTTATCTGGCAAGGTGCGTTTCGTGGGTGCGAAAACTTAAAAATTGTTTCATTTGAAGGCAAAACTTCCCCTAATTATGGTAATGATATATTTGAAGGTTGTCCTGATGAGCTTGTAATAAATGTGCCAATAGATTACGAGAACGATGAGTTCTGCGGTAAAGCAGTTACTAAAGGGGGCCAACCACAAGTCGAGATTGATGCTTCAACCAAAGATGTGGAAAACATTCATAATGCTGGCTTTATGGGTAAAGAAGAAGAGAATGTAAGCTCACAACCTGGCCTTATTAGGCGTATTGTTAATGGTGCTGTTAATGCTTTTACGGCGGTTAAGAACATGTTTAACGAAAGCGATAGTAGTGTAGATAAAGAACTTTTAGATTTAGGAAACGATGATACCAAGGATTTTTTCGCTGATTCGTTTTTTGAAGATAAAGGTTCGCAGAGCGAAATGGATAAGCGACCACAAACACATCAATCTTCGTCAACGAGAGAAATTGAAGTTGACAATGGAGAAAATATAGTATACACATACAAGCCGTTTTCTCGTTTTATCCTTGCAACTAAGCAGGTAGACGAATTGCATGACTTTTTAAGTAAACTCCAAGTAGATGTGGAGGACGGTTTGCCAGATATCAGCACAGTATCTCAAGAAAGCTTAAAAGGCTTGAAAGATGATATTAGTTATCTAGCAAATCAAGTAAAACTTAAACCAGATGATGGTTCCTACACTTTAAATGCTTTGCTTTTTACGACTAATTATAAAAAAGATAATCAAGCTGAGTTTGCCAAAATTTCTCAGATAATGTTGCTTAACGAGAAGATAAATGGTAAATTAAAGAATTTGATAGACAAAGTAGAGTCTCTACAGGATAGTGAGAATACAAATAATTTCGACAGCAATAATAACGGCGAAGAAAATGAGAGCTGGTTTGAATATATTAGCAAGAATAAAGGTAAAGTTTTGGAGTATGGGTTTGTAGGGCTGGGGGCAGCATATTTAGCTTATCGTTTTGGCCCGGAAATTGCGGCATCTGCTTGTGCAGCTCTGGGCTTAGGGGGAGGACCAACTTCTCCAGCAAAGGGATCTCCCGCGCAATCAACAAGTTATAATATCTTAAATAACTTTCAAGGAGAATGGATCCCAGGCGACGATGTAAGCACAACCACCCAAAAAGGTTTAAATATACCAAGAGGAATGCCGCCTGTATATGATGAATTTACAAATATTGACAGATCGAAAGCCACCAATGCAGGTGAAATACAATTACAAAATGCTACTAATATAGAGATTACTCCGAACACATATAATCCTCCTGCTAACGGCAGCGGAGCAATACAAGCTGTAGCTCCTCAAAACAAAACCAATATTCCAAACCCTAATGTACCAATCACACAAGGTGGCGGAATGGGACTGCAAGCCGGTGCTCAAAACGAAGTGCACTTTACTCCGAACACATATAATCCTCCTGCTAACGGCAGCGGAGCAATACAAGCTGT
>CARTIQ010000001.1:0-5548 GCA_949068525.1 uncultured Eubacteriales bacterium | reverse complement strand
CTGCAAGCCGGTGCTCAAAACGAAGTGCACTTTACTCCGAACACATATAATCCTCTTGCTAACGGCAGCGGAGCAATGCAAGGTGTAAAGCTTCAAAATACTTCAACGAGCGTAGTAGATCCTTCAGGAAAGCTACCAACCAATGTCCCCATTACCAGAAATGCGGGAATGTCACCGGATGAAGTAAGCAAAGTATTTTTACAAAACCAAGATGGTAAAGTAGAAAGACAACGCGTAGAAAACCCGCAAAATCCAGCAAATGCAGCATTTGCCACAGCGCAAAACTCGCCTATTACGCCTGGAACAGAAGGATGGAGCCAAGAAAATTTTATTAGACGAGTGCCTGCTGATGGCAGCGCAATAAAAACACCTTCCACAGAACAAAACTCGCCTATTACGCCTAAAAGCACAGCAGTGGTAGATCCGGATTATGGGTAAAGGTATTAATGAAATTCCTTCGGCTTTGCAAACAGTACAGTTTTTAAAAGACAAGCAACTGGTAGATGTAGAACGACCAGAACCAAAACTAGAACCAGAAACATATAATATGCCGACAGATAGCTCATTAAATACAGACATGTTGTGGTGGCAAGGGGCTGATAATTCTACACAGCGGGCAAATGCCACCCAAACACAAATGCCTGCCTTTGCTCCAAACTCGAGTAAGAACACTGCGACAGACGTAGTGAAGGGAATTGGCGCAGGAGTGAATGCTCTTGGTGTTGCCGCTGCTGTTGTTTATGCTGGTAATAATGGGGTTCACTATTCCGATGACATTGTTACCTATAATAGAATAACAAAAACTCTAACAATTAAAAGCGACTTTTATACCGATGATGCTTTAGATGTGATTAATCTCCAATACAAAAATATAGGCATTGGGGAAGCAGAAACTATAGTTATAGATGATGGGGTAAAAAAAGTGAAACTTTATGGGGTGGATTTTCCACATGTAAAAAAAATAATAGTCTCAAAGACAGTAAGCGAATTTGCTTTAGTAGAAGACATCGCTGGTTTAGGTTTAGATAGTCTAGAAGAAATTGAAGTGGATAAAAATAATCCCTCATATACGTCGATAGATGGAGTTCTTTTTGAAAAGGACGAGGATGATTTGGGATTAATAAAATTCCCAGCGGGAAAAACTGACAAAGAATATAAAGTCCCAACAAGTGTAAAATATATTGCAGAAGAAGCGTTTTATAGTTGCTCAAATTTAGAAAAAATAACAATGGAAAACGATTTAGTGTTAGGACAATATTCGTTTAGACATTGTGAAAATCTAAAAGAGGTATGGTTTAATAGCCCAATAGATGAAGCTGAAAAAGATAAGAATGCTTTTTATTTATGTCAAAACGCAAAACTCTACTACATGCCAAAGTTGCATGAATCATCTTTATATGGGCTTGAAGTGGTAACGGATACATCAGATGGGGCAAATAACTCCAACGATCTATTTTACTATGATGAAACTACAAAAACTCTAATAATTAGAAATGAAATAGGATGCGATGAGGCAGGGAAATCAATTCTCCTCAAATACGAAAATACAGGCATTAATGAAGCAGAATTTATAAAGATAGCTACCAATGTAGGAGCTGTGGACTTTTCTTCGTGCAATTTTAAAAAAGTAAAAAAAATACTAGTCTCAAAGACAGTAAGCTTCTTGGATTTTAATAAGGCTGCTTTCGATAGTCTAGAAGAAATCGAAGTGTCTTTCGGGAGTCCATACTATTGGTCGGGAAACGGAGTTCTTTTTGATAGGACGAAGAAGTTTTTGGTCATATTAAAAAAATTCCCAGCGGGAAAAACTGACAAAGAATATGCAGTCCCAACATTTGTAGGAGATATTGCAAGAGAAGCGTTTGATAGTTGCTCAAATTTAGAAAAAATAACAATGGAAAACGATTTAGTGTTAGAATCAAATTCGTTTAGCAATTGTGAAAATCTAAAAGAGGTATGCTTTAATAGCCAAGAAAATACTGCTAAAAAATCCAAGGATGCTTTTTCTCAATGTGGCAACGCAAAAGTCTACATGCCAAACATGAATCAAGACCAACTACCACAGACTTTCGGTGGGCTTCCTGTTATAAAAGGCGCCCCTCCTCAACAACAACCTTAAAGACGTATAAAAACCATAAAGCCTGATATCTGTGTAGAATAGATATCAGGCTGTTTAATTTTGAGCTGCTCATATTTTTTTAAGATACTTGTTTTACGCCTTTTATAGGAGTCAAATCAAAAACGTTGTTCACATTATATTTTTAAAAATGGTGAATATTTTTCAAACCATTGTGCCAGTTCAACTTGTATATTCAAGCTCTGAGACTAAATCACTGATTATTTCTAATGAATTGTCTGGATTTATTGAATTTTCATACAAAAATTGAATTATATTTCTAACGTAATTTTCCGACTCTGATATACCGTTAAAAAGGGCCTTTTCGGGATTAGTTACATCGGTTTTTGTTATAATTTCTATTCCGAAGTAAGTTAACCTTCCTGAAACCGTTTTGACCAAATTATAATAAACGTTCTTTTTGCCTTGAATGTCAGAAATTTCGGAATATTCTTTTTTATAGATATTAGTAATGCACGTCATTTTAAACGGCCTCCTTTTTAAAATTAAAGTGAAAATTATTTACGAAATTATTATATTATATATGTGAAAAAATTTCAACATTTTTCGCTAAAAATATATTTTTTTCTCTGTTGACAAATATTTTTCAATGTGATATCGTATAAATGCAGCGGGAAGTCTTGCTGGAGGGGTGTCCGAGTGGTTTAAGGAGCTAGTCTTGAAAACTAGTGATCCCGCAAGGGACCAAGGGTTCGAATCCCTTCCCCTCCGCCATGTAATCGTTTTTCTAATTTTGGCTTTAATGAGGTTGCTAAAATGGAGTTGTGGGATTTATATAATAGACAACGTCAGTTGGTGGGGAGCAATCATGTTAGAGGAGCAAGGATCCCGAATGGGTGTTACCACTTAGTTGTGCACGCATGGATTCGGAATCGCCTTGGCGAATTTTTGGTTTCTCAACGTAGTGCTAGTTGTGCTAGGTTACCTCTTATGTGGGAATGTGGTGTCGGTGGTTCGGTGTTAAAGGAAGAAAGCAGTTTAAATGGTGTTTTGCGAGAAATCAAAGAAGAAGTTGGGCTAACTTTGCCATCGAGTGCGGGGCGTTTAGTAAGTTCAGAAGTAAGAGAATCCGGTCGTTTCATTAGAGATAATTGGCTTTTTGACTACACCGGTCCGGTTTGTTTGAAAGATGCGACAACTAAAGAGGTAGCTCAAGTTAAATGGTTGCCAAGGCGCCAAATAAAAGAGCTTCTTGACTCAGGTGTAATGGTAGATGACTTGCAGCGTTTTTTTGATGATACTTTATAATGTTTTTTAAGATATTTTGTGGCAGAAGAAAGTTTAACGATATTTGGAGAAATACCCAAGTGGTGAAGGGGCTCCCCTGCTAAGGGAGTAGGTCGGGTAACCGGCGCGAGGGTTCAAATCCCTCTTTCTCCGCCATATGTAAAGTCCTATGAACCTAGTGTTCATAGGACTTTTAACGCTTAAAATTTGATTATTTACCCCTAATAAAAGTTATACTAGGTGTGTGGTTCTTTGTTTTTTTTACTTACCAACAACTATGCGGGAGTAAAGCAACATGAAAATCAAGGATACACCTTTTGCTGCAATATATTATTTTCAATGTTAGGAGGCAACTAGGACCATGACGGCGAACCGCGATTAATAGAGCTGTGAGAGTAAACAAAAACTATAAAACAGCTTTGTGAATTAGTGACCACGTACAATTAACCCTTATAAGCATCAGGGCTGGTGGCGAAATTGGCTAGGAAGTTAACATTTTAATAAATATTTATCTTAATATCTAATTATTATTAACGATAGCAACGCCCTCAGGTAGGAATACTTGTTGGTTGGAGTCTTTTTCGTAAAGGCTACCGTTTGCTTCGTAGTAAACATTAGAGTTTGTAATATTTACTGTTTTCAACCCTATTATGCCAGTTGCATTTATTTTTTCGTTACCGTGTAGGGCAACCGCGCTAATACCGCGGCCGATTTCTATAGGCACATTAAATTGTGTTAATTGCTCTGGGAGTTTCTTTATATTTTCAAACTTATTACCTTTGATGTTAGAAATTGTGATGGATATAAGTTTATTGTTGATATCCTTGTTAGTGCAATAATGAACATTTTCTATGTCTCCTATCCCCTTAAAAAGATCAACTGCAGTACCTTTTGAGCCATCCGCATTTTTTTCATAAAGTATGCCACCTTCTGCAATATACTTATTTGAGTTTGTTGTATCTATGTTTTCAAGGTAAAAAGCTAACTCTGATGTATTAATTATTTCATCGCCTGTCAAAGTCACTGACTCAATCCCCTCATCTATAACAAATTCTAGACTCAGGTCTACTAAGTCTTTTGGGATTTGGACATTTTTAGCAGGATCCCCAGCATCTACGCTCACTTTAATATAGGCATTCCCTTCATTGCCGCACAATTCGTATTTGACTCCGTTTATCTTTTTAAGTTCTTCGTTCATGTCTGTATAATAACTTTCGTCAAAAGAGGTGTCCGTAATAAATCCTATTTTATGGTAAACTTGATTGAGTATAGACTTATTTGCTTCTGCAAGGTCTTTATTTGCACTGTAAAATCCAGGAAAATACATTTTAATATTACTTAAAGCATTATTTTGACTATTTGTAACGTATAAATTCTCTTGACTTTCTTCAATTTGAGCCTTAGCGAGGCTTTCCGCCTCATCTTGAGTTAATGATGTTGTTGCTGAAATAAAAAAATTAGTTTTACCAATTTCCTCATCTATCTCTGAAAAAACTTCAAAATCTTTAAATGTAACAATATCTTGGTATTCATGATTTATTTTATCAAGCTCAGATTGGCTTTCTTGATTTACATTATCGACATTGCCCACCATGTTGTCTGAGTATTTTTTAATGGCACCTTCAGAAATGGCTCGTACCTTTGCGATATATTCCTCAACTCTATCCATTTTGGTAGGATCTTTTACCGCGTTTATCTCTTCTAATCGTTCATATATAGAATAAGATAAATCGGCAGAATCATCATAAAAAACTTCACCAAAACAATTCATATTATTGTAAATTAACTCTTCTTCATTAAGTTTTATCGGTCCTTCTACGGTTGGAGTGGTTGCATTAAGGTCTTTGTCTGACTGTGGAGCAGCCCAGGTTGCATCTAATAAAGCCCAACCTTTATGATTTGTAGCACTACCTTCAAGGTAGATGAGGTTAAAGGCATGACTGTCGTTGGTATTTTTGCCCTTAATAGAGGTAGTGCATGCACTCGGGATACCTGCCATCCTCATCATTAAATTAGTAAGATTTGCATATCCTGCGCAGACGCCGCTTTTTTGATTAAAAACAAGCAGGGCGTTTTGTGGCTTCATAAATGGTCGTGTGTCTGGATCACCTTCAATGCTTTCAAAGTCATAAGTTATATTTTTAGCAACCCATCGGTATATGGCCTTTGCAATTCTCATTTGTT